>CAILYI010000051.1 GCA_903838415.1 uncultured Anaerolineae bacterium | reverse complement strand
GAGGCGGGCTTCGGATTTTTGCAGTTTCTCTGCCTCCTGCTTGCTCTCGGTGATACGTCCTATCCGCTCGGCGATTGCGTCTATGAGCCATCTCTCTTCCTTCAGAAACGGTCCTTCGTCTTCTTTTGGCTTCTCTTCAAGGTAACCGACTTTGAGACTACCTACGACTGCTTTATTCACCTTAATGAACGCGGATAGCATCCATGGGGACTCTGTATAGTTTTCCGTGCAAAATTCTCTGTCACCCATTCCGATCCGGGTGCAAGCAATCTCCGGGTACTGCCAGCTTTTCGGTAGGACGTCCGCCAGTTCCTGATACAGGTTTTCAAGTGTTATGCCTTCTTTTTCGGCGATCTCAGCCAAGTTGTAAAAAGCCTGCAACTCTTTCACTCGTTCCTTTGTCTGATACTCAGCCTTTTTCCGCTCGATGATTTCCTTCCGCAACTCATCCGTCCGCTCCGCCACACGCAGTTCCAGGACAGCATGCGCAGTCTGCAGCACCTCTTCTGCCTGCTTGCGCTCGCTGATATCGCTGATCACAATCCATCCTATAATAGGCCTGCCAGCATCTTTTTCTGAGCTCTGCGGAGCATCTGGCCTGAGGGTGGCTTTCAGGTGTGCCCAAAAATGCGCTCCATCTTTTTTCAGCAGCTGCACATCCAGACTCAGTGTCTCGCCGGTTTCAAAAAGCTGCCTGTGAGCCTGGATGTAAGCAGGCTGCTGGTCGGGGTGAATAAAGCGGCGAAATGCCTTCTTCGGCAAATCTACTCGGGTTACTTCCAGCAAACTGACAGCGGTCAGGTTGGCTTCCAGAATCAGCCCTTGTTCGCTGACAGTACAGTACCCAACCGGTGCCAGATCGTACAGATCAAAATAACGTGCCCGCGCAACTTCCAAGTTAGCTTGCGCTTTGCGAAGCTCCTCGTTTTGCATCTCAAGTTCAATTTGGTACACATGTAAATCTTCCAGCGAGAGATCATGCTGACGCGCGTCTTCCTGCAAAACCATATTTGTATGATCCAGGGCATCACTAATTTGGGTGCGTTCGGTGATGTCATGGATGATTAAGAAAAGGGTCTGTTTCTGCTGCCAAACCAAGGGGGACGAAAGGATTTCAACGACGCGTGTTTCTCCACTGGCCAGGCGTTGCGGAATGATGATGTGATTTTTCCCCTCATCTTTTGCTTTTTGAACTTTCAGCCCCATCTGTCCTGATGGCTGGCCATTTATTTCATCGATCGACATGCCGCACAGTTTCGATTGAGGCACCCCGTAAAATATTTCGGCGGCTGCACTGGATTCGAGAATCATGCCCGTTTGGGGTTCGATCAACAGCATGATTACAGTACGTTGTTCAAACAACTGGTGAAAGGTTTGATCAACCGGCACGGGGGAAACATTTAGCTTTTCGGAAAGGTTCTTTTTGGAAGCCATAAAATCACCCACATTTTCCAATACCTGTAATTGAGCAAGCTCAATAAAAATTTCAAAGTGCGTACTTCGATTTAATTATAGTGTTTCAAACACAATATGCAACAACCATCACCATAAAAATAGAGTTACTTTGCATTTATGTTGGTTTTTGCAGAGTATTTGATATGTTCGCAGTTTAGTGCCAGACACTTCATGTGGACGCACAGGTACCTTTATCCTGCCGCGAAATCCCTGGGTGGTGGTGCAAGATGGTACTGATTTCTAAGGCTAAAATATATCGCAAAAAACGAGAGGATAATGCAGGCCGCGCCTTACCGTCCCAGGCTCTGCAAATGTCCGACTTGCTTCGTTACGTCTAAAACTCAGACAGCATAAGAATCGCAGCCAACATTGCGCAGTGTTCTTTTTGAAAAAATAAAACCTGCCATATTGCTTGGTCTCGTAAAACCATCGAGGGGACTGAGTTTATCGATGGTTCTTACGTCCCGTCCAGCGCCGATGACGCAGAACCCCTTCCGGGGGGGGGGGTACGCCTTGATACACTTTCACGCAGTTTCGCCCGCTGTGTTTGGCATAGTACATGGCTTCGTCCGCATTTCTGAGCAGATCGCCAATATTTGTCATTGCATCTTCAAAAACAGCTGCGCCAATACTGAAGGTTACAGTAACGGGCAGGTTCCCTGGCGTTTCAAAAACTATTTTTTCTACGGACTGTCGCAACCGTTCAGCCAACAGGACTGCTTCTTCCAGAAAAGTATTTGGCAAAAGCATGGCAAATTCTTCACCGCCAATGCGGCCAAGGATATCAATTTCTCGCAAATTGGACTTCAAAACCGCCGCCACTTGCTGAAGCACCACATCACCAACTGCATGACCGTAAGAATCATTGATTTTTTTGAAATGGTCAAGATCCATCATTAACAACACCAAGGGTTGGTTGTTGCGAGATTCACGATTGACCTCTTCTACTGCGCGCTGCATAAAATATCGACGGTTGTTTATTTGGGTCAGGGTATCGGTTACCACCAGTTTTTCCAACTCGACATTCAACGAACGAATTTTTTCATCCGCCTGCTTGCGATCAGTGATGTCACTGACGCTGCCGATCCGTGACAAAGGCTGTCCCTGCGTATCATGTAAGACCTTGAATTGATCGTGAAACCAGCGGTACTGCCCATTCTTGTGCCTGAAACGATAATCAACCTGGCAGGCATTTCCATTCACCCCAGAGGCGGCCTCGGCCAACACCCGGTCGATTTCTGCCCGGTCATCTGGATGCGTCAAATTCAAAAGTTTTTCAAGCGGAATCGCCTGCAATTCTTCAGGGCTATAACCGGAAATTTGGGCCATCACTGGGCTCATATATTCATAAGTGTCCAATTTCAAATTGCGCTTATAGGCCACATCCAGTGAATTCTCCAGCACTTCGCGTAAATGTTCTTCGGTTGCGCGCAAGGCATCATCCGCCTGTTTACGTTCGGTAATATCGCGCCCGAAGACCGCAACTCGTCTGACCTGTCCATCGTTGTCGGTGACGGGGTAGATTCTGTTTTCATGCCAGCGACCGAACAGCTCGAATTCAAAAACGACCGGTTTGTGTTCGCGTACAACGGCTGCCACATGTTCTCTACTAACCGCTGCCATCTCCACCGGGAGGTAGTCATAGTTATTTGTGCCGATCAGATCGGTGACGCTTTTCCCCACCCGGGCGGCGATCGCTTCGTTGACGGCGAGTACTTTGCCGTTGATCTCGATCAGGAAGATGCCTTCGTTGGCGGAATTTAGGATCACCTGGGTGATCTCGTTGCTATCCCGCAAGGCGGCTTCAGCCTGTTTGCGCTCAGAAATATCGCTGATCACCACTCGGGCAACAGCGACTCCATTGGGATCCCATGCGAGGCTAATGTCAAGATGCCCCCAGAAGGTCCCGCTGCCATTCTCCTTTATCATCTGCCCATCGAAAGCCTGGGCTGTGCCAGTTTTAAAAAGGTTCGTGCGACGCAGATAATAGATATCCTGGTGTTCCCTGCCGACGAACCTGCTGAAAGGCTTTGCGAGCAGACCGGCGCGAGTGTCCCCCAGCAGGTTGGCGGCGGTCAGGTTGGCTTCCAGAATCAGCCCTTGTTCGCTGACAGTACAGTACCCAACCGGTGCCAGATCGTACAGATCGAAATAACGCGCCTTTGCAACTTCCAAGTTAGCTTGCGCTTTGCGAAGCTCCTCGTTTTGCATCTCAAGTTCAATTTGGTACACCTGTAAATCTTCCAACGAGATCTCTCGTTGAACCGCTTCTTCCTGTAAAACCACATTTGTATGATTTAGGGCAGCACTAATTTGCGCGCGTTCGGTGATGTCATGGATGATTAAGAAAAGGGTCTGCTTCTGCTGCCAAACGAAGGGGGAAGAATGGATTTCAACGGTGCGTGCTTCTCCACTGGCCAGGCGTTGTGGAATGATGATGTAATTTTTCCCCTCATCTTTTGCTTTTTGAACTTTCAGCGCCATCTGTCCTGGTGACTGGGCATTTATTTCATCGATCGACATGCCACACAGTTTCGATTGAGGCACCCCGTAAAATATTTCGGCGGCCGCACTGGATTCGAGAATCATGCCCGTTTGGGGTTCGATCAACAGCATGATTACAGTACGTTGTTCAAACAACTGGTGGAAGGTTTGATCAACCGGCACGGGGGAAACATTTTGCTTTTCGGAAAGGTTCTTTTTGGAAGCCATAAAATCACCCACATTTTCCATTACCTGTAATTTAGCAAGCTCAATAAGAATTACAAAGTACGCACTTCAATTTAATTATAGTGTATCAAACACAATATACGCCCCGATAACTGATCCTGGCATAACTTGATTCTGTCATTCCCCTACCCTTATCTGCTCGTGCGTGCTCTGGAATTCCAGCGGGATACAGGAGTCGCATCTCTTTCTCGTCGAACAACTCCACTTTCGTCAAAATGTATTGTATTTCCCAAATCTATTGCCACTTTTACAGAATGTAAAATTTTCCTGGCGATTTTAATTTATTTGCGAGAACCTGGCCTTATTAATTGAGATGGGCTACGAAATTTACTCAAAGCCGTATGGCAATTGGCTCTCAGGGACTTTGACCAAAATGGGCGTAACCAGAAGCGCCGATTGGGAGAAAGTCAGCAAGAATGCCGAGTTGACCGCTTGAATTCTTTGTCTTTTAGAATTTGCAAGTTTTCGTATCTCATGTGCCTATTATGATGGCACATTCATCACTTATGCAAGATGTTTACTCATTTTCAGCCTGCATATGCAAGAACAGTTCTACCACCTTTGGGTCAAAATGCGTTCCAGAAAGCGAAATGATGTATTCCAACACTTTTTCTTTCGACCAAGCCTGGCGATAAGGACGGTTGGAGCGCAGCGCATCCCATACTGTAGTGGACCCCAAAAACTGGACGGTTTTTGGTCGATCCTAAGGGGTGGTCTGAT
>CAILYI010000050.1 GCA_903838415.1 uncultured Anaerolineae bacterium | reverse complement strand
GTCGTTGACATTCTTGAATTTATCGATGTCAAACATGATCAGGGACAGGGGCTGATGGTAGCGCCGAGCCACTTCGAAGGCATGCCCGGCAAGTTCGTTAAAGTAGCGCAGATTGTTCAGCGCGGTCAACGCATCGGTGCGAACCAGTTGCTGTTCGCACGCATAGGCTTGTTCAATTTGCTGATTGACCACTTCCAGCGCTGATTTTGCGGCGTGCAGCTCTGCTTCCACCAGCTTGCGGGCGGTGATGTCCTCCTTGACTGCCAGATAATGCGTGACGATTCCATACAAGTCAGCAATCGGTGAAATAATGGCGGACTCATAATATAAAGTGCCGTCTTTTTTACGGTTTACAAATTCTCCCTGCCATTCTTTTCCTTGCTTAATCGTTTGCCATAGTTGAGCATGTGTCTCTGGCGCGGTGAGATTAGTTTTCAGAATGCGCGGGTTTTTCCCAACGGCTTCATCAGAACTATAACCTGTGACCTGGGTAAAGCGGGAATTAACATATTCGATATTCCCATCCAGATCTGTAATCAAAATAGAAGCTGGGCTTTGCTCGACAGCCTGTGCAAGTTTTCGCAGTTCCATCTCGACCAGCTGACGGGCTTTGATTTCCTGTTCAGCACGACCAAGCGCTTGTTTTGTGGTCTGTTGTCCCCACAAAGATACGAGACCAATCACCCCAAACAGGCCCATGTAGGTAATCCAATTTACCAGCGGAATGATATGAACCGATTGGGGCAGCCTGTCCGCGTTTTCTGCCAGAATAATTCCCAGCACAGCCAGTGAACAGATGCTAACGGAAAGCAGCGTACCACGCCATTCAAACAACATCCCCGCCGTAATGATCACAAACAGATAAACCAAGGTAGCCGGAACTCGAACCGTGCCATTGATGATTTCAACGATAATGATCGTAAGAAACACCAGGATCATCAATCCACTTCCTGCAAGCGCAACCTTACCATTATGAAGCAAGTAGTACAAAAGCAAAACGACACAAAACAGGATAGATGCGGTAAAGCCTATTCCCGCGCGGATAGTGCCAGCAAACAAAGAACCAGGGATTGTGAATCCCAAAAAAGATAGAACAATCAATATCGTTAAATTGAGGAAACTGGCGCGGCGCGTTTTTTCTTCATCGCCTTCAAAAACGGGAGGCGCAAGCCATTTTTTGATCGATGCCAACATAGGGAATTTTCCTTATCGTTACGAATCTATGAACGCTCCAAATAATGATGGCCGCATAGCCCAGGTCCTGAATGCCTGGAAATTGGCTTTCAAGGGACAGATTCTGAGCAAAAGCCTGCCATGCCAGGCGGGTAACGTTCTTCGAAGCCGCAAAGAACGCCGCTCCACTGTTTAGAATTTGGGCATGCGTATTGAAGCGCTCTTTAACTTTCTGGGTAATCAGGCCGGTCACAATCAGGCCCGACACCAATAAAAGTAACGCAGTTTACAGACTACGCAATGGGAGCTTTTGATCAAAAGCAGGATACGGCTTTGCTTTATCAATTGCATTTTCTGCGACCGTTTTTCTCTGGAATATGGAGACGACGAAGCCTGGCTATAAATCAACTTGGCCCGGACTATGACAAATCAAAAAACCGTATAGTGCTAGCGCTTCGCGTGGCAGAATTACGCCGCCCGAAGATAAAAAATCAGCCGCCATCGTTCAATCCTCACGATGACGGCTGATCCCTGTGTGTTGTGTGGGTGGGGGGGGAGATACTGGTGGAATCATTGTAGCACCAAAGACGTCTGTACCCCCTTATTACCTGTGCCTTTCGCCTGATTGGGTGTTTTCTCGATGGATGGGTAACAATGTATCCGCAATTTTGAGGAATTTTTTCAGATGACTACCAAATATCCAAATGGTGGTGGACAATACAAAACCGGGGGGATTTTTCAGATGCCCCATCCACCAAGAATCCAAACGATGGTGGACAATCTCAAAAAACGGCGAAATTTTTCAGGTGACTAATAGTATGGGTAGCAGCTCCCCAAAATGAACAGGGGGGGACCCGTACAGGCGGATTTCCGCCACTCAACCCACAGCAATGTGGTTTTTTTAAACCCCAGAAAGGTTGGAGCGCCAGGCGGGAAGATGATCGGAAGCTCGATACGCTGATCTCGTTCTACAAACGGGAAGCAAAACCGTAACAGCAAATAAAAACCGGGCAATGATTACCAAGGAGTTACATTGTAACGATTCCCGTGGGATGATGCAAAAAAATCTTGTTGAGCGACAAACGTATTTTTGCGCAAAAATGCCCCCGATCGGGCTCGTTTAAATTATCAATTATGGCTTGTGGCTGTATCAGATTTTCCAATAGTGTGACATAAGTCACATAAATTAAACGGGCGATTTTATATACTTTTAATTCAGGGCTTAGGGTCCACTTTAGAGGGTGTTCGGGGAGATCAAAGTATCAGGATGTGAATTAATACGATCAAGTTAGTGAAACGATAATAGCAAATCCGTCGAAAGGCGGGGACGCAAAGTTATGGGTCTACGATCGTGTTGGCTACGATTATGATCGCCAGACTGCCGAATATACTTTAAATATTTTCATATTTGAGCAGGCTTTGGTTTTACCAAGCCTGTTTTTATTTAAGTTATACCAAGGGTGACCACAAATTGCGATTTTTCGCCGCTGAAATTAGCGGCATGCCCGACAGACGGAAGTCCTTTCGGAAAGACGCAACGAGTTGAACTAGAAGCTCGGCGAATATTGACGAGGTTAGATGCAAAAAAACTGTGAAACAAGAGCTGCGGTAAGCAACTCATTAAGATGATTAGAATTCTGATGAGGTAAATTATGAAATCACGATCTAGGCCCAAACTGCGTGCCTTATCTGTTGCACTGACCGTATTCCTGCTGAGCGCTGTGCTAACAAGCGCCGTTTATGCCGCCACCGTAACCACCACCGTGGATAGCACAGACAGTGTGGGGAAGTACACCTCGCTGAAATTGACCAGCGACAGCACCCCGCCATCAATGCCTGCCTGGATGGCGCGTTCATCCGCGTTTTACCGCAGGTTAATGTCGGGTTGGCCGTCTCGCTGGATGTTGGATTACTTGTGCCAGTTTTGTTCAATACGGACTCACTCACATTGGGTGAAATTGCGAGTGAACGCATCCGGCTGGTTAACAAAGCTCGCTCTGGGAAATTACTCCCCACCGAATATTCGGGCGGAACTTTCACGGTCACAAACCTGGGAACTTATGACATTGATGGCTTTACCCCGATTCTGAATCCGCCGGAACTGGCTATTTTGGGCGTGGGCCGCATTGTCGAAAAAGTGGTCATTCATCAAGGCAAGATTGCACAGCGCCACATGATGACCATCAGCCTGACCATCGACCACCGCATCATCGATGGCGTGCCGGGCGCAGCTTTCTTGAAGACCGTCAATCAGCTGCTGGAGAACGCTTAATTGATTTGCACAAAGGAGGCCGATCGAAGAATTAAGAACTCATTGTTGAGGAATATCCCATCCGTACAACTTCGAATTCACTCGAAGGATTAGCTTTTTTTAATCAAAAAATACTAATTTGGAGCTTACCATGTCAGAAGAAGTAAAAACACAAAACACCATCCCTTTATGGCTGGCTGTACCCATTACGATCTTTGTTGCCCTACCCTTTGGCTTGTGGTTTGGGAGATGGAATTTGACGCTCTGGTGCTCATTTATTGTGTGGGCTGAATATTTCGCACTTGGCGCCAATCCATCTGCTCTGAAACTCATTCTGCCAAGTTATGCTTACGGTGCCTTGTTTACAGGCGCTGCAATGTTCACTGTGACGGTCTTGGGCCCAGTGATGCCGTCCCTGGTGACGCCTGGAGATCTGACGATCGCTCTTTCCCTGGGTGTTTGGGTTGGGTTCATGGTTTACAGTATGAAATGGTCAAAGACTGTTGCAGACGGGTCATTAGCCCTTTTCAATGGTATCTCCATGTTGCTGGCCTTATATCTTTCCGGCTCTTTTCCGAAAACAGGTATTGCGCTTGCAGAACCGTGGATGGCCACACTTTGGACAATTCTGTCCGGTTTCTTTGGCGCTTTTCTTGGCTGGTTTAACATCACGATCCTGTTTCCGCGCAAGGTAAAATGATGAATATTCTTGTCCGCCTTGGCGCGGGTCTTTCACTTGGCAATGGAATGGCACGTGCAACTGTCACGTTGGCCCCGGGTGCTACTGTTGACGATCTACTGGGGTGCCTGCTCGATCAATACCCCACCTTGCCAATAAATACTGCTGTCCCTGTGATCGGTGGCGAGTCTGTTTCTCGCACTACATCCTTATTTGACGGACAAGAAGTCGCATTACTATTGCCCATCGCGGGCGGTTAGTGGGATGTTTCAATTTTGAACATCACTTTTATGGAGATAAAAATATGATTCCTGAAAAGACAGAACAAGCACAGCCCACCCCAGCTCAATGCTTGGGTGGTACCAGCCAGCGCACAGTGCTGGTGAATCAATTCACCAATGGTATTCTCGACCCCAATCAACCCATGCTTGGCCCGGTGAAGGATGGCGGTACCATTATCGCCAATACTGCGCCCGGTTGCTGGGGACCGATGATTACTCCCGCCCTGCGTGGTGGTCACGAAGTGACGCGCCCGGTGGCCGTTGAAGGGGCCGAAGTCGGCGACGCCATTGCCCTGATCATCCAGGATATCACGGTCACCTCGCTGGCGACGGCTTCCGGTAATGAAAAATTCATGGATGGCCGCTTCGTGGGTGACCCGTATGTGGCTGGGAAATGCCCGCAGTGCGGCACGCTCTATCCAGAATCGCACGTGGAAGGCATCGGTGAAACTGCGATACGCTGCAACAACTGCGGCGCTGATGTCACGCCTTTCAACTTCACCAACGGATACACCATTTTCTTCGACCCCAATCACACCGTTGGCGTGACCCTACCCAAGGATGCGGCTGAAACCATCGCGCGCGATGCCAAAACCTTCGCCTCCTTACCGGACAATTCGGCGCAAAATCCCATTCTGACATTTGCCCCACACGACCTGGTTGGCCTGGTGGCTCGCTTGCGCCCGTTCATGGGACAGATAGGCACAACTCCATCCATGCCTATGCCCGATTCACACAACGCTGGTGACTTCGGCTCATTTCTGCTGGGCGCGCCGCACGAATATGCCCTCACTCCTGAGCAACTCTCCAAACACAAGACCGACGGTCACTTGGACATTGACGCTGTGCGGGCGGGCGCGATTCTCATCTGCCCGGTGAAGGTAGCCGGGGGTGGTGTTTACCTGGGCGATATGCACGCTTTACAGGGCGATGGCGAAATTGCCGGGCATACCTGTGACGTTTCCGGAACGATTACCGTTCAGGTGCATGTTTTGAAGGGCTTGAACATTGATGGCCCGCTCCTGTTCCCGGTTGTCGATGATTTACCCTTCCTGGCGAAACCACTCTCGCAAGCTGAAAAGACAAAAGCCCTGGCGATTGCCAGGCAATGGGGCATCGAAGAATTGGAAGAGTCCGCGCCCATATCGGTAATTGGCAGCGGCCCGGACCTCAATTCCGCCACTGATAACGGCCTGAAACGCGCGGCGGATTTGCTCGGAATGAGCGTTCCCGAAGTAAAGAATCGCGCGACAATCACCGGCGCGATCGAGATCGGGCGCGCTCCCGGCGTAGTGCAAGTTACTTTCCGCGCACCGTTGAGTCGGCTTGAAGAACTGGGCCTGCTCCCGTTTGTGCGCGACCAGTACGGCATCGGTTAATCTATCGAGATTGGACAAAAAAGTAGCGGGTGGAAATTTCCCCCGCTGCTTTTTCATTCCTGCTGTCAGTGTAGAAACATATGGAAAATTTCAAGAGGGATGGAGAAAAAGTCGGGGGATCGGACGAAATACGCTCAACTCTGTTGATAAGTCCGTCGTCAGAAACCCACAGCCTACCGAGAAAATCCAGAACTTATGGCTGATGATGAACAAAATGCAGGGTAGGCCATGACAACGATCAACATTTATGGCAACGAGGCAACTTCCAAGCTGGATGATCTGGTTGCACCAAAGAAGAGCACTTCCCGTTTCCGCAGATCCATATACCCCAAAATGGGCGTGAAAAACAAAAAACCACCAGATACGGTGGTTTTTGAGTGATCGACCCGGGACTTGAACCCGGAACCCACTGATTAAGAGT
>CAILYI010000049.1 GCA_903838415.1 uncultured Anaerolineae bacterium | reverse complement strand
TCATCTTTCACTTCTCGCTCGGTTTTTTAGGATGTTCTCCAGTCTAACCGCTTTTGGTCCTCATTCAAAAATGTGGGTAATAGATAGATCAATGGTGGGTTGTAGTGTTGAGATGCCGCCCTATGTGTACAAATCAAGAAACCGTTTCCCCAACTTTTTCAATAAACGTGACTCGCTTATCGTTTCGGCTAACCGAATTCGATTTATTTTAAACTCACCTTATTTGCGCTCTTCAAGTCTAAAAATTCCATCCAGGCTGCGTAGGCAATTTCATGTGCGCGATAGATATGGTGCGAAACTACAGGATCAAAACTTACCGCAAAAGTGAAATCGACTTTGATAACAACCAATTTCACTCTCCAGAACCGAGTTCAGCCAGCCTGCTTTGAAGCAAGGCAACGCTTTTTATTTGACCAGTATCGCGAAGGGCACGAGCTGTGGCAGTGAAGTAGGTATGCGTCGAGATAAACTTATGCTGCCCTGAAAACCACTCAATGTCGGGAAATTCTTTTCCGAAAAAAGCCAGTTCACGGCGCAGTGCGGTATTGCGGGACCAAAAATCATCCCGCCCGAGGACATCCAGATCGGCATCAGCCAGGATTTGTTCGAGCAGGGAGACTGGACCCTGCGGGACAACCGTCGCCAGGATGATGCCCTGGATAACCTGGATCTGCGCCTGGCTGTAGCCGAAGCCCGGCAAAACCTCGGATGCAAGGCGCGCGCCAACTGCTTCGTGACCGACCCGGACTTCGATGAAACCGAGATCATGGAACCATGCCGCCGTCAGCAGCAAAGTCAGATCTTCCCTTTGAATGCCTTCCCCGGCTGCAAACCGCTCGGTGGCAGGGACGACATCCTGGGTAGTATGTTCCAAACTGTGATAATACAGGCCTGGAGAAAGTTCATGCTCCAAACGTTGGAGGGCATACAGTTTTGCCTGTTCAAAACTTTTTAAGTCCATGATATATCCTTTTTTCGGAGTCAACTTATTTTTTCGAGGTGGTCTCAGACTGGTTTGGATGTCAAAGAACTTCATCAGTCAATAATTTTTCAATTCCTACGGTGAGTAGGGCACATACCAAGAACGGAGATAAACTTCCTTCGCGAGCATCAACAGGGCCAACCGCTGCTCGGCAGAGGCCAGTCCGCCATCAGAGGAGCGAAAATGGCAATGATCAGGTAGGGTATTCAAGGTTTCTTCCACGATTTCAAAGCTTACTTTTCAAGCGCTGCCACGGTACGGATCAAGTGGGTGGTTCTTTCGGCCAGCAACTGGATAATCAACTGGTGGAAGGTCGAGGCCACTTCCGGCGATTTCTTTTCCATGGTCGCCAGATTTTTCGCCGAGAGCAGGTAAACAGTCCCGGGTTCATCGGCCACCACGGCCGCTGTACGATTTTTCCCGAGATAAAAACCAATCTCGCCAATCACCCGGCCTGCTTTCATCGTCTCCAGGCGCACCGGCGGATGGCCCGGAAATTCCAACTGCGCCGTAACCTGTCCGCTTTCCACGAAATAGATATTGTCGGGTGATTCTGCCTGACGCATCAGGTAATCTCCGCGGCTTACTTCCCTTTTCTCAAGGAACTTGAACAAGGCATCCAGGTGGGTTTCATCGGGCAGCAACTGTTTGAACATTTCTTTCAAGGATAAGTTTTGCTCCCGCTCTTCACCGGCAGTTATCAAGAGCCGGTTCTCAACCCACTCCAGGCCATGATCCAGATCGGGATAGGTCGAAGCATCTGAAACAAAATCACCTTTGACAAGCTGTTTGAAGACTTCGCTCGAGGGTCCTGTCACCAGGATTTCGATCCCGCGATCCTGCAGGATCTGCTTCATTTTCGTAAAGCTGAGCATGGCGGTTGAGTCCAACCCGCTGACTTTTGCGAAATCGAGGATCAGAAATTGCAGCGGAGTCTCTCCGGGCTGGGCGATGCGGCTGCGCACCTGCTCGAGTAATTTATTGGCAGTACCAAAAAAGATAAAACCTTGCAACTGCAGAATAAAGGTTTTTGCGCCCTGTTCCAGCAACGTTTTGCGCTGATTGGGACTGCGCGTGAAACGACTCTGCAGTTCCGCCCCGGTCAGGGCGTGTTTGGTGACACTGACACGGCTGTAATTTACCACGAACAACCCGATCGCCGCCACAATACCCAGGCCAACCCCTTGCAGGTAGCCCAGTGTGGCGATCACGATCAAAATCAACAGGATGACCGCATACTCCAACCTTGAGAAACTGAACCAGGATTGGTAAACCCACTCATATAGAAACGAGAACCCAAAAAGGATCAGCAAGCTTCCCAGCATCATTTTGGGTACATAAGAGAGCGCAGCCGCTCCAAAGAAAAGCGGCAGGGTAAACATGCCCGCCACCACCAGGCCGGATAGCCGGCTGCCCTTGCCGATCCGGTGACTGAGGGTTGTGGTGGATAAAGTCAGGAAACTGACGCAGCCCCCCAGCAGCCCGGATAGCAGGTTTGCCCAGCCGCCAACCTGTAGTTCGCGGTTCAAGTCAAGATCCTGGCGGACCACCAACTCGACACCGCTGGCGTTTAACAACAAGGAGACGGTGCTGATCAGCATGATGCTGGCCATGCTGCCCGCCTGGGCAAAGATCGCACCCCAATGGATCAGCGTGAAATCTGTCAGCGACATGGACTGTAATAAACCTCCGCTGACAAAAGGCCCCAGCAGCCAGCCTTGCGCGCTGAGCGTTGCCATCGGGGTCTGGCTGAAGAAGGCAGCACCGTAAAAAAGAAGCACGATCGCCAGCAACATGCCTGGCAAAACCAGAAAATGGCCGTTACGGTTCAGGATCAACAACATAAAGAACCCGAAAACCAGCCCGGGCACCCAGCGCAGTAGAAGATCCGCTTGAAATAAAGCGTCGGGATTGGCAAAGCTGAACGAGACATCTGACATAACCCCGATGCCGCCTGTGACAAGCAGCCAGCCGGTGCCGGCCAAAAAACCACCGATCACAGGATAGGGCAGGAAGCGCACCAAAGAACCCAGCCTGAAGCGCCCCAGCAGAATAAATAACACACCGGTCAGCAAAGTTGTGACAACGACAACGGCCACCACGCTGATAAATTTTTCGCGCGGGCTGGCCGATGGCATGCTCTGCAAAATCCCGGTGGCCATGACGGCCAGGATGGCTGCGGAAGCATCCTGGGGCATGGAAAGGCTGCCTTTATAGGAGCTGAAGAGACTCATAATCAGCAGAGGCGGCAAACCACCCAGCAGGATCAGCCCGATCCCGTTGGCCACGTAGCTGTTCTGTCCGGAGAAAATCAGCGCGCCCAATGAAATGGCAAAGATCAACTCGGTGATACCCACCACCAACCCTGCGCTCAGGCCAGGCACGATTGAACCCTTTATGGAAGAATTGGTTATTGTCATTTTACGGCTCCCAAAATTTTATTATTTATTCAACGCCAGCGACTCGTTGAAGAAGCGCGTGGCTTCTTCAAAATCGCCCGTTTGACGGGCATGCTCACCGGCTTTTTCCAGATACACAATCGCCTTGGGGATTTCATCCGCAGCCTGCCAGTGATGGGCGATCTCGGCATACGGCGGCACACTAAAGATGGTCTGTTCCAATAACTCGGCCATGGCGCGGTGCAGCTGACGACGCTGGGCAAAAAGCATTAAGTTATAGGCCGCCTCATGAGTCTGAGCATCCTTGAAGTTGTAACTGGAAGTTTCACCTGGGCGCTTGACGATCAAATCCAGGTTGGAGAGGCTTTGCAAATGTTTTTGCTGATTCTCACGGGTCTGTTTTTCGGGGTAAATAGCTGCAACAGCTTCGAGCGTAAAAAGCTGTCCAACCACACTCGCCACCTTGAGGGTTAGCTGCTCGGCAGGCGAAAGTTGGTCAATCAGATGGGCGCGTCCAAGTGCGCTGCCAGTCTCGGTGATGGGTTCAGCCAGTTTCCGCAGTGGACGATAAATCGCAATCGGCTCGGTTTTACCTTTGACTATGATCGACGGCAGCGACTCGAATTCCACTTGCGCCTGCGTGACCGCATAGACCGAGTCGTTGCAAAAGACGATCGCGCGCTGTCCTGCTGGGATTTCCGCTGACGAGCGAGAAGCGGCTACCATCAAGCGCGCCGCCAGATTGGTGCGGTCGCCGATGGCGCCATAGGTGCGGTGACCTGCTCCGCCATACGCGCCGACCCGCATCTGACCCGAGGCCAGCCCGATGTATAAGCCGGTCACAAAAGCCAGCGACTCAGGTGGGGCAGCCAGTTCCAGGGCGGTGAAGACGGCTTGCGCGGTATCGTCCCGGTGGGTGATCGGTGCGCCGAAGACAATATAGATGTAACTGCCCTTATCACCCACGGTGAATTGAATAATTGCTCCGTTATGAGGGGCAATCACCTGCTCGACCCATTGAATAAAAGCCTTCAGTTTCGTATCCGCTTTAGGGTCGTGGTCGTAATCGAATCCGCCGAATTTCATGAAGAGCGCGGTGGCGGGACGAAGCTCGGATAGCATCTCGCTTTGACCGGCGCGGACTTTTTCAAAGACGGCCGGGTGCATCCAGGGCCGCAACCGGGATTGAAGGATGGCATCCTCGCCAAGCTCAGCCCACGGGCTGGGAGCGATCTCCTGCTTCAGCCCGGCCAGCACAGCGAATTGCTTTGTTTTGCGCCATTCAGCGACGCTGAATTTTTCTTCCAGTGAGGCAAAGCCTGCGGCTGAGAAAACGATCTCGCCTTTCTCAGTCACGTGTTCAGCTTCGGTCAGGGCGGTCAGGGTGGCCCCCGCCAGAACATCGATCTGATGTGCGTTTCCATCGCCCACAACCATGCGGCGGGTGGGGCCCGTCGCCAGCGCCACTTTGATCGATAAACCGATCATCTTGCCGTTGGGGGTGCTGATGGCGGCGAATTGGGCCATGCCCTTTTGCATGGCGAAGGCACAGGCCGCGGCGCGTTCCACGGATAAATCCGCGCGTGGGTGGCCATTTAGATCGAGATCGTCGAACCAGCAGGTGATGGCGTCGCCGCTGAAGCTGATCACAGCCCCGCTGTAGCGGTGGATTTCATCGATCAGCGCGGTCAGAACCCGGTTGAGATGGCGGATCATCTCCTCTGCGCCGCGCTGCAAGCCCAATTCATTCGCCAATGACTCGGTCAGCGCCGTGAAGCCGGAGACATCCGCAAACAAGGCGGTGCCGTGTGCCCGCTCTGACAGTGTGAGGTGTTCAGCCATCGCCTGGCGGCGGTCCATCGGGACGTAGATCGCCACGGTCTCCGCCTTGGCGAGTTTTTTCTCTTCGATATCCATCTGCATTTGGGCCAACTGGCGCTTGAGGCGCTGTTCGCGCAAACGGACTTCATCGGCCATCTTGCGGAAGACGCGCGCCAGTTCGCCGAGCGCATCGGTACGCGCCGCGACCGACTCGATCATGGCCGGTTCGTAGGCGCTCTGTTCGATGGCGCTGGCTGCATTTGTAAGGATTTCCACCTGGCGCAGGTTCTCGAGCGCCTCGCTGAACAACTGCGCGTTATGCAGGGCCGCGCCTGCATTGGCGGCGATCGTGGTCAGGAGGCGCAGGGAATCGTCATCGAACAGGCCTTCCTGGGTTGTGCTTTGAACGCTGATCACGCCGATCGTGCCTTTACCGGTTTTGATCGGGACGCCCAGGTACGAGAGCGCTTCCTTGCCCACGCGCGTGGCGCCGATCTGTGCGGTGGTCGCCACCACATCCTGGTTGATCAGCAAAGGCTCGCCGGTCTGGATGATCTTGCTCGTCAGCCCCTGTCCGAGTGTCAGGGTGGTAAAGGATTCGCCGTATTGATAGGGGAAATGGATCAGATTCGTCTGTGTGTCGAGCAGCGCCAGGTAGACGATATCGGCGCTGAAGATTTCGCGCATCTGATTCCCGATCAACTGGATGGTGTTATCCAGCTCGGATTCAACGATCAACGCCTGGCTGACCTTGCTGATCGCGCCGAGTTCCGCTGCGCGCTCTTCGGTCACACGCAACAAGCGCTGGGTTTCGTCGAAAAGGCGGGCGTTTTCGAGCGCCACGCTCATAGCGTTGGTCAAGGTCATCAGCAGGCTGACATCCGATTCACTAAAGGCGTTTTCGCGATCCAGGTTTTGCAGCGAAATCACTCCAATCGCCTCGCCACCCACCAGCATGGGAACGTACAGGATCGACTTGGGAATTTCGCCTTGAAGCGCGATTGGATTCCCATACCTCGCCGCCGCGCTAAGCGTGTCCTGGTTGATCAACAAAGGCTGACGGGTTTCCATGGCATGCTTGCGATAACCGATCAGACGCATGGGCTCATCCGGGAAGCGGACGCCACGCTCGATGGTGTAGGGGAAGTGCAGGAATTTTTCGTTGCGATCGTAAATCCCAATATCCACCACCTGCGCATCGAAAATATCGCGGATCTTGTCGCCAATCAGGTCGTAAATGGCCTGCATGATCAGCTTCGAAGCCAGCCCCTCCTGGACACTGTTGATGATCGCCAGTTCGGCGGCGCGTTCTTCGGTGATTTTGAGCAGGCGCTGGGTCTCGTCGAACAGACGCGCGTTTTCGATGGCAACACCCATATTGGATGAAAGCGTTTGCAGAAGGTGCACATGGCTTTGGTTGTAGGCATTCTGTTTATAACTTTGTACGCTGACCACGCCCAACATCTTTTCACCTGCAACAATTGGCACGCCCATATAGGATTCGGTTTTGTCTTCCTCTGTTGGAGTAAGTGCCCCCAATTCAACGCCTTGTTCAAATGTATCGAGAACGAGCGGTTTCCCCGAGAGAATGACTTTGGATGTCAAACCATCCCCCATCGCAAAGGGTTCCACATCCTGATATTCTTTGGCGAATGCATAAGGAACATGGATAAAGTCAGAATTTGCATCGCGCAGCAGGATTTCAGTTACTTCCGCGCTGAAAATATCACGCACTTTATCGCCGACGATCCTTGTTACGGTTTTAACATCCAGCGTCTTTGCCATGGCTTCGCCCACGCTGTTGAGAATAGCCAGTTCCTGCGCGCGTTCTTCGGTGATCTTAAGCAGGCGCTGGGTCTCATCGAAAAGCCGGGCGTTTTCGAGCGCCACGCTCATGGCGTTGGTCAGAGTGGTCAGCAAGCTGACATCCGATTCGCTGAACGCATTTTCGTGGTCCAGGTTTTGGAGGGAGATCACGCCTTTGGCTTCTCCACCAACCAGCATCGGCACATATAAGCATGCTTTGGATGCTTCACCCTGAAAAGCCAGTGGATTTCCATACTTTTCGGCTGCTTCAACCATTTTTTCATTTATCAGCAAAGGGTGCTGCGTTTGGATCACATATTTTCGGAAGCCCACCAATTGCATGGGTTCATCAGGGAAGCGCTCACCGCGTTCGATGGCATACGGGAAATGCAAAAGCTGATCGGTGGGGTCAAACAAACCAATATCCACCACTTGCGCGTCGAAGATGTCGCGGATCTTGTCGCCAATCAGGTCATAAATTGCCTGCATCTCCAGCTTGGAAGCCAACCCCTCCTGAACGCTGTTGATGATCGCCAGTTCAGCGGCACGCTCTTCCGTCATTTTCAGCAGGCGCTGGGTCTCGTCGAAGAGACGCGCGTTCTCAATGGCCGTGGCAGCCTGCGTGGCGAAGGCTTGCGCCATATGAGCGTGTGCGGGAGTATAGAAATCCTTTTCCAATTTATCGAGCGTGAGCATGCCGATCATGCGTTCGCCAAACAAGAGCGGTACGCCCAGCCAACCGTGCACTCTCCCTTGTCCGTGAGTTTCATCTTTGAAATGTTTGAAGCGCGCCGAAACATCTGCAATGATGACCGGCTCTAAGCGATGGACAACCTCGCCAGCCGGGTCATCCGGACCACGCCAGTCAAAACGATTACCAAGCAGTTCTTCCAGGTTGGGAAAACCGTGTCCGCCAACAATCACCATGGTATTGCCATCCAACTGCTGGACGCTGCAACTGTCATAGGGTACGACCTTGCGCAGTTCAGACAGAATCAGATCAAAAACCTGCTGCAAGCTCAACGTGCTGCTTATCGCCTGTGCCGCAGCTCGTAAAGTTTCGGCCTGTTGGCGCGCAACGCGTTCGGTCTCAAATAGCCGCGCGTTTTCAATGGAAACAGCGGCCTGAGCAGCAAAGGCCATGACCAACTCCGCCAGTCTGTCATTGTAGAAGTCGGGTTCAAATTTATCGAGCGTAATGACCCCGATCACCCGTTCGCCAAAGATCAATGGCGCGCCAATCCACCCGCGGATCTTTCCACCGCCGTGTATCTGGCTCATGAAATGGGGATGAGTTGAAACATCCCCAAAGACCTGTCGATGTTTGGTAAGCACAGCCCGGACACTGGGATTGGTTTCATCCTCCAGATCAAAACTAATCCCAAGCAAGGCCTGTAAATTTTCAAAGCCGCGCCCCCCAACAATCACCAGACGATTGTTTCGGATCACCTGCACCGAAGAACTATCGTACGGTACTACTTTCTGCAGTTCGCCGAGAATCACATCAAAGATGTCTTGCAGGTCCAACGTTTTACCAAGTACCTGAGTGATGTTGTACAACGTTTCAGTAACATCCTTGGCTTCTTTGGTTTCTTTCAGCAAGCGTTGGGTTTCGTCAAAGAGACGCGCATTTTCAATGGCTGTCGCCGCCTGCGCGGCAAAGGCTTGCGCCATTTTGGCTTGTTCGCCAGTGTAAAAACCTATCTCAGACTTATCGAGCGTGAGCATACCAATCAGGCGTTCGCCAAATAACAGGGGAACACCCATCCAACCGTGAACCCTGCCTTTGCCGTGAGTGTCATCTTTAAAATGCTTAAAGCGCGCCGAGACATCTTCAATAATGACCGGCTGGCGCTGGCGCACAACCTCGCCGGCCGGGTCATCCAGGCCGCGCCAGTCAAAGCGATTGCCAAGCAGTTCGTCCAGATTGGGAAAGCCATGTCCTCCGACAATCACCATTTCGTTGTCGTCCAATTGCTGCACACTGCAACTGTCATAAGGTACCACCTTGCGCAGTTCGGACAGGATCAATTCGAACACCTGCCGCAGGCTCAAGGTGCTGCCAAGCGCTGAGGCTGCGGCACGTAAGGTTTCAGCCTGCTCGCGCGCCACTTGCTGATTTCGAAAAAGTGTCGCGTTTTGAAAAGCAATCGCAGCCTGGGCTGCCAGATTCTCCGCCAAACGCTGGTGCTCGGAAGTGAAATAACCTGGTTCCACCTTGTCAAGCGAATACATCCCGATGGTCTTCCCACCCGCTACCAGGGGAACCGCCAGCCAGTTGCGAACATGCCCGGCCGTTTCAGCCACCACCCAGCTTGGATGTTGTCTGACATCCGGGATAATGAGCGTGGTCTGGTCTTCAATGACCGTGCGAATGTGCGGTATGTTTTTATAATTAAAACGGATACCGACGGCTTTTTCCGGATTTTCCACCCAATCTTCGTAACCTCGCGCGGCAAGCGCCGTCAGATGATGCCCATCTTCAAGTAAAAAAACACTGCCAGAATCATAGGGCACAATTTGTTGCAGATAATCCAAAAGCACGCCCAGAATCGTATCCAGATCAAGCGAATGGGTCAGCGCCAGATTGGCGGCCCGCAGGATCTCGGTTTCTTTGAAGCGTTGTTGTGTTTCGGCAAACAGGCGGGCATTCTGGATGGCGATGGCTGCCCGTCGTGCGAGGCTCAACCCAAAATCCAGGTCGGCTTGTGTGAAGGGTCCAGCCTCAAGCTTGTTGCGCCAGACACTGAGCACACCGATGACCACCTCGCCAATCATTAAAGGCGCGAATAAAATGGCGCGTGTTGCTTGATCCTCTTCAGTCCCGGGAAGATCGATTACCCGCGGATCATTTCCGGGATGATTGATAATTTCGGCGACACCAGTTTTCGCTACGTTTCCAGACAGTCCCTCTCCCAGTTGAGCATCCCAATCTTTATAGATCTCGGCATACTTGCCGATCGCCACAGCCGCGCGCAAACGACCGTCCGATTCCAGTAAACGCAAGACCACATCCCGCGCGTGGAGCAGATGCATGGCATGTGAAGCAATCCGCTCGAGAACGGTCGAAAGATCGAGGCTTGCCGAAATCTCACGCCCAATCTCTGCCAGGGTGATGACCTCTTCTGCACGGCGCTGCGTTTGATCAAGGAGACGGGCATTCTCAAGGGCAACTCCCATACTGGATGCAAGTGTCGTTAATAAACGAACATCCGCATCATTGAATGCGTTTTCCTGGTAACTTTGAACACTCACAACTCCCACCACGAGATCACCAATCAGGATTGGGATGCCAAGATAGGTGTTGGCGCGTTCCTCCGCTTCAAAAACCACTCCGAGCCTGATCTGTTCAGCCATTGTTCCGATCAATAACGGCTGGCGGCCCGCAATCACCCTGGATGTCAGTCCTTCCCCTAATGTCAGCGGCACTGCCTTAACGTACTTGCCTCGATCCACGTAATACGGGAAATCAATTTTATTGAAATCAACGGGATTGCGAACGGCGATGTAGACGACCTCAGCCTTGAAGATGTCACGCACTTGATCACCCACCAGGTTATAAATGGCCTGCAAATCGAGTTTGGACGCCAAGGCTTGCTGAACAGTATTCAGAATGGCGAGTTCACCATTCCGCTGCGCCAACTGCTGTTCCAACGCCGCTTTTGTAGACGTTGGTTTTTTTGCAGTTGATCGCTGGCGCGGTTCAGTTTGTCTTGCCATCGCTACCTCATCCGGGGGATCCGGTCGCTGTGCTGGGAAATCGATTTGGATTTTTGAATAAATGAATTGATCGAAAATTGCAGGTTGCAATCTGCGCGGCTCGTTGGTTTTCTCTGCTGTTTCGCGGTAAAAGAGCCCACCGCAACTGAAAGTTTGCCAATAGTTCCGGAAGGGAATTCCGGGCTGCTCATCTACCCTTGCAACAACGCACGCCCCCGCTTTGTCTGGTGGATGAAATGACTGGCTGCTACTCAGTTTTGATCATTTTTTTACCTGCCAGTTATCCTGACAGACGGGTAAATTAAACCTAAAGTGTATACATTTTACATCAAAAACAAATAAATATGACCATATTCATCGTATTTAGAAAAATTTGATAGGTAAGTTGTTTGGCCTGCGGTCCGGCGCATGGAAAAAAACCACCTCGCATGATTACTGTCAACAGGCCCGGAAATTTTTTGATAAAAAACTCCCCGGTCAAGGGCGTTTTCCATAAATAGTTGGAAAATAAGTGTGCTCCAAAGGAATTTTGACCACATTTGAGGCCGACCCCGCTGCGTGTGCACTTTGCCGATCACGGCAAGCGCATTTGAAAGTTATTCTCCCACTCAAACCTGGTACTATGCCGAAAAAGGCATAATTTTGGGAATGACATCTCAGAAGGGTTGTTTTCAGGAAGATTAGCCCCGCTGAAGAGCGGGAAATTGCCCTTATGCGATCGTCCTGTGCGAAATGCAGGCTAAGAAGATATAATCAAAAAAATGGTAATCGTTTTCAACCCTCGTTTTCAGCGAAGGGTTGTTTTTGTAAGTGTTGTGAAATTCTGTATGTTGGGTTCGACCAGGATAAATAATGAACGGAACAACCATGTCTTCCGTATTACACAATCTGATCAAACTGGTGCTGGTCGCTGCGCTCTATTATTTGATCGCGCGACTCGGTTTGTTGACGATGCTGAGCTCCATCAATATACCAGCTCTCTGGGCTGCATCGGGATTGGCGCAGGCGGCCGTGCTGATTTGGGGCTGGCCCGCCGGGCTGGGTATTTTTGCCGGAGCCCTGCTCGTCTTCCTGGGGATCACGGGAACCCCGGCGGTTGCTATCGCCATGGCCTGCGGTAGTGTCGGCCAGGCTGCATTAGCTGCCTGGTTATTGAATCGCTATGTGCGGCCACTGCCACCCGAAACGGTCCGCAATACTCTGCTAACGCTGGGAATTTCGGCCCTTTCTGCTCTGCTGGCTCCATTGTTCGGAGTGATTGGTAGATGCTATTTCGGTATGTTGCCATGGAATGAGTTTGTCAGCCAGGTTTGGTTATTGTGGCTGAGCGGCATGGTCGGAATTCTAATTTTTACCCCTGGGCTAATCCACCTGGCAATGAGTTGGCGCAGAAAGCCGGAAAAAGAAACTCTGATCTGGGCGATGACCTCGTTCGTATTGGGTGTGACGCTGTTTTCTGTTCTGGTGTTCGCCAATTTCGAACGACAGCGCGAGCGTGAGCTCTTGCAGTGGGATACCACTGAAATCGCAAACCTTATTCAAAGTAGACTTGATCGGGAGCTTCAAACTCTCACCGCAATCGATGCGCATTACAGCACTTCAACTCTAGTATCGCGCGATGATTTTCAGGTTTTTACTAGCACGCTTTTATCAAAATCTCCCGCCACCGATGTACTGGAGTGGTTGCCCCGTGTGACCCAGGCTGAACGCCCGGCTTATGAGCAAGGCTTGCGCGAGCAGGGCTTTGTCGATTTCACAATTTTCGAAAAAGATCCCGGTGGAAACAGAATCACCGCTGGAAATCGTACAGAGTATTTTCCTGTCGACTTCATCCAGTCTTTTGAATCCAACAAGGCAGCCTTTGGTTATGATCTCGGCTCGCATCCGGAGCGGCTGGTTGCCATCCAGCGCGCGCGCGACAGCGGATTGCCAGTCGTAACCAGTTCCTTCGGTTTTTTGCCAGATTCCAGCGACCAAAAGAGCGTTCTAATTCTGGTACCAATCTACCGCAACGGGATGCCTATCAGCACGATTGCGGAGCGTCGCGCCAATCTGTCTGGTTTTGTCGGTGGGATTTATCGCGTAAATGCCCTGGTGGCTGCTGCACTCAAAGACCTCCATCGCCGCGACCTTGAACTATATCTCTATGATGTGGATGATAGTTCGCAAAAGGCACAGTTTCTTTCTTTTACCCCCTCTTTTTCAGGTCCGCAAACCCTGGCGGAGGGTGGTGCACCCTCGCTCGAGGCGATACAAGCTGGCGTCTTCCAAACAAAAACAATCCAGATCGCCGATAGAAACTGGCTGCTGGTAGTCCGCCCAGGGGCAGCGGATGTGGCCTATTCCGACGAGTGGATCAGTTTGATGATTTTGCTGGTCGGTTTGGGGCTGGCGGGCGGCTTCCTGTTTTATGTGATGACCCGTCAGAAAACCGAAAAAGTCCTGGCGCGTTCGGAGACCGAATTCCGTACCCTGTCAGATTACGCCCTGACCGGCGTGTTGCGGATGAGACTTTCCGGTGAAATTTTATATGCCAACCAGGCCCTGGCGCAGATGGTTGGGATTGATTCCCCAAACGAGCTGCTGCATGCCAATGCCCAGGATTTTGTCAACGATTTGGAGCAGTTTGCAGCGCTGCCCGAAATGTTCCAGGCCGCCGCGCAGATTCGCAACCAAAAGATCGAGATCCGTAGTCGACAGGGTGAGATTCACCATGTTTTGTATTCGGCCTCGCTCAACGGAGATGTGGTCAGCGCCACGGTCATCGATATCACCGAGCGCGAACAAGCTCAGGAAAAATTAACTACCAGCGAACAACGCTACCGTCAGCTGGTGGATGGCATGCCGGGGGTGGTCTACTCGTTTTCCGACCGGCGTGGCGGTATTTTTTATTCACCGGGCGTCGAAGCGATCTTTGGCTTTTCACCGGAATATATGATCGCAAATTCCTTGACCTGGCATGATGCGATCCACCCCGAGGATCTTGCAGCTGTCGACCAGGCTGTTGGGGATTTTGCGCGTGGTGGAAATCTCAATATCGAATACCGTGTTCGCAACCGGCGCGGTGAAATTCGCTGGTTATCGGATCGTTCGATCGGACGAGAAGTACGGGAAGACGAGATCATCATCCACGGGCTGGCAATGGACATCACCGAGTCCAAACAGATCGAAGAAGCCTTGCGTCAGAAAGATGCTGAATACCGCCTGATCTCGGAACATACCGGCGATATGATGTTAATGATCGATCTCAAATCGCGGACTTTTACTTACATCAGTCCGGTGGCCGAGAAGATGCTTGGTTTTACTCCGCAGGAATTGCTCGGTCGCGAAATGAGCGAACTGATGACAGCGGATTCGTATCAAAAACTCCTGGCAGATCTGCCGGGCCGCATCGCATCTTTTTCCAAGGGGACCGCGCCAGCATCCTTCACAGACGAGATCGATCAATTCCGAAAAGATGGTTCAACCGTCACTACCGAAGTGGTTACATCTTATGTGAAGAAAGAAAATGGAGAAATCCAGGTTGTGGGGGTTTCGCGTGACATCAGCGAGCGCAAGCAGGCTGCGCAGCTGCAGGAAACCGTCTACCGCATTGCCGAGGATGCCCAGAATTCAGAATCGCTGCAAGAGTTGTACCCGCAAATCCACCAGCGCATTTCGGATGTCATGTATGCTCAGAATTTTTACATTGCGCTGTATACGGATGTCAACGACATGCTGTCCTTCGTATATTCCGCCGATGAAAATGGCAGTTACGATCCCACCCCGTTCCGCGCTGGTCAGGGATTGACAGAGTATGTTTTGCGAACGCAACAATCTCTGCTTTGTGATGATCTCAAGGCCGAAGAATTGCGATTACAAGGCGCGTACACGCCCAGAGGAAATTCCAGTTCAACCTGGTTGGGAGTACCTTTGATTGTGCATGGCAAGGCGATTGGAGTGATGGCCGTTCAAAACTACCACGACTCACAGGCCTATACCAGTCGCGAACAACGAATTTTAGAGTTTGTTTCCTCACAGGTGGCTGTCGCCATTGACCGCAAGCAGGCCGAAGACAATCTGGTGAAAAGTCAGGCCAGCCTGGAAATGGCCCAGCAGGTTGCGCAAATGGGAAGTTGGGATCTGGATATCGAGACTGGCCGGGGATTCTGGTCCAAGGAAATGTACCAACTGATGCGGCGCGATCCTTCTGCAGGCCCGCCGGAGTTGCCTGAATTCTTGGAAATGGTTTTCCCCGAGGATCGTAAGGTACTGATGGCTACTCAGCAGCTCGCGATCGATCTGGGAGAATCTGTTACTACTATCTACCGCGCCGAACCAATCCGTGGCATGTTGCGTTACTTTGAAACCAGGATTCAGCCGGTGATCGACGCGCAAAGGAAATTAATCACCATGTCTGGCACGGTAATGGATGTTACCGAGCGCCGCAAAATGGAGATCGAAATCCACGAAAGAGTCAAGGAGCTAACTTGTCTCTTCACCGTCAGCCGCCTGCTGGATGAGAATTCCAATTCTGATGAATTTGTTTGCCAGCAAATCGTGGATACCCTGGTACCTGCCATGCAATTTCCATCCCTGGCCGCGGCGATGATCGACCTGGATGGTAAGCGCTATAGTACAGATCGCTACGATGAGTCACTTTCACTCTGTCAATCATCTGATATTGTTGTGGCGGGTGAAACGCGCGGACGGCTGAGCGGTTTTTACACCCGAGACGACGTCCTTCTCATCCAGGAAGAACGGGATCTGATCTCCAACCTGGCCCGCATGTTTGGTTTGTGGCTCGAGCGTCGACAATCGGAAAGAGCTCTGAGCGCGAGTAACGAACGCTTCAGCCAGCTGGCCGAGAACATTCAGGAAGTTTTTTGGATGTATGACCGGTCGAAAAAGAAGATCATCTACGTCAGCCCGGCTTACGAGGCCATCTGGGGGCGTTCCATTACCGGTATTTACAAAAACCCGGATGAATATGTTGAAAACATCCTGCCGGAAGACCAGGCGCTTATGCTTGCCGCAAACGAAAAACAGACTCAGGGCGAAAGCACCGATATCGAATATCGCGTCCGCAGACCCGATGGCAGCCTGCGTTGGGTCTGGGATCGCGGCTTCCCAATTTTTGATAAAAACGGGGATTTGGTGCGGACGGCCGGGGTAGCCACGGACATCACCGATTTGAAAATTGCCCAGCAAGCCCTGCAAGACTTGAACAGCAGCCTGGAAAAACGCGTGGAAGAACGTACCGCTGAGGTGCGCCAGAGTGAAGCCACCTATCGCGCCCTGTTTGAAAACTCAAACGACGGCATCTTTATTATGTCGCCCGAAGGCATTGAGCTGCGCGCCAATCAGCGGGCGCTCGACCTGGTGGCTTACTCCCAGGAAGAATGGCATGACATCAGCAACGACCAGTTGGTGGTGGACGAAGAGCGCGAAGATGCCTGGCAGCGTTTTCAAGCTGTTGCGCATGGCGAGCTAATGCCGCTGTATGAACGCGTTTTCTTGCGCAAAGATGGCAAGAAAGTTAACGTTGAAATTAATCTCTCAGCTGTGCGTGATGCCGATGGAAAGGTCATCATCGTGCAGAGCGTGGTGCGCGATATCACCGAACGCAAAAAGATCGAGGCCAGTCTGCGTGAGAGCGAAGAACGTTATCGACGGGCAATTAGCGCGGCAGACGCCGTGCCATACAGCCTGGATTACGGTTCAGATCATTACACCTTCATGGGTGAAGGCATTGAGCGATTAACCGGGTACACGCGGGATGAAATGACTCCCCGCTTATTTAATGCGTTCATCTTGGAATCCCAATATCACGGCGAGATGGAAGGCCAATCCACCCCAGATGTCATCCGAAAAGTACGCTCGGGCGAGCTAACCCCATCAGGTATCTTGCGCAGCGACTTCCGCATCCTTGCCAAAAATGGAGAACACCGCTGGTTGTTGGATGCCTCCGTCCAGATAATGGGTGCCTCCGGGCATGCCACCGGGTCAATCGGAATTCTGCAGGATGTCACCTATCGAAAAACTGCCGAAGAAATCCTGCGCGAGAACCGCGACAAGTTAAGCGCCGCCAATGCCGCTCTTGAAAAAGCTTCGCGCTTGAAGGATGAATTTTTAGCCAGCATGAGCCACGAACTGCGTACCCCGTTGACCGGCATCCTGGGGCTTTCTGAGGCGCTGCAACTGCAAACCCACGGTTCATTGAACGAAAGACAGCTCAAGGCATTGCGGAACATTGAGAAGAGTGGTCGTCATCTACTTGAGTTGATTAACGATATTCTCGATCTTTCCAAGATCGAAGCCGGAAAACTGGATTTGCAGTTGGAGCCCTTTTCTGTGGTCGAAGTCTGCCAGGCCAGCCTACAGCTGGTTAAGGGCATGGCGCATCAGAAAAACCACAATATCGACTTTGCCATAAATATATCTCCCATCATGCTGCGTGCCGATGCGCGGCGAATGAAGCAAATGCTGGTCAACTTGCTCAGCAACGCCATCAAATTCACCCCCGAAGGCGGCCAGATTGGCCTGGAGGTTGAAGCCCGCCCGGAAGAGAATACAATTCGTTTCAGCGTATGGGATAAAGGCATCGGAATTCGCTCCGAAGAATTGGGTAAACTATTTCAACCATTTGTCCAGTTGGACAGCAGCCTGGAACGGCAGTACGCGGGGACCGGACTGGGGCTTTCGTTGGTGCAGCGCATGGCAGAATTACACGGTGGCAGTGTGCAGCTTGAAAGCGCGTATGGCGAAGGCAGCCGCTTTACAATTACGTTGCCTTGGTTTCAGGATGAACCGGATCAACTGCCCGATAGCCATGAAAACGATCCCTTCCAGATCAAGACCACCCTGACCATCGAGGACAACGACCTGGCTGCCGAGCAGATCACGCGTTACCTGAATGAAATGGGGATCGCAAATGTTATCCAACCTGTTATTCACGGCGCGCTGGAAAATGTGGTTGCCCTGAATCCCAGCGCAATTCTGTTGGACCTGAACCTGCCGGACGGATCCGGGATGGATTTGCTCGCCAGATTAAAGGCAGACGCGCGTACTCACAGCATCCCCGTCATCATTACTTCAGTTGAAGATCGCCATGCCGAAGCATACAAGTTGGGAGCTGCCAATTATTTGGTCAAGCCATTCAACCAGGAAGAACTGCGTACCCAACTGGCAAAGATTGCCACGTTGCGCTCCGATCGGCCTGTGATGGTGCTTGGAAAAACCGGTATCGCTCCACTCATACTGGTGGCGGACGACAACGAACTTATTCTCGAGACGATCGGTGAATTTTTGATCGCTTCCGGTTTTCGAGTGATAACTGCCCGGAGCGGCTTTGAGCTGCTCGAACGCGTTCCCGAACTGCACCCGGATATAATCCTGGTGGATATTCAGATGCCCGGCATGGACGGTTTCAAAACAATTCGTCGTTTGCGCACGCACAACGATGCGAGGATTGCCTCCACGCCGCTCATCGCCATCACGGCCCTGGCCATGAGCGGTGACAGAGAACACTGCCTGGAAGCGGGCGCAAATGAATATTTGAGCAAGCCTATCGTTCTGAAGCAGTTGGTGAAAAAGATTGTCCAACTCCTGACGGATAACCCAAAAGCATGACGAATCTGAGCTCCTTTGGGCTCAATCCCGCATTTATTTTTGGAGGTAATCATTGAATAATCAGGCGAGTGTATTAATTGTCGATGATGAAGAAGTGGTCCGCGAAACGTTGGATTTGTTACTGAGTGACCAATACCAGCTTTACTTCGCCGAAAATGGCGTGGAAGGGCTGGCGCTTGCTTTGAAAGTCCAACCGGATGTCATGCTGTTGGATGCGATGATGCCGCGTATGAATGGATTTGATGTTTGCCGCCAGATCCGCGCCACGCCGCTTCTGGCTGAGCTTCCCGTCATCATGATCACCGCGCTGGACGACCGCGAATCGCGTCTGATGGGGCTGCGTGCTGGCGCTGATGACTTTCTCACCAAGCCCCTCGACAGTCTGGAACTATCCGCGCGGCTTCAAACCATCACACGACTGAATCGCTATCGTAATCTGGTTGAGCAGCGCGCCCAACTTGAGTCTGCGCACCAGATCCTATTGACCTCGTACAATCGCACCATCGAAGGTTGGGTGAATGCCCTCGATCTGCGCGATAAGGAAACCGAAAACCACTCGCAGCGCGTCACCCAGATGACAGTGGAATTTGCGCGCAAAATGGGGGTTCCTGATGATCAGTTGGAAAATATTCGCATGGGGGCTTTGCTGCACGATATCGGAAAACTGGGCGTTCCCGACGCCATCCTGCTCAAGCCAGGCAAGTTGACGGATGAAGAATGGGTCATCATGCGCCAGCACCCGGAAAATGCCCACAAGTGGCTGTCACCGATTGAATATCTGCGTACCGCCATGGAAATCCCTTACTGTCATCACGAAAGATGGGATGGCACGGGGTATCCCCGCCACTTGCAAGGGACGGAAATTCCACTTTCTGCGCGCATGTTCGCAATTGTAGATGTCTGGGATGCCTTGTGCTCAGATCGTCCCTACCGGGCGGCCATGCCCGAGCCCGAAGTGTTGGAATATATTCAGAAACAGGCCAATACGCATTTCGATCCGGCCTTGGTGGAAATGTTCCTCGCCATGCGGGCCGGGAAATAAGAGTCGCGCAATGGAGTGAGCCTCACAAAGTCAGGTCCACGAAAAGCTCATTATTGTCTATGAATACTTTAGCCGATTATTCGTCGAATGGCGGCGAAAACCGCCTGCTTTCAGCGGCTTAACTTTCAGGCGGCGGGTTGTCACCCCTGACGAGTGATATTTGGCATAAGCCATTCTGCCTATTCAAGATTGCGCCAATTGACGCTGTGTTCCCAATTCCCGCGCAGGTAAGATACTGCATCTTAACTTGTGAAGGGAAATGGATGATGGCTCAAAATAAACTGGTTCGATGGCTGATGTGTGGTTTGTTGATTGCCTTGTTGGCGCTGATGCTGCCTGTCGCGGCGCTGGCCAGTGGCGGGGGCGAGGGAACGGTCGTAACGGTTGACGGTTACCAGGTCAGCCTGGTTTTTGCGGAACCTGCCAAAGTGGGAGAAAATCCCTTCCACATCCAAATTCTCGATGGGATGGGCATGCCGGTCCGCAATGCGCAGGTGGAAATCAACGCCATGCCGGTTGAAGAGCCCCAACAACATCAAGAAAACATGCAAAGCGGAAAACCTGCCATGGCTGGTATGGATGGAATGGCGGCTCCTGCGCCAACAACGGTTCCTGAGAGCGGAATGTCTGGAATGGGTGGAATGGAAACTTCGTCCACGGCTGCTCCGGCGGATGCCATGCCTGGGATGGAACCTGCCCCGGCGGTTGCGGCCGAAACCCCGGAAGCTGCTCACCCCATTGAAACGGTAAAAGTCATGCTCGCGCCGGGAGATTCCGCCGGTGAATATACCGGCGCCATCGCCTTTTCAGCCGCCGGTCATTGGATGTTGACCGCCCATCTGACCATCAACGGCCAGGCGCTGGAGGCTGATTTTCCGGTGGATGTGACCGGCGGTTCGGCTGGGGGCGTGATTCTTGCCGGGTTTGCCGGTCTTAATGCTGCCTTGATTGGCGCTGCCGCGATCACCAAACGCAAACCAGTTTCCGCCTGAGACTTTTGGAGAACCTTTGTGACCACGCAAATTACTAACACGATTTCGTCTCGAAATCTCTTGAAAACCCCCTGGATCAACCGCTTCATGCGCAGCCGTTGGTATCCTGGCATTATCCAATGGCCAACCCTGATCGTCTTCATGGTGATCATGTTCCAACTGCTGCTCGGACCGTCTGCGGCTCATGATAACCTCGGCACTGCGCTGACCTGGGTGCTGTGGTGGCCGCTGATTCCGATTATTTTCCTGTTCCTCGGTCGTTTTTGGTGCGCCATCTGCCCATTTGCCACGATTAACGATCTGGTGCAGAAATTCGTTGGCAATAATCGCCCAATCCCACGCTTTTTGAAAAAATACGGTGTCTGGATCATCGACGCGCTCTTCATCTTTATTACCTGGAGCGACCACGTCTGGGGTGTGGTGGAAAACCCGGTTGGTTCGGGCATCCTGCTGCTGACTCTGACGACGGGCGTTGTGGCTTCGGGCGCCTTCTTTGAGCGCCGCACCTTTTGCCGGAGTGTCTGCTTCCTGGGTGGGCTGGCTGGCAACTATGCCCAGGCCGGGATGCTCTCCCTGCGCAGCACCCCCGAGGTTTGCGCCACCTGTACCACGGCTTCCTGCTACAAGGGCAATGAAAAAGCGCCCGGCTGCCCGCTCTTTGAATTCCCGAAGACGATGACTTCCAGCGCCAACTGTGTCTTGTGCGCCGATTGCATCAAAAGTTGCCCGAACGACTCGATCCAACTGACTCTGCGCCCGCCGACCTCGGAACTCTGGTTTGTGCGCAAGCCCAAACTGGAAGCGGCTTTTCTTTCAGCCGTCATCATGGGGATTGTCTTTGTCCAGAACGTGACCATGCTCGAAGTCTGGACTTCTGTCCTGTCCTGGCTCGAAAAAGCGGTTGGAACAACCAGTTACTATGTCACATTCTCGATTACCTTTGCGGCCGCGATCATTTTGCCGGTTTCTCTGCTGGCGCTGGCTTCCTTGACCGCCTCGAAACTCAACAAAACTTCGTTTGTGGAAAACTTCACCCGCTTTGGCTACGCCCTGATCGCCCTGGATATGGCCGGGCATATTGCCCACAACCTGTTCCACCTGCTGGCTGAAGGGAAATCGATCCTGTTTACCGGGATGGAGCTGTTCGGCATGGCCGCCACACACGGAGCTTCCACCGCGCTGGTTAGCCTCGCAACCATCCAGTTGCTGCAATTTGGGCTGATTGGTCTGGGCTTTATTGGTTCACTGTACATCGCCTATCGGATTTCCAAATCCAATTACCAGGGTGGCGCAGTTTGGGCAACCTTCGTTCCGTATGCCACGCTGATGGTGGTTCTGGGGATCATTAATATTGCTTTGTTCACCTTCCCGATGGCCATGCGCATGTAAAGAAGGGATTTCAAGATGATGATGTTTGGAATGGGTTTCGGTCTGCTGCTCTTGGTTGGATTGGTGGTTGTGGTGGTTGTCGTCTTGACCCGGACGCAGGATCACAAATAGTAAGCTTCAACAGGCTTCGGAAGTTAGTGTCCCTTCCGAAGCCTGTTATTGATACAATGAATCCATGACTAACTCTCCCCTCAAAATCCGTGTCTTGCTCGCCGATGACCATGCCGTGGTTCGGGCGGGGATTCGGCAGTTTTTAGAAACAGCCGGGGATATCCTCGTCGAAGCGGAGGCCGGTGACGGGGCTGAAGCCATCCGGCTGATCGAGAAAAATCCGCCCGAGGTGGCGGTGCTCGATATCCAGATGCCGAAAATGACCGGCATCGACGTCACACGCTGGATTCGAACGCATTATCCGCGCCTGGGCGTTCTCATCCTGACCGCTTATGATGATGAGCCTTATGCTTTGAGCGTGCTGCAGGCCGGAGCGAATGGCTATGTACTCAAAACTGCTGCGCCGCAGGAGATCATCCAGGCCGTGCGCGAGGTGTATGCTGGGAAATCTGTCGTGGATGCGGTTATTGCGCAAAAACTGGTGGCGCGCCTGGCGCACCCGCCTGCCGCGGCAGTGGACGCGCTGAGCGAGCGCGAGCTGGAAGTGTTGGTGCTGGTGGCCAAAGGACAGACCAACAAATTGATCGCCACCCAGCTCAACATCAGTGACCGGACGGTGCAGGGGCACCTGGCGCACATTTTCGGCAAGCTGCAAGCCGCCAGCCGGACCGAGGCAGTCATGCGGGCGGTTGCGCTGGGTTGGATCGCGCAGGATATTGCAGCGGCGGATGAATAAATTTCTGGGCGTATCCAAGACCTGGCGCGGGCTGCCAACCCAGTTGTTTCTGCTGGTGATTTTGCCGTTTGCCTTCCTGGCGCTGGCCGCCACGCTGATGAGTGTTGGTTTGCACCAAAATGCGATGCGCACAATGGTCGCCGAACGGGATCTGCGCGCCGTGGAAACTTCGGCCAATTTCCTGAAAAGCAAAATCCAGTCAGAGCAGGATGTGGCTAATGTGCTCGCGATGCAAAGCGACGCCAAGCTGACACTGGAGGCTTTTGTGGCGGAGCATGACTATGGCCGCAAAAATCTGGCGCTCTTTTCGGCGCAAGGCAATCTGCTGGCTTTTTCGGGGGAGAGTAAAGCCAAAAGTGGCCTCGCTCAATTGTCTTTAAATCCTGAAGAAATACAAACGCTGGAGCTGACCGGCGAAAAGCTGCTTGTTTTTACTGCCAGGTCAAAGAGCGGTGCCTATGCGGTCAACCTGGTTCCGCTCGAACCGCTGGTGCGTGAAGTGATTGGCAGTGGGTTTGTGATGTCGGGCGACGCTGCGGCATTTTTGATGAATCCCAACGGCGAAGTGTTGGTGCGCATTGGCAACCAGAACTGGGAGGGCGACCCCGCTCAACATCCTGGCGTGACAGAAGCGTTGGGTGGTCAGAGTGGATTCGCGTATATGTCCGCTCCCACGATGGAGCATGTCGTGGCGTACAGCCCGGTTTCATCACCTGGTGGGCACACGTGGGCGCTACTCATCGAGGAACCATGGGAAGCTGTAGACACTCCTTATCTGCGCCTGACGCAATTCGCCCCGCTGATTCTGATTCCCTTGTTGGCTTTCACGCTGGTGGCGATCTGGTTTGGCGTCTCGCAAGTTGTGGTTCCCCTACAAAAACTGGAAAAACGCGCCGCTGACCTGGCCTGGGGGAACTTCTCCGCCATTGAAAACCCGGTGGGTGGGGTGCAGGAAATTCGCCAATTGCAGCATGAACTGATCCACATGGCACAGAAGGTGCAGGATGCGCAGCGCGGTTTGCGCGACTATATCGGCGCCATCACGCGTGGGCAGGAGGATGAGCGTCGCCGTCTGGCGCGTGAACTGCATGATGAGACGCTCCAGGCCCTGATCGCCCTGCGGCAGCGGGTCCAACTCGCGCAAATGAAGGCCAAGGATGATGAGATCAAGCTGGCGCTGGCCGAACTGGAGACTCTTTCCAGCAATTCGATCGATGAATTGCGCCGCCTGACCCGCGCCCTGCGCCCGATTTATCTGGAAGACTTTGGGCTGGTCACGGCGTTGGAGATGCTGGCCAAAGAGAGCACCCGGCCCGGCTTCACGGTGGATTTTTCTAAAACAGGAGATGATCGCCGCCTGGAAGCTGCCGCCGAATTGACTCTCTTTCGCATTGCGCAGGAAGCCTTGAGTAATGTTTCCCGTCATGCCGAAGCGACGGAAACCCATCTTGGCCTGGAATTCCAGCCTGCTACGGTGACCTTGGAAATCAGCGATAACGGCAAAGGCTTCACGCCACCCCGCAGCCCAGCGGAATTTTCCCCCGGCGGGCATTATGGTCTGCTGGGGATGCACGAACGCGCCGAGTTGATAGGGGGCAAGTTATCGATCGAATCTGCGCCAGGTCAAGGAACTGTGCTGCGCGTGGACTTATTGACTTGAATTGGTGTTTATATCTGGTGAAAGAAAACAACACAAAACGGCGCGCTCGAAAAGCGCACCGCTTTGTGTTATATCGGTAAATTTCTTATTTCATGGCTTGCAGGCCGGATTCTTCAATAAAGGTTCCCTGCCAGGTGTGCAGGGAAATCTCGCTGCTGTAGCCATTGACGCTCAACATGTCTACCCGGCGCAGGCATCTCAGCCGGGAGCAATTCCACGGATTTACCGCTCCACCCGCTCTCTCAAATTATCAATGTTTATTGGAAAAATACAATAGTGCCAGAATTGCCAGCCAGACAATCACTCGAAATGTCATGGCAAGCAGGCTTTGTATTGCAACCGTTTCTTGAAACGCCAGCAAAAGCAGGGCAGTCACTCCGGCATGGATGACGCAGAATACAACCGCAACGGTCATGGCGTAGGGACTGCCCCTCCAAATCAGTATCGTTGGAATAAGGAGCGTCAGGATGCCCATCACAAAGTTATAAACTGGCAGCCAGCCCAGTACGGAATATCCTGGATTCCAGCCTCGCATCGCCATTGCACCCGCTGCGATCGAAAAACCGCCCAGAAGAGAGGCGAGCAAAGCCGCGATATTCAACATGAAATCACGATTCGCCTTTCGCACCCAAAAACACCACGCGCGTCTTCGCGTTTATGCCACGCCGCACACCGCTCGGTACCACTACAGATGCGCCAGCCTGGAAGGCAAAAGTCTCGTCTGCCACCGTCATCAATCCTTCGCCTTCGAGAAAATGATACAGCGCTGCCTCGCCAGGGTGAACGGGAATTTGTCCGCCTGCCTCCAGACCGACTACCAACGCTTTGAACTTCGGCGTCTCAACCAAAAATTGCGGCTTGGGACCATCCGTGGCAAAGACCGCCCTTGATTTTGTATCTGCAAAATAGATTTGATTACCGTCTGACATGTCGACTCCTTTTTGATATGCCCAACTTTACTGGAAAACCCCGTTTTACAGTACGACTTTTGTCGGGTTTTTCACGCGACCGGTAATGCATGCGAAGCAGTCGTGAATTCATGCATAACATCAGTTGTTTGCCGGAAATATCAGAACTTGGAAATTGATATATCAGATCTTGAAAATAGATATATCACGTGGTAATATTTCGAAAACCATCTGAACGTTTTGACGTTGAAGCGGTTGACCGACAATACAATACCAGCGGTTACGCCCATGCGGGATGCTTTGAAACTGCGTGACTACGTAGATATCCATCACAACCTGAAACTGGCCTCGTTCGAATAGTGGAGCTTCCCTATGGCCGAAATTATCCCCACAGCAGAACCCTTTTTCTTCCCCGGCGGTAAAATCGGCTGCCTGCTGATCCATGGTTTTGCGGGCACACCAAAGGAAATGCGCTGGATGGGTGAAGACCTCTGCCAGCGGGGTTATGCCGTCCTGGCTCCTCGCCTGCCCGGTCACGCTACCCGCCCCGCGGATATGGTCCGCACTCGGGTCACCGACTGGCTGGCCGCGGTGGAAGATGGTTGGCACCTGCTCTCTGACAGCGTGGATCAGATTTTCTTGGTTGGGCTCTCGATGGGCGGCGTGCTCTCGCTGTTGATGTCCACCCGGCTGCCTGTGGCGGGAACGATCGTCATGTCCACCCCTTACCGGTTGGAGAATGATCCCCGTTTGAAATTTACCAACCCCCTTTCGGTTTTCATGCCCTATTTGTCCAAACCCCCGCGCAGCGATGACCCCGGCACGGGCTATTTCGATCAGAGCCTCTGGGATTACCACGTTTCGTATCCGGTCAACCCACTGCGCTCGATTGCTGAACTGCAACTGCTGCTTGCCCAAATGCAAGCCGCCCTGCCCCTGATCAAAACGCCGGTTCTCCTGGTTCATTCCAAAAATGATACCTATGTGCCCCAGGATAGCATGCCACTGCTTTACGAACGGCTGGGCTCAGCCGACAAAACCATGCTTTGGATCGAAGGCAGTGGGCACGTCGTCACCGAAGAACCGCCGCGCTGGCAGGTTTACCAGGCGGCTCATGAATTTATTCAACGCATTTCAACCGCAAAGCACCCTACCGGATCTGACGGGGCTTCGCCATCGCCAGAAGCAGAAAGAGATGGAAAATGAACTCACAGCCGCTTACCCTGCGCCGCAAACTCCTTTTCAGCACCGGCGACCTCAGCACAAGCCTTCCGCTCGCCATATTGATGTTTTTCCAGCTTTTTTTCCTGACGGATGTGGCTGGGATGCGCCCCGACATGGCCGGTTGGGCAGTGGGCATCGGGAAAATCTGGGACTCGATCAATGACCCGCTCTTTGGGCTGATCTCTGACCGGCTGCGCACCCGCTGGGGCCGTCGCCGGGTTCTCCTGCTCTTTGGAGCCGTCCCGCTTGGATTGAGTTTTATGCTGATGTGGTTTGTGCCAAATCTGAGCCAGACCGGGTTGGTGATCTACTATGCGGCCACTTTCATGCTCTTCGACAGCATTTTTACCTTCATCCACGTCGGTTACAACGCCCTGACCCCCGAAATGACCCAGGATTATGACGAGCGCAGTTCCTTAAACGGCTACCGGATGGTCTTTTCCATCTCTGGGACGCTGGGCGCAATCATTTTAGCCACCATTTTGGGCTGGTACATCAGTGATAAGCGTCTGCTCTTCATGATTTTGGGGATCGGCCTCGGGCTGGCTACCGGACTGATGTGGATGAAGAACCCGAGTTATGTGTCAACATGGTATTCTGCGGTGGCATATTGTGACAATCTTGT
>CAILYI010000048.1 GCA_903838415.1 uncultured Anaerolineae bacterium | reverse complement strand
GTCGCAGGCTCTCAGCCAGCTCAGCTTCCCGGACGAAACCCTGTCTGCCGAGCAGCAGTCCGCGGTGCGCATGGCGCTCGGACACGCGGTCAGCATCCTGACCGGCGGGCCGGGCACCGGGAAAACCACCTGCCTGAAGGCCCTGATTACCGCGCTTGAAGCCCGGCACCAACGCTATGCGCTGGCCTCCCCCACCGGACGGGCGGCCAAGCGGCTCTCGGATGCGACCGGACGACCGGCCAGCACCATTCACCGCCTGCTGGAGTTCTCCCCGGTGGAGGGTTTCAAACACAATCAGGAATATCCGCTCGACCTGGACTTCCTGGTAGTGGACGAAGCTTCCATGCTGGATTTGCTACTGACCAACAACCTGCTCAAGGCCTTGCGCCCGGGCACACACCTGTTATTGGTCGGGGATGTCGATCAGCTGCCATCGGTCGGCGCGGGGGATGTGCTGCGCAATATCATCGCCAGCGGAATTGCGCCGGTAACGCGCCTGATGACCATTTTTCGCCAGGCTGCCAACTCGCAGATCATCACCAATGCCCATCGCATCAACCAAGGCAAACCGCCGGTCTTCCTGAAGGAAAGCGGGGATTTCTTTCTCTTCCCCGCCGAGGATGCCGCGGGAGCTGCCGATTGGATCGTGGATGTGGTCACTGAGCGCATCCCGCAGAAATTCGGCTTCGATGCCATCCGCGACATTCAGGTGCTGGCGCCGATTTACCGCGGCCCGGCTGGGGTCATGGCGCTCAACGAGCGTTTGCAGGAAAAGCTCAACCCGCCTGCCGCCAACAAATCCGAGCGCAGATTGTTTGGGATTACCTTCCGCGCTGGCGACAAGGTCATGCAGACGCGCAACAATTACGACAAGGATGTCTACAACGGCGACATCGGCTTCATCCGCTCGCTGGACGTGATCGAACATACGCTCAGTGTGGATTTCGAAGGACGCGCCGCAACCTATGAATGGAACGAAGTCGACGAGCTGACCCTGGCTTACGTGGTCTCAGTTCACAAGGCCCAGGGCTCGGAGTTTCCGGTGGTGGTTATGCCGGTCGTGACGCAGCATTACCTGATGCTGCAGCGCAACCTGCTCTACACGGCCATCACGCGCGCCCGCAAACTGTGCGTCCTGGCGGGCAGTCAGCGCGCCATCAGCATGGCGGTGCGCAATAACAAGGTCATCGAGCGCTACACCGCGCTCGAGTGGCGGCTGGGGAAATAAAAGCGGGATGCAAAACGTTTACCTTTTGATAGCTGCCCCCAAGATGCAACCTATCAATGGTCTATCTATTACCCACAAGTTGGGCTTTTCCGTTAACGACGACGGACCAAGTGTCGGCCAAATCCTGAAGTCTTTGCCAGCCGCGCCAGATAGCGGTAATCCCGGGTTCGCCATCGGATTTACGGCCCAAAAAACCGCCCAATTGAGCAATCCAGCGGACGGCTTGGCGAACCGTGGGCAATTTGGAGGGAAACTGGGTGGTTTTATGAATGCGCAGGTAGAGGGCCTGCCATTCCACGGTCGTCAGGATGCGTGTGCAAGGCAAATCGGGTTCGGTGCGGTTGATGTAGGTCAACCAGTGCAGCCGCCAGGCGACAACGCACATCAAGACCAGATAGTTTTGGAGGCGTTTGGCGGTTTGCAGACGACTGCTTTCGACACGGCAGCCGGATTTGATGATTTTGTGAAAGACTTCAATCTGCCAGCGGCAGCAGTACCAGGCAACGACTTGCGCAGCTTGCTCAAAGTTGCCCACCGCCGTGTTCGTCAAGAGCAGCCACTCGATCGGTTCATGGTCGCCCAGTTCAGCCAGATTTTCCGGTGGGTTTTCTTCCCGCACCAGAATGGCCTGCAGCGTAACCGTCGGCAGCTTTTTCTGTTCAGGCCGCCAAGGCGGGCGCAACTTGACGGTGCAAGCACGCAGAGTGACCGTGGCCTGCCGTTCTTTCCGCCGCTCGTTGCCGGTAATCTGGACGCTGAGTTCACCTTGCACGGGTTGTCGTTCAACTTTTGACCACAGGTGTTGGGTTTCATCGTTTTGCAAACAACGGTCGTCATTCGCGCGCACCAGTAAAGAGGCCTGGCGTTCTTGGGCCAGGACAAACAGCTCATAAATGTCGGCTTCACGGTCGCAGACGGTGACCACTTGGACCCCGACGGGAGACAACTCAATGGTTTTCTCGAAGGCTTGCACCCAACGATAGCTTTCTTTCTCTTCAATCGGTTGCTGGCGGGCCTCACTCGGCGTATGGGCTGGCGCTCCAATGGGTCGTTTCAAAAAGGCCTGGGTGAGGAGTCCCAAAGGTTGTCCGCTGGGCGTCACAGCCAGGGTCGAATGCAGGCCAAAACCCCGCTGCTTCTGGGTTTTCGCCCCAATTTCACCCAAATCTTGGGTTTCGGGATGATGGGTATAGTTCAAAAACGTGGTGTCCTGGATCGCCAACACGGTTTTGTACTCGCGCATCCGTTCCACCGTGCGCTCACTATGCGGCTCCAGGATTTTTCCCGGGGTCACTTTCTCATTATCCACAAAGCGATACGCCGCCTTGCTCGCGGCCCAATCTTCGCAAGCTTGATTGATCGGTGCGGTTGGTTGCTGTCCGAGGTCTTCCGCTAATTCTTGGCAACGCAAGTTCAAGCGTTCATCTTTCAAATCCACCTGTCCAAATTCTTCAACGGCCCAGGATCTTTCTGCGGTTTGCGGCTTCTCAGTCATCTTTCACTTCTCGCTCGGTTTTTTAGGATGTTCTCCAGTCTAACCGCTTTTGGTCCTCATTCAAAAATGTGGGTAATAGATAGGTTAACTGAATCATAACAGTTGATTAACAATGCGGACTGTTGGGCAAAGTAAAATAAAAATCATGAATTCTATAATTTCTTTCCCACTTACCGGATTTAGCATGCCAACAATTTTAGAATCTGATGGTCAGTTCGTCACCGGTAGCGTAGCGGCGTTACCTTTCTGGGAGTTAAGCATTGATGCTTCACAATCAGTGAGGAAACTTTTGGATTTGCTTGATAAAAATGTACAGGTTCCAGCAGTGTTGGTGCTGGAGCAGGAAAAACTGATCGGTTTGACTCCCCGGGAAAAAGTTTACGAAAAACTAGGGCGGCCATTCGGTGTGGAATTATTTCTCAAAATGAATATCAAACAATTTTACGAAATGTTGAAGTTACAAACATTAGTTTTGCCGTCCAGCACACTGATTGATGACGCAGTAAAAACGGCATTAATGCGTAATGCAGAAAGCTTGTATGAACCCGTTGTCGTCGCGCACCCAAATAGCTATTTTATAATCTCAATGTACAGCTTACTTATGGCGCAGCAGGAGAAACTCCAGGATTTATACTCTGAGGTTAGCTATTTTTCGACTACAGATCCACTTACAACGATCAATAACCGGCGAGGTTTTTTTGATACAGTAAACCAACGATTGGCAATGATTCGCTATCTCGACCTCGAATATGCTGTTTTGATGATTGATATCGATAATTTCAAAAGCGTTAATGACCGTTATGGTCACATAGTTGGCGATGAGGTCATTAAATCCGTCGCCCAAAGAATTTCCACCCATGTTCGAGAAAATGATGTAGTTGGACGCTTTGGAGGAGAAGAGTTCGTTGTCTTTTTAATGGATATTTCAAAGGAATCAGCATTCGATCTGGCAGATAAATTACGTCTGGATATTGCAAGTTTGTTTCACGCCATTAATGGGTTCCAGATCCGGGTGACAATCAGTATCGGGTTGAGCCATTCAAAAGGCGCAAATAATACGCTCGACAAAATTTTATCGGAAGCGGATCAAGCGGTCTATGTAGTAAAAAAAATGGGCCGAAACAAAGTTCAGATGTGGACAGAAAATCTGAAACAACCACGACAAACCCACACGATTATTAGCGTAACGGTTGTGCAATCAGAAGCGGAATCGTGAAAAGTGATGAATTTTGAACATTGCTACGAAAATAGATTTTCATCCTTCTCTGTGTAAAACACTTACATCGTTCGTTACCAACTGAATAAGGATGACATAATCTTGAGCCATATCAGCAAGCAGGAATGGAAATGGCCCAAGAACGAGATACTCAACATGCCCTATTGATTCCCTTGGGACATTTTGCCCAAGAAATCGGTCTGATTTCAGGAATTGAAGCCGTCAAACTCAGCCAAAAGGTCTACGATCACACGCCCCAGGCGAAAGTGCTCGAATTTTTTGTAGCGATTTTATCGGGCACCAAGTATTTGCAAGATATCAGTTTGGCAGCGCACCCGCTGGACAAAGATTTGGCAGTAGCCGAAGCCTGGGGACAGGCAAGTTGGGTAGATTACACCAGCCTCAGTCGAGCAATGAAGCAGTTGAAGTGGAGTGAATCCAAGGCACTGGTCGACGTACTTGAGCATGTAAGTCAGCCATTTCTGGATAGTGAACTTGCCATTTTGCGATCGCAAGGCCGTGGGCTGCAATATGACGGCGATTTAACTGGACTGCCGGTCTCAAACACCAGTCGAACTTATCCAAATGCAGCTTATGGGCATATGTCGGATGAAATTCGGCTGGGATACCAGGCGGCAGTAGTTAGTTTCCAAAGCCCGACATATGGACGATTGTGGCTCTCGGTAGATCACCATGCGGGAGACACGGTTTCCTGCACACAGGCCGAAGCACTGGTAATTGCGGCAGAAAAACGCAGCGGGCAACGCCCAAAACGGCGCACGGAACTGCTTCAAAAACGGATTGAAGACTTTGTCAGAAACCGTGCGCCAGCCGATGAACGGTTATGCAGCCAGCAAACGGCATTGGCAGAGGCAGAACAAGCCAAAACAGAGACACTCGCAAAACTTCGGGCTGCACAAGAAATACCAGAAACCAAGCCAAAATGCATCCAAACGCTTGAACGCCGCGGGTTGCGCTACGAAAAAGCCATAGAAGTCGCTCACAAAAAACTGAGCAAGACATTAGCCTGGCTAAATGCGCATTTGGAGCAAGAAAAAGCCTTGCGCAATCGGCTGACACAGTTTGAACGAGAGAATATTGAAAATCTACAACCGATTGAAGCTTGTTTTCGCCTCGATGCTGGTTTCGGTACCTACGACAATATTGCCCTGTTGATTGAAATGGGCTACGAATTGTACGTAAAACTGCATAACCACAAAATCGTGGAGAAGCTTAAACAGAGCGTGACACCTGAAACTACCTGGACACGCGTTGGGAACAATGCTGAAATGGTTGGGTGGTCGGAGATGCAGTTACAAAACTGTCCTTACCAGCTCGATATAGCGTTGGAGCGTTTTTACATCGGTAAAACGCAAAAACACAGCGCCCTTGCTCACTTCGGGAGCACACCTGTGACTACAGATTTGCCCACCTGGTTTGGAAAATACAACGCTCGTCAGGCAATCGAAGCTGGAATTAAGGAAACCAAACAAGTCTTTTATCTCAACCGGCTAAAGGTACGTTCCGAACCGGCCATTTATTTGCAGGAAGTGATGACGATTTTTGCAGCCAATTTTATTCGTTGGGCAACGGCCTGGATCGAAGAGCATGCTGACCAGGATGAGAACACACTCCCTGTTGGTGAAATGGGTATCAAAAAGCAGGTGCAAGTTGCCGCAAATACTTCGGCGAAGGTCATCCAAAATTCAGAAGGTATGTTGTTAAGGTTCAGCCCAGCCAGTGTTTTCGCGGGCAAACAACTCTTTTTTCGGGCGCATGAAAAGCCGCCACGCTCAATTCATTTTTTTGCCGTTTTTTACGATTCTTGATCTGATTGCACAAAAGTACGCTAGACCATACCGACCTGCAAATTGCTGACCTGCTGAACCAGGAAGGTCTGATCCCTGGTTCGGGTGGTATTTTCTCGGCAAGCAAGGTGCATTGGATCCGCTTTGCTTATCAGATCGCCAACAACTGCCCGAAGGCTCCCGGGATTTGTTCCACCGGGCAGCGCGGTGATGGGCGCTATTCAGCTCGAGCGGCTGCTCAATTACTGAAGGTGAACGTCTCAACCATCGCGGATTGGTGCGATGCAGGTATTTTGGATAATATCCAGGAAACACCGCACGGTCCGCGCTGGATCAGCTTGACACCAGAAACGATTGCCATCCTACGCAAACCGGTTCAACGCCGGTGGCAAAAACACGTTCCAGCCTAATCAGCTTGTAGTACACTTGTCGTGCAAGAAATTACCTTCAGGCTACCAAATAGCCGCAATCCCCAATCCTATTGTGTGAGGTGCAGTGTGAACGCCATGTCGGTATCCCCAACGGTCTTTTCTGCCCATTGGCCTTCGGGATGTACACTCTTCGGACTGGTTGCGGCTGATAGGTCTTGTTCTTGAGCGACTCCACGAGAGATTGAAATTCCTGCTCGTAGTTCTTCTTGAACTTATCCCTTGTCGTACCGTCGATACCTGCCGTTGAGCTTCCTGGTCGCGCCAGAACAGCTTCGGCTGCACATAGAATCCAGTAGTCCCAGTGCATGAGACTGTAAAGATTGGTGAAGCGGTGTTCAGGATTCTGCTGTGCTACCAATGCCAGGCTCTTTTGCTTTTGGGACATCTTTGATTGGCTCATACGTCCTTTCTCCGTCTTAGTTTGCTTATTAGCCTTGAATTCAACTGCCTTCCTTCGCCACACCTGCACAGTACCGCAGGTGCTGTGTGTAGCAGGCTTTCCCTGCCTCGGACTACTACGAAGGCTCCGCCCCATGTGTAACATCTGGCCGCAGGCTGGCCTACTCCGTTGCCGGAGAGTCACACATGGTTCCCAAGTTCATGTAAGTAACGTTGTCATATCGCTGTAGGCTCAGCCTGTACGCCTAGCTCGGCTCGTCGCCTCGCTCGTCATTGGGGAAACTCGGAAATTTTGGAGTACCGGTTTCCTATCCCAGTGAGATTTTGCCTGTCCGACCGAAACAGACAATCCAATAACTACACCCTCGCCCTAACGTAAGCGGGTGTTCCAACCTTCGGCGCTTCAAACGGCTATTTCTTACGTAACCATGGCGATACTCTGGCTAGCAGCCTCGGGAAGTTTAGGGCTTCCCTTGCCACGTTGTCGAACGAGCTTCAGAAACGATTGTGCCTCTGATCTTCGTCCCTGTCCCTCTAGCCACTCTACTACTCCTTGCAGGGTTCCGTTACGGAACTCTTTACTTACATGCTTCTTGGCGCACCGGACGGGTGATTGTGGCAGCAAATGATGGCGGGGGGGGCCATGCGCTGGATGGCGGGCTTGAAGATCTCGGCAATGCGCACCTGGGATGAGTTCACGCAGCCGTGGTACACCTCAACAATATCGAGGACGCGGTTGCGAGTGTCCAGCAGAAACACCTTGAGATATTCCTGCTCCAGGACGCTCATCTCGTACTGCACAAAGTGTGCCGCACAAAAGCAACGGCCTGTAAGGATTGTCGGCTGATTGTGCTCCGCTGATGAGAATCCTTGCAGGCTATTGGGGGACGCTTTTAACGCTGGTTGATTCAAAAATGAAAAAGTTGTATAATTGCAATATCAGGATATTGCAATTAAAGGAGTCTTCAATTGAACACACAAGTCAGTATTGGCCAAATCAAGCGTGATATTTCCGAGCTTGTAAATCGAGTTACGTATGCAGGGGAGCGCATCATTCTCACATCCCGCGGCAAACCAAAGGCTGCGTTGATCAGCATGGAAGATTACGAACAACTTCTCAAGGGTGAAAATCGTGCAACCGACATCCAGAAGTGGCTGGCGGATACGCGCGCGCTTTCCAGTCAAATTGAAAAGCGGCGCGGCCAGCAGGTAGATGTGGATGCCATTCTGGCTGCCGATCGTGATGATCTGGAGCAGCGCTAATGGATAAGATGGTCGTTGTCGATGCCAGCGTGGCCCTCAAGGCAATTTTGCCAAACCCTTTGCAGGCACATTGCCGGGCGTTGGTAAAGACTTTTGCTGACACACAACCAGCCGCTCCGGCTTTATGGGCGCACGAAACTACATCAGCCATCTCAAAGACGGTCCATTTTGGGCAAATTACCGAGGCTGAAGGTCGACAGGCGTTGGCACAGCTACAGTCGCTTGGCGTGCAGTTGTTCATTCCCGATGCAGAGCAGAACCTGGCGGCTTTTGATTGGACTCTGCGCTTAAAACGCGCTGCAGCCTATGACAGTTATTATTTGGTGCTTGCCCAGGGATTGAACTGTGATTTCTGGACGGCGGATGGGCGTTTGTTTAATGCGCTCAAAGATGAGCATTTGAAGTGGCTGCGCTGGATTGAAGAAATCCTACCTTTGGATTAATCATCTTCTCGATGTTCTCTGCAAAGTGCGCCGCACAAAAGCAACAGCCTGACAATCTTTGCCAGTTATGGGGGAAACTTGTCCATTGAGGGTGATATCATATTGTGATATTATTTCTTTGTGGACAACAAACACCGCAAAACATTGGAAGCCATTTTTGAAAAGCCGGAGCGGGCCAATCTCGATTGGAAAGACATCGAAGCCATGCTTATCGCCCTGGGCGCGGAAATCTCTGAAGGCAATGGTTCCAGGGTGCGAGTTGCTTTGAAAGGTGTGCGTGCCGTGTTCCACCGCCCGCATCCACAGAAAGAAACCAATAAAGGCGCTGTGAAATCAGTCCGTAAGTTTTTGGAAGCGGCAGGAGGTAAGCCATGATGGAATATAAAGGTTATATTGGTAAAGTCGAAATGGATGATGAAGCGGCTATTTTATATGGCGAAGTAATTAATATCCGGGATGTGATCACGTTTGAAGGCACAAGCGTTGAAGAAGTGCAAAATGCATTTCATGAATCTGTGGATGACTATCTGGCATTTTGCGCCGAACGTGGCGAAAGCCCTGAAAAACCATTTTCCGGCAAATTCGTTGTGCGTTTGCCTGTTGAGTTGCATCGTAAAGCCTATATTCAGGCAAAACTGGCGGATAAAAGCCTTAACGGTTGGGTCACTGAAGTTTTGCAAACAGCGCTGCGTGAAGGATAAGGTCCAGGCAACCGCCTGCAGATGGAAGTCAGGCCCCGTCAAATGACAACGCCAAGAATATGAGAGCTTGCTTGTATATACTAATAGTATATACAAGAAGGAGTCCAATGCAAACTGCCAAACTCTTCCAAAATGGTAAAAGTCAAGCTGTGCGCCTGCCCAAGGAATTTCGTTTTATGGGCGATCGCGTTTATATGAAGCGCATGGGCGAGGCGGTTATTCTGCTCCCCTACGACACACCCTGGCAATCCCTGGTGGACAGCCTGTCGCTTTTCTCCAGCAATTTCATGGACGAAAGGTCTCAACCTGCCACCCAGGAACGCGAGACCGCCTTTCTTGATGCGGATACTGGGGCGGATGGGGCATGAAATATCTGCTGGGTACCAATATTTGCATTGTCCTTATCCGCCAGAAATCTGCCGCCGTGCTTCAGCGCTTGGTTTCCCAAAAGCCGGGCGATGTGGGCATATCATCCATCACCCTGGCGGAACTTGTTTATGGTGTGGAGAAAAGCGTACAAGTCGAGCAAAACCGCGCCGCCTTGCAACAATTTATTCTGCCGCTCGAAGTGGCTGATTTTGATCAACTTGCCGCGTCTGCTTACGGAAAAATCAGGGTGGAATTGGAGCGTGCCGGTCAGGTGATCGACTCGATGGATATGTTGATTGCTGCGCATGCACTCAGTCTCGATGCGATTTTGGTCACCAACAATGTGCGCGAGTTTCAGCGTGTCGACGGACTGGTTCTGGAAGACTGGATCTCTGAATCCGGATAATTCACGGATGAGAGGAACTATGATGGATGACAATTTATCCCCCATTCACCCAGGAGAAGTCCTGCTTGAAGACTTTATGAAACCGCTCGGTTTAAGCCAATATCGCCTTGCGCATGATATTGGGGTTACTCCTATTCGTATCAGCCAGATTGTGCATGGACAGCGCGCCATTACGGTGGATACCGCCATGCGCCTTGCGCGTTATTTTGGGACAAGCGCCGCGGTCTGGCTGCGTTTGCAGGTGCGTTATGAGTTGGAAGTCGCAGAAAAAGAATTAAGTGAGCGCATCAACCGCGAAGTAAAGGTGCTTCACCAACTGGTGGCTCACGTTTAGACGAGCAGGTAGGCAGCATTTGTACAATAATTTCATAGGTGACTCTCCTGCAAGAAGTCGTTTTTAGCAGGCGAAACTCGGGCCAAAAGTCAGCCGAGAGCCTAACCAGCGTGCCAGGCGGGTCAGCGCGGAGAGACAAAAAGATGTTACGGACACATCGGGTGAGCAATTTGGCTGTCC
>CAILYI010000047.1 GCA_903838415.1 uncultured Anaerolineae bacterium | reverse complement strand
GTCGCAGGCTCTCAGCCAGCTCAGCTTCCCGGACGAAACCCTGTCTGCCGAGCAGCAGTCCGCGGTGCGCATGGCGCTCGGACACGCGGTCAGCATCCTGACCGGCGGGCCGGGCACCGGGAAAACCACCTGCCTGAAGGCGCTGATCACATCGCTCGAAGCCTTGCACAGGCGTTATGCGCTGGCTTCTCCCACCGGTCGGGCAGCCAAGCGGCTCTCGGAGGCCACATCGCGCCCGGCCAGCACCATCCACCGCCTGCTGGAGTTCTCTCCCGTGGAGGGATTCAAACACAATCAGGAGAATCCGCTCGATGTGGATTTCCTGATCGTAGACGAAGCTTCCATGTTGGACCTGCTGCTGACCAACAACCTGCTCAAAGCCCTGCGCCCGGGCACGCATTTGCTGCTGGTCGGGGATGTGGATCAACTGCCTTCGGTGGGTGCGGGGGATGTGCTGCGCAATATCATCTCGAGCGGGATTGCGCCGGTGGCGCGCCTGACCACCATTTTCCGCCAGGCAGCCAATTCACAGATCATCATCAATGCCCACCGCATCAATCAGGGCAAACTGCCTATCTTCTCAAAGGAAAGCGGGGACTTCTTTCTCTTTCCCGCCGAGGATGCCGCGGGGGCTGCCGACTGGGTTGTGAAGGTGGTCTCGGAAAGAATCCCGCAGAAATTCGGCTTTGATGCTGTCCGGGACATCCAGGTGCTCGCCCCAATCTATCGCGGCCCGGCCGGGGTAATGGCGCTCAACGAACGTTTGCAGGAAAAACTCAATCCGGCTGCGCCCAACAAACCGGAGCGCAAGCTTTTTGGGATCACTTTCCGCGCTGGCGACAAGGTCATGCAGACGCGCAATAATTACGATAAAAATGTCTACAATGGGGATATTGGCTTCATCCAGGCTATGGACTTGATAGAACACACCCTCAGTGTGGACTTCGAAGGACGGGCGGCGACTTACGAGTGGAATGAAGTCGATGAGTTGAGCCTGGCTTACGTTGTCTCCGTTCACAAAGCCCAGGGCTCCGAGTTTCCGGTGGTCGTCATACCGGTGGTAACCCAGCATTACCTGATGCTGCAGCGCAACCTGCTTTACACAGCCATCACACGCGCCCGCAAACTTTGTGTCCTGGCGGGCAGTCAGCGCGCCATCAGCATGGCGGTTCGCAATAACAAGGTTACGCAGCGCTACACGGCGCTTGAGTGGCGTTTGGGAAAATAAGAACGCACCTCATTGAGTGCGATTTTGATTACTGTCTGGAAGCAGGCTATTCCACCCCATCCTGGATCTTGCTCTCCCGCTGCCCCGCATCCCAGATCACAATGACATCCACCACCGGCATCTCAAATGCGGCTGCGATGCCAGCCAAAAACCGCATACTCGGCTTTTGGCGATCAGATCTCAGCATTTTAGAGATACCCGAATGCGAGAGACCTGCCCGCTCAGCCAGGTTGGCCTGCGACCAGCCCCGGCGCTTTATTTCATCGCGGATCCAGGTTGGGAAATCGGTTGTCATATATGTTCCCTGCTTTCTGCGTGTGCCAGGCTTCTGGCCATCAGCAAGCGATGTTCCAGCAATCGCGCCAGAGATAATATTCTACCAAACAGGTGAACACGCAGCCCGAGCAATCCGTAATGCCTTTCACCAGGATGCCGTTATAATAGCGCCTGGCTGATTTATGCTCACAACCGACCTCGACGGGGATACACTACCCTTCTCATTCTACTAAACCAAGGAGATTCATATGGCATTCAGCTACAAAAACGCAAAAGGCGTTTCTTACATCCTGCACTCCACAAACACCACAACCAAGACCGGCAAAACCCAGACCTTGTTCTTCTTCTCAAAAGAAGAGAAGGCCGGTGCCCTGGATGCCGTGCCCGCTGGCTACGTAGTGGCCGAGACCGCCAACGGGCTGCCGGTGTTGAAGAAAGCGGCTTAATCTTTGCAGTAAAAACAAAAACTGGCTCTGCAAAATGGAGCCAGTTTTTTTCACCTGCGACTTTTTGCTTGCAATACCAGAACGCGCGTGCTATATTAGTAGCATGATGACTTTACTCAGCCATGTCGAGCCCACAAAAAATCAAAATCGGTGGTATATGGTGTCCGTCCAGTCCACAT
>CAILYI010000046.1 GCA_903838415.1 uncultured Anaerolineae bacterium | reverse complement strand
GCATTTATCCGAATCCGGTCAACGATTATGTCAGCACCCAAAAGGTTGATCAGACCTACGAAGCCGTCTTCATTGAAAATGAATACATCCAGCTGATCATTCTGCCCCAACTCGGCGGGCGCATTTTTGCCGGGTTGGATAAAACCAACGGCGTCGACTTTTTCTATCGCCAGCATGTCATCAAACCGGCGCTGATCGGTTTGTTCGGTTCGTGGATTTCGGGTGGCGCCGAATTTAACTGGCCGCAGCATCACCGTCCCTCCACCTTTATGCCGGTCGATTTTTCGATCGAGTCCGGGGTGGATGGCAGCCAGACCATCTGGTTGAGCGACCATGAGCCCTCCCAGCGCATGAAAGGGATGGTGGGCGTCTGTCTCTATCCGGGCAAAGCGCTGGTGGAAACCAAGGTGCGCCTGTACAACCGCACGCCTACCCCGCAAACCTTTTTGTTCTGGGAAAATATCGCCGTCAGCGTCAACGACCAGTACCAGATTTTCTTCCCGCCCGATGTGACCCACGTCGTTTTTCATTCCAAGCACGAGATGGCGCACTTCCCGGTGGCCCGCGAAGTCTACTGCGGCTTTGACCTGACCCAGGGCGTCGACATCAGCTGGCACAAGAATTCGGCCAAGGCCACTTCCTATTTTGCGGGCGAATCGGCCTTTGACTTTTTTGGCGGCTACGACCATGGCAAACGGGCTGGCGTGATGCACATCGCCAATCATCACGTCTCTCCCGGGAAGAAACTTTTCACCTGGGGCACGGATGATTTCTCCAGGGTTTGGGAACAAAACCTGACCGACGCTGATGGCCCGTACGCCGAATTGATGGCCGGAAGCTACACCGATAATCAGCCCGATTTTTCGTGGTTGCGACCTTACGAGAGCAAGGCTTTCAGCCAGTTTTGGTATCCATTTCACGAGATCGGCACGGCCAAATACGCCAACTGCCAGGCCGCCGTCAACCTGACAGTGGAGAATCACAACGCTACAGTCGGGATATACGTCACCGAAACGGTCAAACAGGCCAAGGTGAGTCTGAGCAGCGCGGAGAAAACGCATTTCGAGCAGGATATCGACCTCGCGCCCGGTTCCGCTTTTCAAACGGAAATCAAACTCCCCAGCCAACTGGCGGAAACCGACCTGACCCTGCGAATTTGCGCCGCCAATGGGATTGAACTGTTGTCCTACAATCCCCAGCCGCGGATTGAAAAGCCGCTCCCGACCCCGGCCAACCCGCCGCCTGCGCCCGATAAAATTGACACGCTCGAAGGCCTGTACCTGACCGGCCAGCATGTGGAACAATATCTGCACCCGACGCTCGACCCGGATGCTTACTGGCGCGAGGCTTTGCGCCGCGAACCGGGTGATTCGCGCTCGAACAATGCGCTGGGACGGTTGCTTTTGCGCCGCGGGGCGTTTGACGAGGCTGAAACGCATCTCCGCACCGCCATCCAGACGTTGACCCGATTAAATGGTCATCCGTATGACGGCGAGCCATTCTACAATTTGGGCCTGGCGCTGCGCTACCAGCACCGTCTTGACGAGTCTTATGCGGCTTTTTATAAGGCCATCTGGAGTTACGCCTGGCAATCGGCAGGGCATTACGCGCTGGCCGAGCTGGATGCGCGGCGCGGCGATTACAAAGCGGCGCTGGCCCAGGCTGAAAGCGCCTGCGCTGACCGCCAGAATCACAAAGCGCACAACCTTAAGGCGGCGCTTTTGCGTCAACTGGGCTGTTTCGACGAGGCAATTGCTGTCACCGGCCAGACTCTGGCGCAAGATCCACTCGATTTTTGGGCGCTGAACGAGGCGCAGCTGGCCCACCAGCAGTCGGGTCAACTTGAAAAGGCCGCTGCCCTGCAGGCCAAAATCAAGCATACCTTCCACGCGGATGCGCAGCTTTATCTGGACGTGGCTTTTGATTATGCCAATGCCGGTTTGTGGGCAGAGGCCAGCCAGTTGCTGAATGGATTGCTGGCGCGCAGCGGCGAAAAAACCCCGGCGTATCCGATGGTGTTGTATGTGCTTGGTTATTGCGCCTTTCAATCCGGCCAGGCGGAGAGCGGACGCGCCTATTATCAGCGCGCCGCCCAGGCTCCCGCGGATTTCTGCTTCCCCGCGCGGCTGGAAGAATTGGAAGTCCTGGCGCATGTCCGCGCCGCCCAACCCGAGGATGCGCGGGCCGCGTACTACCTGGGTAATTTGCTGTTTGACAAAAAACAATATGAACCCGCCATTGAAAACTGGGAGACGGCCTGTCAGCTTGATCCGAATTTCCCAACTTCCTGGCGCAATCTGGGATTGGCTTATTTCAACGTGCGCAATGCTGCCTCCCAGGCACGGGAATGTTATCAGCGCGCGCTGACCATTAATCCAAACGATCATCGCGTTTTCTACGAATTCAGTCTGTTGCTAAAAAGAATGGGCGTCACCCCCGCCGAATGCCTGGCGCAGTTGGAAACCCGGCTCGACCTGGTGGCAGAGCGCGATCCGTTATATCTGGAATGGGCCACGCTGTACAATGACCTGAAGCAGCCGGAAAAAGCGCTGGAACTGCTGGCTGCGCGCCGTTTTTATCCCTGGGAAGGGCTGGAAGGGCTGATTGCCGATCAATATTCCCTGGCGCACCTGATGTTGGGTCAGCGGGCTTTGTCGGCTGGCAACCCGCAGCAAGCGCTGACACATTTCGAGGCTGGCACGCATTTTCCGCCCACCCTGGGCGCCGGGCGCTGGGCAGCAGTCTCCGATATTCCCTGTCAATACCATGCTGGCATTGCGCTCGCCAAATTGGGCCAAGCAGACGCAGCCCACGCTATCTTCAAAGAAATTCTGAGCGCGGATGACAGCCCCTGGTCATTGGGCTTTTTGCCGTCATTGCCGTATTTCAAAGCTCTGGCGCTGCAAAATTTGGGACAGGCCGCGCAAGCCAGTCAAAACCTGGAAAAGCTGCTCGCCGCAGCCCGCGCAGAATTTGACAATCCGGATTTCTCGGAAGTGCCCAATTCCCAGCCGTTCAGCCAGGATTCGGAAAAACTCAAACGCGTTCAGCAACTCTACTTAATCGGCCTGGCTCAGCTTGGCTTGGGACAGACCGACCTGGCGCAAGGCACCTTCCTGGAAGTGTTGGCGCTTGATCCGTATCACCATCTGATCCAATAGGCCGCTCAGCCCGATACCAGCGCTTTGTCCTGGCGCACCAGCCTGAAAAGCCACGCTTGGCGCCAAATGATTCGCTGCGTTTCCGCGGGTTTTTCGGATAAGCTGCACGAAACACAACAACAATTCGGGCCTGGAATTCTGACAGAATTCCAGGCCCGTTTTTTATAGTGTCACTGACACGCCGCGCGGATCAATTGCCGAACACGCGCCGCATCCGCTCGGCATAATACTGCACGTTTTCCCACTTGGCATCCGGGGGGATGCGGTGGTCAAAACAGGGCAAGTAACCGCCCAATTCCACCAGCGGGCGCAGGCGTTCGATTTCAGCCTCCACCCCGGCATAATCCCACGCCAGAACGACTTTGCTCGCCCCGCCGACTCCGCGCAGTTCCGTGCCAAATTGTGCGCGCCAGGGTTCTATGCTGGCATTCCAAACCCCGACTTCGATCGGAAACATGGTATTGACGCCGTTTTCAAACCAGGTCGGAACCAGCTTGTCGATTTTGCCGTCGCAATCCAGGGAAACGATGTGGATGCCGTGGGCATTGACCAGTTCGGTGATGCGGCGGTAGTGCGGCCCGATTTTGGTGCGAAAAAAGGCCGGGTTGATCAGTGGCCCGGCGCGGTAACAGATATCTTCCCAGAAGTGGGCGAAATCGAAGCGATCATATTGCTCGAGGATGGCCTTTGTCCCCTGGTAGCAAATCTCGGCCGTCGCTTCCAGGATTTCATCCACCAGCGCAGGGTCGTCGGCCATCAGGTAGCTCAAGCCAACCAGCCCGGCTATATCACGGATGCGCCCCCACAGGCTCCCACAATGCAAGCCGATGGGATGGTCGCGTTCCGCAGGGTCCGGCAAACGCTGGAGAGCCTGCCAATCCACCCGGGCGGGCGACCACTGCATTTTTGGCAGATAATGCTCCTGCCAGGATTGGCGATCTTTGAGCAGGTGCGCGATTTCAGTGGGAATGGAACCGGCGCCATCCTTCTCGACCACAATCACTCCGTCAACGTTCATGATTTCGCGGCTTCCATCGGGCTGCTGTCGCATCAGTTGGGGTTCAAAGCCCGGCTTGAGCATGCTGTCCCAGTGAAAGCAGGAATACCAGTTGAAGTCAAAGCCCAGCTTGCGCGTGATGCTCAAGTCGGCGTGATTGCCGTCCTCCCACTCGCTGGCTTCCTGCTGGGTGATGTGACCCTCGTCGGCCCATTTTTGCAAGGTCTCATCCCAAAAGCCAAAGTGGACAACTGGCATCTGGTCATAGGGCTGGTAGTTCAAAATGGCCATTGCTCGTTCACGGTTATTCATCTAAAGACCTCCCGGGTTGCTCCCAGGTAGCTGACGCTCTCAGAAACCCGCGGCTGGCGGCGATGGTTGGGTTAGCGCGGCGCTGATTCACCAGTTCCCTTTGCTCCAATCCGGGCCATGCACAGCGGCATTGCGTGGGATAGGAGCCGCAGCTTGTTGCCGACAAATCCATTTTGCTGTCAGATTGCCTTTTTTACGATTGGCTATCTCTTGGGTGACGGGTTGAACTGCATTTTGACTTCGTCAATCGTGGCGCCCAGCACTTCGATTTCATCCAGTCGATTGGTGCCCAGGCCCGCTTCATAAGCCAGCTGGATATGATTATCGCAGCGGAAGAAGGGCGTCTCGGGGTAAGCCCCTTGCGGATTGACGCCCATGATCGCAGTAGCAACTGAGTCGGTGGCGACCGGATTCTTACCCGCCACCAATATCCCCGGCGCGACCGGAGCCTGTGACGCAATCCAGGGACCTTCTCCGCCTTCGGCGGTCTTGATGCCATCGATCAGGCTGAAATTAATCGGACGGGCGCGGTTGATGTCGACGATGATGCGCGGCAGGCGCTGCCGGGTTTCGTCCCCGCTGCCGTGGAAGGCAGAGCGGTACTTGTCCTGCTCATTCAACCGGTAGAGTCGGTAAGGCACCAATCCGTACAGATTTTTCATGGTATGCGTCACGCCCGCCAGGTCGTGATTTTTCATCTTGGAAACCGACATGAAGACGTCGACATCCTTGAGCAGTTGGTTATATGTGAAGGTCTTGTAAATATGGCTATCTGGCCCAACCGAGGCTTCGATAAAATCGGAGTAAGGCTTGGAGTCGTTCAGGTCGATCAAGGTCACGCCCAGGTCTTTGGCGATTTCCTCGTAACCCCACTGAGTGTATGAAGCCCATTCGTAGACTGACTCAACAATGAAAATTTCTTTGGCGCCCGCCGCCTGGACTTGCTTGATCAGCGCGCGCACCACCTCGGGGTGGGTGATGTAGGTTTCGATCTCCGGGAGGCCCTTGAGCCGCCCCGAAGTGACGCCACCCGTCAAATTGGGCTTGATCGCCACGCTGTCGCCCGGTTTGACAACATCGCCCAGGCCGCCGAGTTGGTCGATGAGCTTGGCAACCTGCTTTTCAATTTCGGCGCGATCGTAAGTTTGGATCCGGCCAATCGCGACCGGGGTTTTGGCGGAGTTGGAAACAACTGGAGATTGGGCAGTGCTGGCAACTGTCGCAGCCTGGACTGGAGCGGATGAGGCCGTTGCCTCAGGTGCCGCGGCCCGTTTCGGTTGGCAATTGGTCACCAGCAGACTGGCAGCCGTGATGCCAATCAGCCGCAAAAAATCACGGCGGGAAAGACTCGATCGGACGGCTGGCTTGAGCAACTTGGGGTTCATAAAGCTTCCTTTCAAATACCTGGTTAAAGGAAAAATCCGGAAAAACGTTTAGCGGTACTCATCCACCGCTTCAAACATGGCCACCACGTTTTCCGGCGGCACATCGGGCATGATGTTGTGGATGGTGTTGAAGACAAAGCCGCCTCCGGGAGATAGAATCTCGATATTGCGGCGCACATCATCTTTGACCTGCTCCGGCGTTCCGCGGTTGAGAATGTGGCGGGTGTCGCAGCCGCCGCCCCAAAAGGTCAGGCTTTGCCCGAATTCACGCTTCAAGCGTTCGGGCTGCATGTCACTGGTGTTGGTCTGGACCGGGTTGATAACCTCGAACCCGGCTTCGATCAAATCCGGCAGCAGGCGATAGATTGAGCCGCAGGAGTGCAGGAATGGATGCATCTGGCTGTGTGTTTTGACATAATCAACCATCAGCTTGTGACGTGGTTTGAACAGCTTGCGATACGTGGCAGGAGACATGAACGGTCCCTGATTGGTGCCCAGGTCATCGCCAAAACGGATCAGGTCAACCACATCGCCCACCGACTGGCAAATTTTCTCCAGGGTTTGCAGGTGCCTTTCCACCAGCGCATCCAGCAAGCGCTCCACATTGACCTGGTCGGAGGCCAGATCCATCAAGAAATTGTCCATGCGGCGTAAAAAGGTGCCCCACTCGAAAAGATTGCAGCCTGCCCCGACCATCAGCGCCCGGTCTGAACTCTGCCTCAAGGCAATCGTTCGCTGGCGAAACTGCTGCCAGAAATCCGGTTCGCTGGCATGATCCCAGGGGCTGATTGCGAGACCCGACCAATGGACTTTGCTCATCCTATGGCCGAGATCCGCATAGTTTTCCGGATAGCCATCCACATAAGGGAAAATGGTCTGATCGAAGAAGGTGGCATCCTGCGGCATGGTCGCCAGCCGTAAACCCTGCGCATCGAAAGCATCCCAGGCGCCGTTTGGCTGCAGCTTCGGTTTGAACCAGGCCGGAAACTGCACAGAAATACCCTGCGGCAGGTTGAAATCAGCCCAGTCCTCGTCCCGAACGTTGAAAGCCCGCCCATTATCCAGCACATCGACATGGTAACGGTCCAGAATATCTTCTTCCGGCTGTGCCAACTGCTGGATGACATCATAAACCCGGGTGTGGCCGGTTTGAATTCCCAGATGCCTCTTCAAATTTGTATACGCGATTGCCGAAATCCCCGAACTGGGGGTTGCGCCCAGATCAACGGGAATGCCATCCGGTTCTTGATGACGAATCGCAGCCAGAACCCTTTCTCTTGAATTCATGCACGCCTCCTGGTTACCTGAAAAAGGGGCAACCTCCATCAATCTGCTTCAAACAGTATGAAATACCTCGTCCATGTCCGCCCACCATTCACCGGGTTTACGTGTGGGAAGCCCTTCCTGGCAGGGATCGGTCTGCCGCCACCATTCCTGCGTGGTGGGGTCCTCGCCCATCCTGGCCATATCGGCGGCAAAATCGGCGCCGATATATTCGAAATAGCCAAACAACAGATCATCTTTCAGGTAGATGGAATAATTTCGAATATTGCAGTCATGGATCGTTTTGAGCACGCCCGGCCAGGGATTGGCATGCAGCTGCTTATATTCTTCAAGTTTCTCAGGTTTAACTTTGATGACCATGCCATAGCGTTTCATGCGCTTTTCACCATCTCCCGGATTGTGTTGAAATGTACAAAATATTCTTCTTGTATTTTACACGAGTGTTGCAGTTTGAATTGCAGGAACTTACCCAACCATGAGACTGCCCACGAATTTTTCCGAATGGACGAATGATGTGCTGGTTAAAGGGTCAAAAAATTTAACGCCACCCCCCCCTGCACTGCGGGGGCCAAGGCACCACACTTGCACCTGCGCTGCAAGTGCAGGTGAGAAAACCGCAAAGATCGCCAAGTTAAAGAAAGCCTGAATAGAATAGTGCCAAACTCAAAAGCAGTAGCTTTGTTCAAGCTTTTCGTGACCATTACGCTTCACTATGTTTTTGGAAAAGACTTCACGGAACTGGTTTGGGCTGCCCGCGATTTCGATCTCAATGGGCACGGCTGTGGCTTGGCCCACTTACGTTTATCCCGCGGGCACTGTATACTTGCTCTCAGCCCGGATTTCCCCGTAGCTTTTCGCCAAAATTTCCAGCTTCGTCACTGATCCCGACAGGATCATCCCACCCCACGATCGATTCTCCATACGAGGAAAATGAACGCTTCCGCTTTACTTCCAGCAGACTTACAAACAGAGCTTGTCGAATTTACTCAAAACCTGGTCAGAATCAAAAGCCTTTCGGGGCAGGAAGGGGAAATCATCAAGTTCATCGAGAAAAAGATGATTGCGCTTGGATACGACGAGGTCACGATTGATTCGATGGGGAATATTGTGGGGAGAATCGGCAGCGGTGAAAAAACGATCCTGTTTGACTCTCATGTCGATACGGTTGAAGTGAAGGATGAAGACAAATGGAACATGCCTCCGTTCAGCGCTGAGATTGTGGCTGGGCGCTTGCATGGCAGAGGCTCGGTGGACATGAAATCAGGCGCGGCGGCCTCCATTTATGCGGCGGCAATCGCCAGGAAAATGGGCTTTGCTTCGGGCAAGACCGTTTATGTCTCGTGCACCGTCTTTGAAGAAGATTGTGACGGGGAAAATCTGAAGCACTTATTCGAAGAACTTCATCTCAAACCCGATTACGTGGTGATTTGCGAGCCATCCAATAATAAGATCACGCTCGGACACAAGGGAAAGGCGCAAATATCCATCAAAACGCATGGCGTTTCCGCGCATGGTTCAGCGCCCGAAAAAGGGATCAATGCCATTTACGAAATGGCGGAAATCATTCAGCGCGTTGAAAAGACCAATCTTGAGCTGATGAAAAAAGAAGGCTTGCGCGGAACCCTGGTGATGTCGAAAATCTCCAGTGTCAGCGCCTCCCTGAACGCTGTCCCTTCCGAGTGTGAAGTCTATCTGGATCGCAGAATGATTCCGGGGGAAACTGAAGATGCCATCAAAGGAGAAATGGATCAACTCGTGATCGGCAAAAATGCTTCCTGGGAAGTGGGGACGCTGCACAGGAAAAGCTGGACAGGCCTGGAAATAAATTACGAACCGTTTCATCTGGCCTGGAAGATTGACCTGGATCATGCGCTTTCAAAAGCCTGCATCGCGGCTTATTGCGAAAACTTCGGCAATGAACCCACCGAATTTGATTTTTGGGATTTCAGCACCAATGCGGTAACGCCTGTCAGCATGGGAATACCCACCATCGGTTTTGGGCCTGGGGAATATAAATTAGCCCACATGCGGAATGAAAGTTGCGAAGTAGCTCAAATCCTGGAGGCTTGCGGTTTTTATTCAAGAGTAATTCAGAAAATATAGGTTTTCACGAAAGCCGCTGCCAGGAACAGATCGGCGGGAACTGGTAGAATACAGTCCTTCCTTTGCCTGTTTATAAATGACAAAAAGCTGGCCCGGATAGTTTCAGTAATACATCGAGAGGTAACCATGCTGCGTCCCATTATCCAGGGTTTTTCTCCCTTAAAGTTACCCAATTTTCGCATGTACATTTCCGGGCAGGCCGTTTCGCTGATCGGCACCTGGCTGCAGGTCACCGCCCAAAGCTGGGTGGTCTGGGAACTCAGTCATTCTGAGGCCGCCCTGGGCGTGGTCGCCATGTTCGGAGCCTTACCCACGCTCCTGTTGGGGCCGTGGGCCGGTGTTCTGGCTGACAGGTTGAACAGGCGCTGGCTGCTGATCTTCACCCAAATTGGAATGATGCTGTTGGCTTTCACCCTGGCCTTGCTGGTGCAACTGCAAGTGGTCCAAATCTGGCATGTTTACGCTCTCAGTGCCCTGCTGGGAATTTTCTCGGCGCTGGATTTTCCCACCCAACAGGCATTTCTGGGTGACTTATCCGGCATGGGCGAGGTGCGCAAAGCTGTCAACATGAACGCCATGTTCCTGCAAGCCAGCCGCATGATCGGCCCGGCCCTGGCTGGCTGGGTGATCGGGAAGTGGGGCGCGTCGACTGCTTTCTGGCTGAATGGCGCCAGTTTTCTGGCGGTAATCGCCAGCCTGGTCGCGGTGCGGGCCACCCAGGTTCGGCGCCCACCCACCGGCAATTCGGTGCTGGGTGACTTGTGGGAAGGGATGCGCTTTCTGCGCGGTCAGCCGCGTATTCAGGATTTGCTGATCCTGAGCATTTGCATCACCCTGCTGGCGCTATCCATGATGACGATGATGCCAGCCTTTGCTGCCGAACGGCTGGGAGGCAATGCCAGCACACTCGGCTCGTTGCTGGCAGCTTCCGGCGCTGGCGCATTGACCAGCGTGGTGCTGATTATGCCGCTGGCACAGTCCAGGCGGCGCGTTGGGCTGGTAATGAGTCTGGCAGTGGTGTGGGCCGGAGGCTGGTTTCTCGCGCTTTCAATTGTGCGCTGGCTCCCGCTGGCAATGTTGTGCCTGTTTGCGCTCAGTATCAGTTTGCCTTTGGTGATCGCCATGTCAATGGGCCTGATCCAGGTGCTGACTCCGGGCGAGATGCGCGCCCGGCTGCTCAGCCTGTTTACCATGGTCAGTTTTGGAATGCAGCCGATCTCCGCCTTGCTGGTGGGCGGCGCATCGGAACGTGTCGGCGTGGCAACAATTGCCGCCATCAACGGGACGCTGCTGGTGCTGGCCGGGCTGGGAATGATCTTCCTGCGCCAGGGTTTGCGCCAATGGCGGGTGCAAGCCGTTCCCATGAGCGCCCCGTCGGGACATTAAGAATACTGCAAATAAACACAGTCAGCGTCGCGGGTCGATTTTGCAATTTTTCAATCGGCCCGCGACGTTTTCTTTAAGAATATGCCTGCGCGCTGAGGCGAAATCATTGGCTTTTGCATGCAAAACCCGGGGGAAGCAAATCGTCACACTCAACCCAATAGTAATGAAGAAGGTAACGGTATCAAGCTAAATGGGAAGGTCTGCGCGCAGGTTGCTATTTCAGCAGCAGCGGTTGGGGGAATTCATACATCGCGAGCGCTTATTTGGGGAGATATGTTCAAACCAATCAGGCTCAACAAAATTCATGTAATTTTTATGACTTCTTATTCCGATATTTATGCTGGAAAACTTCGTTATTCCTTACAATAAAGTAATCTTCGAACCCGGACTCTTCGGTTGCAGGGGAAGGCGATTCAGGTTCAGCCAATGAATACTCCACAGAAAAGGGTGATAGAAAACATGAATGCATTAAACAATGTCAAGACACGGGTGAAGCTAACCGGGGGCTTCCTCTTTATCGCGCTCTTGCTGGTAGCGTTGGCCGGACAATCCTATTTTGAAATCAAAACCATCAATGATGGCATGACATCCATGTATGTTGATCAACTTCTGCCGATTGAACAGATGGGAATCGCCAGCACGAAAGAATCCAATTTATTGGTTTACCTGAATGGAATTATTGCTTTTCCCGAAAACGAAAACGCTTATGATCAAAGCATCCGCACCACTATCGACGACTTGAATTCGCAAATAGAGCTATATCGCGCCTCCACCCTGCAGCAGGATGAAAAGGATGCACTGGCGAAGTTCGATACGGATTGGGCATTGTTGCAGCAGGAGATAACCAAGATCACCAGGGAAACCAAAGCTGGCAATCTTGATAACGCCAAAAATTTAATGGGAGAAGGTTCACAATTCCGATCCCTTTACACTCGCGTTGACACTGAACTGTTAACCCTGCTTGACCTCGACCGGCAAATCGCTTCGCAAACAAAAACCAACGGCGATGTCGCTTTTACAAGAGCCACACGCCTGCTGGTGATTTTCAGCATTGTGTCCGTGCTGCTGGCTTTGGGATTTGGGCTGGTAATTTCGAACAACATTTCCATTCCGCTGGGTATTCTGGCAAATATGGCACAATCGCTTTCGACCGGTGACCTGATACGCGATATGAGCGAAGCAGAGAAAAACAAGGTGCGCAATCGCAAGGATGAAATCGGCATCATTGGCCAGGCTTTCGATCAACTAATCAATTATATGCAGAGCATGGGCGCGGCCGCCATTACGATTGCCAACAAAGATCTGACAGTCTCAGTGACGCCCAATTCTGCCAAGGATGAACTCGGAAGTGCCTTTGAAAAAATGGTGATTGGACTGAGGGCTGTGATCGGCCAGGTGACAGACAGCGCCAACTCAGTGGCCTCGGCCGCGGCGCAGTTGACCAGGGCTTCCGAACAATCCGGCGAAGCCACCAGCCAGATCGCAATTACCATCCAGCAAGTGGCGCTCGGCACCGCTCAACAAACCGAAGGCGTCACCAAGACGTCCAGCTCGGTTGAACAAATGGGCCGCGCCATCGAAGGCGTTGCCCAGGGCGCGCAGGAACAGGCCAAGGCCATCAGCAAGGCCTCACAGGTCACCTCGCGCATCAACATTGCCATCGAGCAAGTCGCGGACAATGCCCAGGCCGTCACCCGCGATTCGGCGGAAGCCGCGCGCTACTCGCGCGATGGCGCCAAAACCGTCAAAGAAACCATCGCCGGGATGGACGCCATCCGCAACAAGGTCGGTCTCTCGGCCAGTAAAGTCGAAGAAATGGGCACACGCTCCGAGGAAATCGGCGCGATCGTCGAGACGATCGAAGATATCGCCAGCCAGACCAACCTGCTGGCATTGAACGCCGCCATCGAAGCCGCGCGCGCCGGGGAACAGGGCAAGGGCTTTGCCGTCGTGGCCGATGAAGTCCGCAGACTGGCTGAACGTTCCAGCCTGGCCACCAAGGAAATCGCCGCGCTGATCAAGGGCATCCAGAAAACCGTCAGCGAAGCCGTCAGCGCCATGAAAGAATCGGCCAACGAAGTGGAAGCCGGAGTGGTCCGCGCCAACTCGGCCGGAGTGGCGCTTGACAATATCCTGACAGCCGCCGAATCGGTTTACAAACAGGCTGAAGACGCCGGGGACGCCGCTGCCAAAGTCAGCGCGGCCGCCGAGGAACTGGTCGGAGCGGTTGACGCTGTTTCGGTCGTGATCGAAGAGAATACCGCCGCCACCGAAGAGATGGCCGCCAACTCGTCAGAACTGACGCAAGCCATTGAAAACATCGCCAGCGTCAGTGAGCAAAACAGCGCCGCAGTTGAGGAAGTTTCCGCTTCCACCGAGGAAGTTTCCGCGCAGGTGGAAGAAGTCTCCGCTTCAGCCGCCGCGATGATGGAACTGGCGCAGGGCCTGCAGCAGGTCGTCGCCCAGTTCAAATTGTAACCACTGACCATTCGTCAGACTCCAGATAAGTCCCTATTCAACTTCATCGAGGCTTCCATGTGCAATCTTTGCGATGTTCGACTAAGTGGCAATGAGAAAAGTCACAAATTTGTTCTTGCCAAGCATGCCGCCAAAGGCTGGCCGAAAACTAACTATAATCTTTTGGGCGAAGTGGCTGTTTCGGTTTGCGACGAGTGCGTCAACGAACGTTTTGCCAGGCGTTGGCGTGGCATTGTCCTGGGCAGGCGCATCGCTACCATTCTGATTCTGATCTGGCTGCCAACATTTGTGCGGACAGGGTTTGGAACTCCGATTGATTCAACGATTATTAACTTCTTCGTCATGCCTGGTGGCCTGATAATTGCTGATTTTGCCCTGTATTTCTTCGCTTCATCGGAAAGAATGGCAAAAGCCGTCAGCCTGGAAGAAGCCTTGAAAATTGCAGCCGAAAAAGTGATTGCGCAAAAGTTTGCGCATCTCCGCCAGGGTGACCCGGCCAATCAACTGATCTGGACGATTGAAAAATGGAAAAAGGTAACCGGTAAGTTACCAGCGCAACTCATCAGCATGGATAACTGACCCTTTCAGGCGCGGCAGATCAGTCGCGCAGGGTATGGACAGTACACCAGCGTGAATGGCTGCATAAAATTGTGCATGATCTGTAATTCTTTATTAGTCAGACACCATGCTAAAATGCAGGAGGCTCCCATTCAAAAAAGCGAACCGGGCTGCTAAACCAGTTTTAGGTTCGTTTTTTGTTTGCAGGCCGCTGATGGCGACGGTCTGAAACACTTTCCATTGGGTTGAATGCATGTCAGCCACTTGACTTCTCATTTCAACCGCATCACAATGAATATGTCCTTCACTCAGGATCTGAACAAACCTATCGCAAGGTTCACCCCCACCTTGTTGCGCTGACGTTTGTCCAAAGGAAGTTATGAGCATCGATCTTCAGACACTCGCACTTTTCCTCACCATCACCAATTTCTTGCAATTCATCGCCCTTTTTGCCGAATACCGCATCAATAAGGCCATCAGCGGGCTCGGCTGGTGGGCGGTGGGCAGCGCAGTCTTAGCACTCGGATTTGCTTTTAATTACCTGCGGGAAATTCCAGCCCTTGAACTGATCGCAATTGTTGCCAACAACGCCCTGTTCATCTCAGGATTTGCCCTGGTGTATGTCGGCGCCCGGGTTTTCTTCGGTCAACCTGTCCAGCGCAGACGATTGTTTGGATTTTGCCTGGCGGTCACCCTGATTTCCATTTATTTCACCTACTTTCAGAATGACCTGGTGCTGCGTCGCATCAATATCTACTTTTCGGTTGCCATCCTATCCTATTTGATCGCCCGGACGCTTTTTGTCCACAAAGCGCGCTCGGTTACCGCTTCGGCCAACTTCCTCGCCAGCATATTTGTGGCCTTTGGTTTCATATTCGCCTTGTTCACTCTGATTTTGGGTCTCTCTGCTTCAATCCCCGGTGGCGGGATTTTCACTCCCGTACGGTTGCAAACCGCAATGTATCTGATTTCTCTGCTGTTCAGCACCATGTGGACATTTGGCTTGATTATCATGATCAACCAGCGCATCAATGTCGAAATCCGCGAAGCCAAAGAAAACTCGGAACTGATCTTCAACACCAGTCCAGATGCGGTTTTGATCACCCGCTTGAGCGATGGCCAGTTTATTAATATCAACGAAGGCTTTACGGCATTGACAGGCTACACACGCGCCGATGTGATGGGGAAAACCGTCCAGGAAATCAATATCTGGAAAAACCCCGCCGATCGCCAAAAGCTGATTACGGCGCTCACCGAACACGGTTTTTGCGAAAATCTGCAGGCTGTTTTCCTGTGCAAGGACGGCAGACAACCGATCGGGATGGTTTCTGCCAGGGTCATCCTGCTGCAAGACATTCCCTATATTATCAGCGTAACCCGCGATGTCACCCACCAGCGTCAGGTGGAAGATGAAAAAAAGAAAACGGATGACTGGCTGCGGCTGCTTTCTTTGGCGATTGAACAGAGTCCGGTATCCATCGTTATCACCGATTTGACGGGAAATATTGTCTTTACAAATCCGAAGTTTTCAGAAACCACCGGGTACACGTCCGAAGAAGTCCTTGGTAAAAACCCCAGGATACTAAAAACTGAAGAAACGCCCGGCTCGAAGCATAAGGATTTATGGAAAACATTGCTTGCCGGTCAGAGTTGGCATGGGATCTTTCGTAACAGGAAGAAAAACGGCGAATTGTATTGGGAATCGTCGGTCATTTCGCCGGTCAAAGACGCGCTGGGGAATACCTCCCATTTTCTCTCGGTGCAGGAAGACATTACCGAACGAAAACGGCTCGAGGAAGAACTGCATCAGCGCGCCACCACTGATGAACTGACCGGGGTTTTCAATCGTCGGCATCTGCTCGAATTGGCCAGCGGCGAAATAAAACGCGCCATTCGATTGAAACACCCGATGGCGATTGCTTTGATCGATATCGATCGCTTCAAACATATCAACGACACCTATGGACACGCGGCGGGAGATCAGGTCTTGTTGACGTTCACAAAGATCTGCCAGAAGAATACCCGCGCAATTGATGTGTTTGCGCGTTTCGGCGGCGATGAATTCGTGCTGCTCTTGCCAGAAACCAGCCTTGCACAAGCCTGCGAAGTTGTGGAGCGCATCCGCGTTCACCTGATGGCGCAGCCGGTGGAATTCGGCGACAGGCTCATGCCAGTCACCATCAGTTCGGGCATCTCTGGCCTGGCAAGCGATCTGGAGACTTTGGACTCGCTCATGGAGCGGGCCGACCAGGCTCTTTATCAGGCCAAAGAAGCGGGTCGAAATTGCGTCCGGGTTGAACATTCATAATCGTCCAGACCCATTCACCGCCCGCACTTCGGGGGGGCAACAAAAGATCAGCATTGAATGACCCGAATGGATACGAAACGGGCGGTTTTTATAAAAAACCTTGGCGTCTTGATGCTCTTCTCACCTGCACTTGCAGCGCAGGCGCAAGTGTGGCTTCTTGGCCCCCCGAAGTACAGGGGGGTGGCGATGAAAAGCCGGGGAAAAATGAAAAGCCCCGTGAACAATAACAACCCTTCGTCTTCAAACCCGTCAGCGCTTGCTGAAAAAATAAATTTCCTTACAGCAAAATCATTTTCTCTTCCAGGGATTTAAAATATCTCGGCGAGAAAATTTTTTTTCCTTACAGGGAATTTAATTTTCTAGTAAGGAAAATATTTTTTCCTTGAAGGAAATTTTAATTCCCTTCAAGGAAGGTAAAATTCGCAGCCAAGAAGTTGATTTTGGCCGGTTGGAAGTAACCAGATCTAAACACAAAGGTCACAACGGGCACAAAGGAAAACCACACCCGTGCAGAACCGGGTACCTTTGCGCCATTGAGTTTAATAAACCTGCTTTTATCCGCGTTTATCTGTGGTGAATAACTCCCCCAGCATGAACACCAAACATTTTCGCTTGCCACAAAAAGAAAGAAGCACAAAAGAATATTTCAAAAGCCTTTCCTTCGGGCTCCTGCGTGTCCTTGTGTTTAATTTTCAAAAAACCCGCCAGACCCGCGCCATCCGGGTTTCATCGGTTTATTCCAAAATCTTCTTGATGCGGCTTTAATTGTTATAATATTGCGACTCCCAGTGTTTATTCAGGCAGTTATAATCAGGCGTCCGAGCGCAGAAGCGATCATACAAGATTGACTGGTTCGCTATTGACCGCACCTGCTAACAACGCAACAACGGACTCCCTGCAAAGTATTCGGGCCGGGAGAGAGCGTGCATGTTGCAAATGAAAATTGTTTTTTTGCAACAGGAGAACTTTAATGGCTTTACGAAAACCCATTTTCAAGAGACGAAAACTCTCCACGCCTGGCGATCTAACTTTCCGCCAGATGTTTGAGAGACACACCGCAATCATATTATTAAGCGAGCCGCAAACGGGGCTTATTCTTCAAGCGAATTCAGCGGCGGAAAAGTTTTATGGGTGGTCGAAGTCAGATTTGTGCGATCTGAGCCTGGCTGAGATCAATGTTCTGCCACCCGAGCAGGTAGAACTGGCGCGTCAAAACGCCAAAGCGGAGGGGCGAAGTCAGATCATCGTGCCCCAGCGCCTGGCCAACGGGGAAGTGCGCAGCGTGGAGGAGATGTCCTCGCTCATCGTCTGGCGGGGGAAACTGGCTCTTTTTTCGATCATACATGACGTCACCGGGCGCGAACAAGCCAACCAGGTCTTTCAAGACTTGCAGACGGCCCTGCAGACCTCCTTGCAACAACGTGACCTGGCCCTGGAAAACCTGCGCCTCCATCAAGTTGAATTGGAATTTCAGAATGATGAACTGCGCAAGGCGCAAGACGAGTTGGAAGCGGCGCACGAGCGCTATTTCGACCTGTACGAGCTGGCGCCGGTCGGTTATTGCACCATCGATGAAACCGGGCTGATCATCGAAGCCAACCTGACCGCCGCCAACCTGTTGGGCGTCACACGCGAGGAACTGGTCGAAAAGCCTTTGAGCCAGTTCATCCTGAAGGAATATCAGGATGTCTTTTACCTGCACCGCCAGCGCCTTTTGAAAACGGGCGTCTCGCAAAAGGATGAAATACAGGTACTGAAATATGATTCAGCCGCCGGGGCGATCTGGATCCAGTTGGAATCCACCATTTGGCCGAACATTGAGGGGGTGCCGATCACGCACCTGGCGATGAGCGATATCAGCAAGCGCAAAGAAATCGAAAAAGGGTTGGATGAAAAGAAAGACCTGGCGAAATTACTTGCAGTTTCTGAAGATTTCCTGGCGAATGCCGGGCGGCAGCTTGATTACCAAAAATTGACGGATGATCTTTTGAAGATTTCCGGCGCCCGGTATGCCGCTTTCAACCGGTTTGATGAAAACGGCCGGGATTTTCAAACCGTGGCCGCCTCGGGGGTGAGTGAAAACGTCCAAAGAGCGGCTTCCATTTTGGGCTTTGCATTGGTAGGGAGGAAATGGCCGCACGATGAGGCGCGCGCCGCCAAAATCAAGGATCACACCATCACCCACTTTGCTTCCCTGTTTGAGCTGACCGGGAAAAAGCTGCCTGAAGCCAGCACAGCCTTGCTGGTGAGACTCTCTGGCGTTGAAGAAGTTGTGGTGGCCAAGATTTCAACCGAAGAGAAAACCCTGGGCGATTTCACCATGTTCATGCCGGAGGGCGTGGCCTTTACCGCCGATAACCTGGTGTCGATTTATATGCGCCAGGTGGGCCTGCTGCTGCAGCGCAACGCGGAAGAAACCGCCCGCCTGCAAAGTGAACAGGAAGTGAAAAACAAGGAATACCAGCTGCGCACGATGATCGATGCCGTTCCTGAAATGCTGTGGGTGCGGCAGGCGGATGGTTTATTCAGCCAGTTCAACCAGACCTGGCTCGATTTTCTCGGCATGAGCGCGGAACAGGCGCGCGGGAATGGTTGGAAGCAGGCCTTACACCCGGACGATGTTCAGAAAAATGCAGCAGCCTGGCAAATTGCCACCCACAACAAATCCATCTACCAGATGGAGCAGCGCTTTCGCTCCAAAGATGGCGAGTATCACTGGTTTCTGACCCGCAGCAAACCGGTGCTGGATGACGACGGCAACATCCTCAGGTGGTACGGCGTCAACACCGATATCACCGAAAACAAAAGGATCGAGCAGGCGCTGACGGCGAGTGAAGCCAACTTCCGCACCTTCTTTGAAAGCATCGACGATGTGATCGTGATTACCTCGCTGAAAGGCGTGATCCTTTCAGTCAATCCGGCCGTTCTGCGCAAGCTTGGGTATGAACAGGCTGAACTGATTGGCAAGAATGTCTGGGAGTTGTACCCGGAAACCGACCGCCGGGAAATAATCAAAAGGGGGCGAGACATGGTGAAGGGAGACCTATCCAGTTTCAAGCTGTCCATCGAGACGAAAACGGGGCAGCTCCTGCCGCTCGAAACGCGCGTCTGGCACGGGCAGTGGAATGGTCAGGACTGTCTCATCAGCTTTTCCGAAGACCTGAGCGTCGAACAGGAAGCCTTGGCACGCTTCGAGAGCCTGTTCCGCAACAACCCGGCCCTGATGGCCATCTCCACGATAAGCGATAATAAATTCAGCGATGCTAACCAGGCTTTTCTAGCCCGCCTCGGTTACAGCGCCGAAGAAGTGTTGGGAAAAGCCAGCGCCGAACTCAACCTGTTTGTGCATCCCGAACAACAGGCGCAAGTCAGAGAGCAGCTGCGCAGCACCGGGCACATCAGCGAAATTGAGCTGCAAGTGCGGCGCAAAGATGGGCAGCTGCTGGACGGGTTATTCTCGGGTGAAATCCTGGGCACGCCAGGGAAAGAATATTTCCTGACGGTCATGATCGATATCACTGAGCGCAAACTCGCCGAGAAAGAATTGCGGGAAAACCAGGAAAAGCTCGAGCATGCACAAAAAATCGCGCATCTTGGCAGTTGGAAAATCGATATCCGGCAGAATGAAACCAGCTGGTCTGAAGAAGTGTACCGGATCTTCGGCGTGAACCCGGCAGAGTACCAGGTCAACAATTTTTCTTACTACGAATTTATCCACCCGGATGACCGTGAATTAGTCGGTCAAGCCATGACGAACGCTCTCAAGCTGATCGCGCCCTTCAAAGTCATCCACCGCATTCTTCTGCGCGATGGCACGCTCAAGTACATCAATGCCGACAGCGAAACGACCCAGGCTGAAGATGGCGGCCCCGAATACATCCTGGGCACGATCCAGGATATCACGGAGCGCAAGCTGGCAGAGCTTGCCCACGCGGAGAGTGAAACACGCTTCCGCAGCCTGTTTGACGATTCGCCCATTTCGCTCTGGGAGGAGGATTATTCCGCCGTCCAGCTGCGTTTGCAGGAGCTGCGCGCCCAGGGCGTAACCGATTTCGATGACTACCTGGCACAGCACCCGCAAGTCGTCGCCGAATATATCAGCCAGGTCAAAGTGACCAATGTCAACAAAGCCACCCTGCCCCTGTTTGGGGCAACCAGCAAAGATGAACTGATCAGCAACCTGTCCGTCGTTATGCCAGAAATTGCCCACACAGGCTTCCGCCTGCAATTGGTCAAGCTGGCGGCCGGGGCAAAGCAATTTGAAGGGGAAACCGTCAATCGCACCCTGGACGGCAGGCTGATCTCGGTCAATTTGAACATGGCCGTCGTGCCCGGCTACGAGCGCGACCTGTCCCAAATAATCGTTTCGCTGGTGGATATCACCGAGCGCAAAAAGGCCGAACTGAAACTGGAACAAACCAACCGCCAGCTCGAAGAAACCGTCAAACTGGCCAATAGTTATGCGGCCCGGGCTGAAATGGCCAATGTGGCCAAGAGTGAATTCCTGGCAAACATGAGCCATGAAATCCGCACCCCGATGAATGGCGTAATTGGCATGACCGGGCTGCTGCTGGAGACGGAACTGGATCAGGAACAGCGCCGCTTTACTGAAACGTTACGCTCCAGCGGCGAAGCGCTGCTGACAGTCATCAATGACATCCTGGATTTCTCCAAGATAGAAGCGGGCAAGCTCGATCTTGAAATGCTGGATTTCGACCTGCAAATTCTGCTGGATGATTTTGTCACCAGCATGGCCGTCCGCGCCCATGAAAAGGGTCTGGAACTGACCAGCAACATCGTGCCCGGCGTGTCCACGCTGCTGCGCGGCGACCCCGGGCGACTGCGCCAGGTTTTGACCAACCTGGTGGGCAATGCCATCAAGTTCACCAATCAAGGCGAAGTTGCCCTGCAGGTGACCTGCCTTTCAGCCACGGATCAGGAGAGCGAACTGCGCTTCTCCATCCGCGACACAGGCATCGGCATCCTCCCCGAAAAACTCGAGCAGTTGTTTACCAAGTTCACCCAGGCCGATAATTCCATCACCCGCCAGTATGGCGGCACCGGGCTGGGGCTGGCCATCTCGAAGCAGTTGTCCGAATTGATGGGCGGAGAGATCGGCGTGCAAAGCACACCCGGAAGCGGGTCAGAATTCTGGTTTACGGTGCGCCTTGAACGCCAATCGGGGCGCGCGCCGCAAATGGCCAGCAGCAGCCCCAACCTGGAACGCGTGCGCATCCTGGTGGTGGATGATAACGCCACCACCCGCGGCTACCTGAGCGCCCGGCTGGCAGCCTGGGGCCTGCGCCCGGCGGAAGCGCAGGACAGCACCTCGGCTTTGCAAACGCTCATCACGGCCTGCGAGCAGGGTGAACCCTTCGCAATTGCCGTATTGGATGCGCAAATGCCCGGCATGGATGGTGTGGCGCTGGGGCAAGCCATCAAAAACGATCAACGCCTGGCAGGGCTGGCCCTGATCTTGATTTCCCCAATCGGCGCAAGGCTGAATGCGCGCCTGTTCGAGCAGGTTGGCTTTATCGGCACGCTCAACAAACCCGTGCGCTCTTCGGATCTCTACAATTTGCTGCTGGCAACGCTGAAAGGCCCTGCCGCGCCCGCCGACCGCGCCGCGCCAAAGGAGACAGCGCTCTCCGCGCCGGCACAAGCTCGCAGACACGGCAGCGCGCACATCTTGCTGGTCGAAGATAACCTGACCAATCAAATGGTGGCGCAGGCCATCCTGAAGAAATTTGGCTTTCGCGTCGATGTTGCCGTGAATGGCCTGGAGGCGCTGACCGCCCTCGAAAGCACCCCGTACGATCTGGTCTTGATGGATATGCAGATGCCCGAGATGGACGGCCTGGAAGCCACCCGCCACATTCGTGACATGCGCTCCCTCGTGATCAACCACCATATCCCGATCATCGCCATGACTGCCAATGCCATGAAAGAAGATCGCGAACGCTGTCTGGAGGCAGGAATGAACGATTACGTACCAAAACCCATCAAGCCGCAAACCTTATCCGATGCCCTGGCCCGCTGGCTGCCGGAAGAAACTGCTCAAAACCCGGCTCCCACTGAAACCGCAGGCCAATCCGGCCCAAGCCAGGGAGCAACCGATCCGGTCTTCAATAAAAACGAAATGCTGGATCGCATGATGCATGACGACGAGCTGATCAACCTGGTGGTCTCAGGCTTTCTGGAAAACACCCCCATCAGGATCCAGACGCTGAAAAAATGCCTGGAAGCCGGTGACCTGCCCGGCGCCCAGATCCAGGTCCACACCATCAAGGGCGCCGCCGGAAATATCAGCGGCCCGGCCCTGCGCACCCTCGCCGATGAAATGGAAGAGAGCTGCCGCATCGGAAACATAGCCGCCGTACAAGAACGTGTGCCAGAATTGGAGCGGCAGTTCGAACGCTTGAAAGAGCAGTTGAAGAAAGAACTGTAACCCGCCAGCAACCGAACGAAGAGCCAGATACGCGCCCCTCAGGGCGCGTATTATTTAGAGACCCTAAAGGTTTCCATCGCGTACATGTATTTTGCTGGCAAAATCAACTGTATATTACGTTAACTTGCCAGCAAAGAAAACCTTTAGGGTTTGTGCCGTTTGTTCACCAGGCTTCGCTGCCAAAAGGCTTGACTTTTTTCACTGAGCGGGTCACCCCTACTCAGCCATCAACCCAGCGCCTGGCTTAACCGCCATTTTTATTGGCTTAATCGGCGCGTTGTATGGCTTAATCGGCAGGTGTCACGGCTTAATCAGAAAAAGCTCGGCGAGCTTTTAAATTATCTCGGCGAGCTTTTTAAATATCTCGGCGAGCTTTTAATTTTTCTCGCCGAGATATTTAAAACTTCAAGGCTTAACCCCAAAATCTCACGGCTTAATTTCAGGGTTTGTTGGCTCAATCCGGGCGGCGGGCGGCAGCCTGAAAGTGCAGCGCGGCTTCAGTTTCGGCTTGTCCAGCCCGGCGCGCGCCGCGCTCTGCATTGCCTATATGCGGGATTGGATGTATAGTGAATAAGAAGACCTGTTTATAGAAAGAAAGCCTCCCGGCAGTTTCGCGCCCTTGCCCGAATTTATCCATAATTGAGAAACGCCAATGGCATGAGGAGCACTTTAATGGTTTCCCCGAAGGCTATCCCCAAAAACCACATCAACGATAGGCCCGAAGACCAGTCTTTCCGCCAGATGTTCGATCAGCACTCAGCCGTCATGCTGCTGGTTGACCCCCAAACCGACCTGATTCTCGAAGCAAATTCAGCCGCCGCAAAGTTTTATGGATGCCCCCAACTTTGCGGGAAGTCGATCAACGAAATTAACGTCCTGCCGTCCGAGCAAGTGCTGGCAGAACGTCAAAAAGCAAAAGCGGAGGGACGCAATACCCTGATTCTTTCGCAGCGCCTGGCTAGCGGGGAAGAACGCAGCGTGGAGGAACTTTCCTGCCCTTTTATTTGGCAGCATCAGCAAGCTCTTTTCTTAATCATCCTCGAACTCTCCCAAACCGGCCCGGACGCAGCCCGACAGGATGAACTGCGCCAACGCGAGATTGTGCTGGAAGATTTGCACATCTACCAGGTTGAGTTGGAGATGCAGAACCAAGAACTACGCAAAACCCAGGCCGACCTGGAAGCTACGCAGGCGCGCTATTTCGATCTGTACGACCTGGCGCCGGTCGGCTACTTCACCCTCAGTAAAACCGGCCAGATTCTGCAGGCCAACCTGACCGCCGCCAACCTTTTTGGGGTCAACCGCGGCAAGTTGGTCAAAAGGTTTATCAGCGAATTCATCAAAAAAGAAAGCCACGGCATTTACTACCTGCGCCGCAAGCAACTCCTTGCAACCGGCAGCCCCCAGGCCTTTGAGGCACAGCTGATGAAGACGAACGGCGCGCCCTTCTGGGGGCTGCTTGAAGCCACCCTCGCGCAGGATGACGACGGAACTCCCCTCTTCCGCATGACCATCAGCGATATTACCGCTTCCAAGCTGATCGAAAATAGAATGAAAGAGAGCGAGACCAAGTTTCGCCTGCTGTTTGAAACCATGGCAGAGGGCGCTTCGCTGTATGAACTGATCACAGACAGAGACAACCACGCCTACGATTTACGGATCGTGGAGGTGAACGCCGCTTTTGAACATCATACCGGCCTGAACCCGCGCGGTATCATCGGAAAAACTGTACGGGAGGTGATGCCAGAAACAAAACTGAGCGAGATTGAAGTCTACTTTACTGTTGCGCTGACGGGCAAACCGCTGGCGTTCGAATACCATTCAACAAGGTTCAACCGCTATTTCCGTGTCCACGCCTTTTGCCCGCAAGCGGGGCATGTCGCAACCGTTCTTGAAGACATCACGGAGCGCAAGCACAACGAAGAAAAGATCCAACAATTGAATGCCCAATTGGAACAACTGGCAGTGACCGATTACCTGACCAATTTATACAACCGCCGCTATTTTATGCAGCGCGGTGAAGAAGAGTTCAAACGGGAAAATCGCATCAATCAACCCCTGACGTTATTGATGCTCGATATTGATAAATTCAAACACGTCAACGATGCGTATGGCCACGCGGTCGGCGACCAGGTGCTGCAGCAGTTGGCGACGATTTTCAAATCCAATTTGCGAGAAATCGATATCCTTGCGCGCCTCGGCGGCGAGGAATTTGCCATGCTGCTGCCAAATACCGGTCTGGAAGAGGCTCTGCTGCTGGCTGAACGGGTGCGACAGGCGGTGGAATCAACCAGGATCAACCTGCTGAACGGGGATGTACAACTTTCAGTCACCATCAGCATCGGCGTGACAGCTTATTCAGAAAAAATGTCCACGATCAGCGATCTGCTCAGAAAAGGCGACAAAGCGCTCTATCGCGCCAAGCACAGCGGCAGAAACTGCGTCAAAGCGCATCAAGAAAAACCGCCGCCCCACTCAGGCAGCGGGGCGGCGCGGTAAAATCCTACCAGTCATGGGGGAAATTCACAAATTTGGCGAGACCCGTTTGATGCGCAGCACCCGGCTCTGCAAGTTTTTCAACTCCACCTTCAACCCAACCTCCAGCCACGCCAGGCCCGAACGCGGCTCGCCGCAGCCCTCCACCGAATAAAGCGCCTCGGGGTCCAGTCCGCGCAAATGGATCTGGGGAATATTGAACTTTTCGGGCGTGTGCACGCGGAACACGAACAGGACGCCTTCGGCCTGATCCTGGCTGACGTATTGCAGCGCCGAATAAGCGTTTTTTTGCGCTGAAAGCAGACGATACTGCCCCCCCAGCTGCACCACCGCGCGAATTTCCTTGTACTGGCGAATGCATTCCGCCGCCAACTCCCGCTCCGATTCAGTCCATTTAATCAGGTTGCCGCCCACCCCCAGCGCCCCACACATGCTGACGTGGAAGCGAAACTCGAGCGGCATAAAGCCCTCGTTCCAATCCGTCACCCAGGCTTCCATCGTGATGGCGGGCAGATACTGCGAATACCCTTCCTGAATGTGCAGGCGCGCCGTCGCTTCGGTGTTGTCGCTGATCCAAACCTGGTCAGCCAGGCGCAAAATGCCGTAATCGGCGCGCCCGCCGCCGCTGGCGCAGCTCTGCCAGATCACATCCGGATGCCGCTGGCGCAGCTCACCCCACACGCGATAGACGCCCCAAACATAACGCACCCACAACTCGCGCTGATCGCCGGGCGCATCCGGCCAGCCAGGTTCGCTGGCGGCGCGGTTCATGTCCCACTTGATAAATGAAATCTTGTTTTCAGTCAGCAGTTTATCCAGCACGCCCAGGATGTAATCCTGCACGTCCGTCCGCGCCATGTTCAAGATCAACTGATTGCGGCTCTCGGTGCGCGCGCGGGTCGGGAAGTGGATGACCCATTCGGGATGGGCGCGGTACAGGTCACTATCCGGGTTGACCATCTCCGGCTCGACCCACAGGCCAAAATCCATGCCCAGGCTGTTGACCTTTTCAATCAGGTTGCCCAGCCCGTTGGGGAATTTTTTCTTGTCCGGCCACCAATCGCCCAGCCCGGCGTTATCCCAGTTGCGGTTGTGGAACCAGCCGTCGTCCATCACGAACAATTCGATACCCATTCTGGCGGCAATCTCGGCCAGTGCAGATTGGGAGGCTTCATCCACATCGAACAAAGTCGCTTCCCACGAGTTGTACAGGATCTTGTGCGGAACCTGACCATGCGGCAGAATCTCATCCCGCACGTAGGCCTGCAGCTGGCGGCTGGCTCCGCCAAATCCGCTTTGGGTGTAACCGGAAATAGCCGCCGGGGTGACAAGCGGCTCGCCGGGCTGCAGCTTCCAGCCGAAATCCCAGTCATTCAGGCCAATGCTGACGCGCGTCGAGGCAAATTCGGTCACTTCGGCGCTGATGCGGAAGTTGCCGCTCCAGGCCAGCGTGCCAAACCAGACTTCGCCCGCGTCTTCGCTGGCGGCGCGGTCAATGGCGAACCACGGCGCGGCGCGGTGGCTGGGAATCAGGCGGCGGCTTTCGATGGTTTTCAGGCCAGGCGTGAGCGGCTCACGCCACAGGTTGAACTCGTCCACGTGGCGGCCAACCATGTGGGTCAGGGAATAATCGTCGCCAGGGGGCAATGTCCACTTGGCAGAGAAAATCCGCTCAACGTGGATCGGCTCGCTGCCCAGGTTTTCGAGCGTGACCCAGCGTTCGATCAGGTCATAGTCCGGGTGAGGGCGGTAGTGCAGGGTGACGGTCAGAGGGTAGTAAACGTCTTTTAAGCGGATGGACAACGCCGGCTGAGGCGAGTTCTTCACGGAAAAATCCACATATCGCAGAACCACGTCGCGTACTTCATCCGCAAAAGTGACTTTGAGACACGGGTCAATATACTTGGTGCCCGCGTAGCCGGGAAATTCCTCGGGGATGAAGTGGCCGAAGCCATCGGTGGAGGCAAACCCGGCCGGGTCGGCGGGGATGGGGTAGTCGTCCAGGCGCGGCAGGCGTGCGCCCCAGTAGTGATGGGTGAGCAGCCCGGCGGAGTTGAGGCCGAAAGCGTAGGCGGTGTGTTGGGTTTCGAGCACCCAGCGGTTGGGGGAGGTGTGAATAGGCATGGGAAATCCTTGAGGAGAAGAACGAGAAATCTGGTGGTTTTCCGCTCGAGCAGCTGCGGTGGATGGAGACAGGATGGCCGCCCAGGGTTCTTCGGGCAAAAGCGCCAGCTTCCAAATCAAACACCCTGTTTTTTCCTGCGATAGATAAATGCGCCCAAGCCCAGTCCGGCCGCAAGCAGGAATATTCCGCCCCACAGCAGCGGGGCTTGTCCAGCCGCCGGGGTTGCAGCAGTCGGTGTCTGGGTGGCCAAATCGGAAGTGGGGAATTGGGTGGGCGTGGAGGTAAAGACCAGCGGAGTAGCCGTCGGCGGCAGCGCGGTGGAAGTCACAGTGGCGGGTGGCGTCACCTGTAAAATCAATTTTTGCTCAGGCTGAATAATGGAGGCTTGCGACAGGCCATTCCAGGCCATCAAATTACTGACCGTCACGCCATACAGTCTGGCAATCCACGACAGGGTTTCGCCGCTTCGAACGGTGTGATAATACTTCCCATCGCTGGCGGGCGTCAACAGTTGAACCGGTTGAAGAGTCGGGCTGGGCGTGGTATTGGACGGGGTAATGATTAATTCCTGTCCAATGCGCAGCGGCCAATCAACCTGCAACGAATTCAACGCCAGGAGTTTCTCGACACTGGTTCCGTAAGCCTGGGCGATGGTGCTGAGAGTCTGATAGGGCTGAACGACATGCACAATCTTGCCTTCAGCATCGGCGGCGCCGAGCTGGATACCGCCGGTTTGAGTGGGGCTGGCATATCCGGCCGTATTGCTGCCCGGAATGAACAATTTCTGACCGGTTTTCAAAATGGCATCCTGGGAAAGGTTGTTCCAGCTTTTGAGATCTTTGATCGTTATTTTATAGGCGATCGCAATCGCCCAGAAAGACTGCCCAGACTGGACGAGGTGGAATATTTTCCCGTCCGCATCCGGGGTGGCGATTTTGATCGGCGTGATCAGCTGAGGGACGCCAGCGCCGCTGTTGGTTGTGCCGCCAGATTGGGTGGTGGTCGTCCCGCTCGAGCTGTAATCACCACATGATTTCCCGGCCGGATAAGCGGCCTGTAAGATGTAATAGGTCATGCCGTTGGCTGATTTGGCCGTCCCGGCGCCGACATTGCAATAGGCGGCGGTCACGGCTGGCAGCATGTGGGCGGCATCAGACCAGACCAACATGATCTCATCGATCGATTGGTTGCCGACGGCGAAATTTTCGGTAGCCCAGACTTTCGAGCCGCCACCATAACCGGCAGCGGTCAGGCGCCCCGAAACATCCCCGATATGCCAGGACATCTGGCTATCGGCCATGATCTGCGCTGTTGACTGGGCAACCGCATCGATGATCGGATCCTCCACCAGCGGAGGGAGACCGTAGGAAGCGCGTAAGGAATTCATGGCGATAATCAGATCGAAGGCGGTAACTTCCGCCGCAGGTTTGGAAACAGGCGCGGCCTGTACAACCTGTGCGCTGGCTGGCGGGAAAAGAAATCCCGCCAACAGGAGCAGCAGCAGGAAACTCTTGAGCAGAGATTTTGGTTTCACAAATTCATTATAATATCTGATGGGGGCTTAATTCTGCCAGATAATTCGCAAAATCCGATTTATTTCCCGTCAGCAAAAGTACAACCGCCGCGCCAGGTTTCCTTAAGTATTTATACCGTCTCGCCCTGCTCAAATAGCTAGCCTGATGAAAACAGGTTTGGTAACTCTACGAATGGTGGAAATCGCTCGAAAAAGCTACACTTTTCACTGCGCTTTTCATTAATAATGCGAACCCGGAGCGGGACATTTCTGGAATGACCAAATTTATCATCGCACTCACAGTTTTGTTGTTGCCGATCTTCCCTTTGGGAAGATATTTCCAAAGTCAAAATGAAGTCTCCACGCAGAATGTGGCGGATCAAGCCCTTATTTCAACCGTAGCGCCCGGGAAGGAGCAGCTCTTCGTTTCAAATACTTCGCCAGCGCCCCAACTTATTTCAGAGACCGTCATGTTGCCTGAAATAATCATAACGTCTGAATCGCAATATGCTTTTGGGAACCCGGCTGGATGTTCGAACGAAAACCGTGTTCTCTCGTCCGCTGAAATGCTGGCCAATGTCCAGGCAGCGCTGGGGGATGAATTCAACCTGGCAGAACGACGCCAAACCTATCTTTGGAATGGCGGGCAGGGCGCAATGGTCGATGCCAGCGACGACCCTTTCGTTTTTGAGTTTACCTTCAACGAGTTTCAACATCCCCTCACCTTCCGCGGCGACCAGGTTGCGACCGTATTTCTCACGCAGGGATTTGTCGTCTGGTTTCGGGCCTATCGGGGCAACTTCCGGCTGCTGGCAATCCCCATGATTCCCGGTGTGATGGAATCGCCCTGGGCGCAGTATATCAGCACTTACTGGCAGAAAAACAGCCTTCCCGGTGACGAGTACATTTATCCAGTGATGAAAAAATTACCCTGCCACTGGGTGACCGACCAGGGTTATGTCAGCGACGAGGTGCTCAAGGGCATGTTCGCGCTGCCCTGGAACATCCCTGATTACCTGGCAGCAGGCCAACAGTATCTGGCCTCCACCTGTGAGCAGGCTTACCAGATCTCGCGGGAAAAAATCGGTTACTCTGACGCCACCTCGATGTGCGGCCCGCTGTCCTGGACGATCATGCGGGATGTGGATGGGTTTCCCTATCGCATCGGCAGTTGGTCCACTAACGCGGCAGCCTTTACAGCCGCCAATCCCAAGTGGAATGGACAACCCTGGGGCACGTTTGACCCCGAAACTTTTACTTTGATGCACACCGAAGACCCCTTGCCTGGCTATGATTTTGAAAAACGGGGAAACTTGTTTTCCGGCGACCTGATTTATTCGTACACCACACTCTACGCAAGCACCAATGATCCGCATTTCGATCATCTCTTTCTGGTGGCCGATGTAGATGAAAATGGCTCACGCCTGAGCATTTCGAATATGGTGCAAAATTATCCTTACCGTGATTGTTCCATCAGGCAGGTTGTGCTCTACACGCCCGGCGATCGCGAAACGGGCGCCATCAATCGCGAATGGAACGGTTTTGGCTTTGGGAAAACCGGCACATCCGGATTTGACATCTTCCGCTGGAACTGGATTACCTATCAAAACTCTGGGAAAGCGCTTGATTATGAAGTTCGCTGGGGCGATACGCTGGAAACAATCGCTTTCGACTGGAAAATCTCCCCCGACCGGATCGCCGCTGAAAATGGGCTCGCTTTCGATTCAGACCTCAACCCCAAACAGCGCCTGATCCTGCCCGCGCCATAGACAATTACCAAAAAATCGCGGCCTGCTCAGGAGATGACCAGACCCTTATTGATGGCAAATTTCACCAGGTCAGCATGCGAGGTGATGCGCAGTTTGGACATGATGCGGGCGCGATGCGCCTCGACTGTGCGGACGCTGATCGAAAGTCGCGCCGCGATCATTAAATTGGTATTCCCCTCGGCGATCAGTTGCAGGACCTCGTTTTCACGCGCTGAAAGGATATCGAGTGAATCGCTTTTCTCGGCATCCGCATTCAGGAGCATCCCCAACACTTCATCCGCGATTGCCGTGCTGATGTAGTGCTTGCCTTGCAAGGTATTTTCAATCGCCTGAAGGATCTCTGCAAAGTCAGCATCTTTGAGAACGTAAGCCAGCGCGCCGCCATGCAAAGCGCGGACAGCGTAAGCGGCATTGGCATGCATGGAAACAATGATGATCCGGGTTTGCGGCAGCTTGCGCGCGCGCACCAGTTTTGCGGTTTCGATGCCGTTCATATTGGGCATCATCACATCCATAATGGCGATATCTGGCTGGAAGGTTTCGATCAGGCGCAGGGCTTCCTGCCCATCGCTGGCTTCGCCAACGACTTCAAATTCCGGGTTTACCAGAAGCAGGGAACGCATGCCCTGTCGAACCAGCTTATGATCATCCGCAAGGATAAATGTGATGTGTCTCATACCCTAATCCCTGCTCAAGTTAAAGTCTGCGAGAATGAGCGTACCTTCGCCCAAGGTAGATTGCAGGCTAAAGGTGCCGCCAGCCTGGGTAACTCTTTCTTCCATGCCTGAAAGGCCGCTCGAATTGCCATCCAGCAGTGAGGCGGGATCGAAGCCTTTCCCTGAGTCAGAAATACTGACCTGTAGATAATCCGACTCCATGGTGAGCAGGACGTAGGCTTCATTGACTCCGGCATGGCGGGCGATGTTGGTGAGCGCTTCCTGAATAACTCGAAAAGCGGTGATTTCGATTATTTTTTCAAAGCGACGCTCGAAGAATGGATCGACATTGTGACAAATGCTGATGCCGGTCTGGGTGGTAAAGCGTTTAAATAACCAGTCGAGCGCGGGGCACAGACCAAAATCATCCAAAACGGTGGGACGTAAGTTGAGCGACATATTGCGCACGTGCTGAAGAAGATCGTTGGCAATCGCCCGGGCCTGTTCCAATTGGGTTGGGACGTCTTCGCTGTGCTGCTCCAGGATGAGTTTAAGCCCGGTGATGCTCTGCCCGATTTCATCATGCAGTTCCAGGGCCAGGCTGCGGCGTTCGTTTTCCTGAATGGCCAGCGCATGCTGGGAAAGCAGACGAAGCTGGGTGTTTTTGAGCGAAAGCTGCGTCAGAGTCGCTTGAAGTTTTTCGCGTTCATCGAGCAGGTGACGGTATCTATCAACCCTTTTGAGGGTGTTGAGCCGAATTTCAAGCTCGACCTTGTCAAAAGGTTTTGAGAGAAAGTCATCGGCTCCGGCGCTTAGCCCAGCCAGGCGGCTGGCCCGATCATTCAGCGCGGTGATCATAAAGATGGGCACTTCCGCCAGCTGCGGATCGGCACGCAGTTCGCGGCAAACTTCATAGCCGTTCATGCCAGGCATCATAACATCCAGCAAAATCGCATCTGGCTGAATTTGTTTTGCCAGTCTGATCCCTTCCGGACCGGTTTCAGCGAATAGGAAATGATAGCCCGTCCCTTCCATTAGCAGGCTTAACGTAAGTCGCGCAATGGGTTCATCATCAATGATAAGGATAATGCTTGTGGGTTTTTCCATCAAGTTCTCTCCAGCATTGGGACAAGGCGGAATCAGGCATTATAGAGTTGGGAGTAGGTCAACTGAAAGGAGTGTTGTTCAAGTTTGAGTTTATCATAGACAACCTCGCGTCACGACCCTGGTAGGGCTGCTCAATGAAGAATAGGTATTTATACGTATTGGCCTCCCCTCGCAAGTTATATACAATGAATCTACTTTTAAAAATCGTGGGGCCTTCCAAAGAACTGGCAAAAGAATTCGTTTCCGAACACCAAAAGCAGGTTCGTAGGAATGACAGGTTTTGTGATTGCCGCAATTTCTCAAAAGTTGATGTTGCCTGACTGACGGGGAATTGTTCTGCAAAAGCGCGGTGCCCATGACGGCATGGAAGGCTAATATTTGCGCTCATATAGACCGAATGAGGATGAAATGATCCAGTTCTTTTTACAAAACCCCATCATCGCCGCGCTTCTTTGGGCAATCCTGTACGCTTTCGATTTCGGCATTACGGGCTGGTTTTCACAATATTATCGAAACACGCTATCCCGAAATTTTACTTACGAAGGCGGGGTGGAGTTGAACCCCGTTTTTGAGAAATCTGTGGCCAAACCTGATGGAATCAACCGGCGGTTTCTGTTTTTTGGGATTTTCATGGTTGGCTTATTGGTCTTTTTTGGCAGCATTATCCCGGAAATGGTAAATTTTGAATTCATGCTGGGCGCTTTCCTGCTGCTATGGCTGTTTATCGACCTGCGGCATTTCCGCAATAGCTATCTTTATCTGTGCCTGAAAGACAAACCCGAGGCATTAACCGGCCACATCCAACAAACCTACTGGCTCAGTCAGCGCATGGTTTCTTTTGATGCGTTTGCGTTTGGATTTGTCTATTACGTTGGCTGGGTTTTCAGTGGGCGTGAGTTCTTTGCGGGCGGCGCGTTTATCTGTTTTCTGCTGACAGTGCGACACTTCCTGCTGGCAGATCGCGTTGCCATGCGACAGGATGCAAAATCTCCCATCGCTGGCCGGGTGAAGATCTCTTAACAAATTGGTATCGGGATGATTTACCACCTTCGAAGAACCTGTCAAGTTCTTGGGAAGAAACCTTCAGCACCGGCTTCCCATTTTCCGCAATTATCCGCGAAAATCCGCGGCCGAAGCGAAAAATGCCGCGGCGCTTGCAAACACTGCTCGATTGAATCTCGCGTGGGGATAAGAGTTGTTTCAATATCGTTGTACAGCAACAAGTTATCTGACACTGCGCTGTACTTCCAGAACCACCCCAGGAAACCTTGAATATGATTACTATGCTCAAAAGCTGGTTTAAGCCATCAGCCATCACGGATGATTATCAAAAGCTGGATATCAAGCGTTGGATCAACCTGATGATCTACGCCTCATTTATCTATATCCCAATAATACTGCTGGGAAACATGCTGGGCGGCAGGACCCCGATCCTGGTTCAATATTCTAATGTTATATACCTGATGGCTATTCTGCTGGTGCGCCGCTTTTTTCTGGCTGGAAAAATCAGATTGGCTTCGGTAATGCTTCTGGTGACTGCTCTCTTAATAATTACAATCAACGCCGCCCTGCTCGGCACCATCCGCACCCCGGTCTCATCGATGTATCTACTGACAGTGGTAGCAGCCGGGACTATTTTCGGGGTCCCCGGTGCCATTTGGACAACGGTTTACGCTTCATTAAGCATCCTGGGATTGATCCTGGCACAAAATGCCGGGTTACTCCCTGAGCCAAATTACTCGGTCTCCATCACCCAATGGGTCGCTTTTTCAGGGATGTTTACCTTTGCGGGCTATTTAACCGTGGAATCTCTAAAAATTTATCAGAAATCAATTGATCGGTCCAGGGACGAACTGGCGGAACGCAAACGTACCGAACAAGCCCTGAAAGTGAGCGAAAGCCGATATCGGCTGATTTCTGAGAACACGGCCGATGTGATCTCAGTTTTTAATTTCGAGAGCAAGGCATTCACATTTATCAGCCCTTCAGCGAAGAACATCATCGGATATTCTGCCACAGAATTGCTGAACATCCCTTATCGGCAGTTTTTAAAACCTGAGTTTATCCAGATTATACAGACCGCCCTGGCCACCACCCTGCCCACCTTTCAGGCAGATCATAACAACAATGTCTTTACCGTAGAATTTGATGTGCTCCACAAAGACGGGCATCCAGTTTATATCGAAGCAGTCACTTCCTTCGTCCTGAATGAAGACGGCGAGATTGAAATTATCAGCATTTCGCGGGATATTTCCGAACGCCAAAAGACCGAAGAAGCGCTGCGCGAAAGCGAAGACCGCTATCGCAGAGCCATCAGCGCAGCCAATGCTGTGCCCTACACTTTTAATTACGTCCAAAATCGCTACACCTTTATTGGCGAAGGGATTGAAAAGATTTCCGGATATACTCGTGAAGACCTAACGCAACAGATGCTCAGCACCAGCATTCAAGAATCCATCATGATCGGCGAGCTATCCCATTTATCCAACCAGGCTGCGGTTTTGCAAATCCTTGCCGGGCAGGAAGCCGCCAAAGCCACCTTTCAATGTGATTTTCGCATCCTTGATAAAAACGGCGAAAGCCGCTGGCTGTCGGACACTGCCGTTCAGGTTTTGGGACCGGATGGCATTCCGCTCAGTTCAATTGGGATTCTCGAAGATGTCACGGCGCGCAAAAAAATAGAAATGGACTTGCGCGAAAGCCGCGATAAGTTGAGCTCTGCCAACATTGCCCTTGAAAAGGCCATGCGAGTCAAAGATGAATTTCTGGCCAGCATGAGCCATGAATTGCGCACGCCCCTTACCGGGATATTGGGCATTTCGGAAGCCTTGCAGTTTCCAGCCCACGGCAAATTGACGAAGAAGCAGCGCGAATCGCTGCAGGATATTGAAAAGAGCGGACATCACCTGCTTGAATTGATCAATGACATCCTCGATCTTTCGCGGATCGAAGCTGGAAACCTGGAAATGGAGTTTGAGCCTTGTCTGGCGGCGGAAGTATGCCAGGCCAGCCTGCAACTGGTGAAAGGCCTGGCGCACAAAAAAAAGCAAACGCTTGCCTTTAGCATGGAACCGGCTTCGATCACCCTGCGTGCCGACCAGCGGCACCTGAAACAAATGCTGGTCAACCTGCTCAGCAACGCCATCAAGTTCACCCCTGAAGGCGGCAATCTCGGTCTGGAAGTTCGCTGCAACTTTCGGGAGAAAAACGTTTTCTTCACTGTTTGGGATGAAGGGATTGGCATCAGGCCCGAAGACATCGGCAAACTTTTCCAACCGTTTGTGCAACTCGATAGCAGCCTGGCGCGGCAATACGCCGGCACCGGCCTGGGGCTGGCGCTGGTCGAGCGCACGGCAGAACTGCATGGCGGTAGTATCAAGGTGGAAAGCGTCCCAGGCGCAGGCAGTCGCTTCACCATCGCCCTGCCGTGGTCAGCATTGGTCACTCGGCCGCTGCCCAATCTGATGAATCACAGCCTCGATTCGATCAAGACCATCCTGACCATTGAAGATATCGGCCTGGATGCCTCGCGCATCACGCATTATCTGATCGATTTAGGCATTATGAATGTCATCCAGCCAGTGCTAACCGGCGCCCTGGAAAAAGCCGCTGACCTGCAACCCAGCATCATCCTGCTTGATCTAAGTCTACCCGACGGTGATGGAATGGATTTACTGGCTCAACTCAAAGCAGATGAACGCACCCGCAACATCCAGATCATCATCATTTCGGGTGAGGAGCGGCGCTCCGAAGCCCTGAAGCTTGGCGCTTCAGCATACCTGCTCAAGCCATATCTTAAAGAAGACCTGCTAGCCGTGCTGAAAAAAGTTGCGGTTTTTCTTCCCACACCCGCGCCCGAAAGCAAAACCGAGACAGTCAGTTCCGCCCCGTTGGTTTTGATCGCCGATGATGATGATTTGATCCTCAGGACGGTCACCGATTTTTTGATTGCGCTGGGATTGCAGGCATTCCCCGTTCACAGTGGATTTGAATTACTCGAACGCGCTCCCGAAATCAAACCAGATCTCATGCTGGTGGATATTCAGATGCCGGGTATGGATGGACTGGAAACAATGCGCCGCCTGCGCGCGCACAACGACCAGCGCCTTGCCGCCACTCCGATAATTGCCGTCACCGCCCTGGCGATGCCCGGCGACCAGGAGCGCTGCATCCAGGCGGGCGCGAATGAATATTTGAGCAAGCCAGTCTCCTTGAGAAAACTGGTGGAACAGATCAACCGCCTGTTGGAGGAAAAAGGGGGACAACCGTAATAGTCAGCGCTGGAGTTGCTCAAATTTTGCGCTAAAATCCAGCCGGATGCGCCTTGTCGTAAATCATTCAATCATTCGTAGTGCAGCAGGGCCTGGGCATCCGCCAGGCTCTTTTGGTACCCTGCAGCAACAAGCGCAAAGAGCGCCGCGCCGCAGGCGGCTTCTTCCTTATAGCGGGGAATACTGAGCGGCATGCCGAACATCTCTGAAACCAGCTTTTGCAAAGGCAGACACAGCCGCAGCGCATTTCCCGAGCCGACCAGCTTTTTGGGCCGAGCGGAATCTTCAACGCCCGCGCTTTGATACAGATCGTGGAGTTCCCGCGCCACCCCTTCCAGCACCCCGACAATGAAATGCGCCGGGGTGAAGTTGTCGACTCCCAGGTTGCTGATGACGGCGCGCTGCCAGGGCCGCTCGCGGGTGCCGCTAAACTGAGTGGAAATTTCAAGTTTCTGTTCCTGCACCGGAGAAACACCGGCCAGTTCATTCATGGTCTCGTACAAAACCGGGGCAGGTTTGCCGGTCGCCATTTCAACCACGGCACGGAAGAAACCTTCCAGCAAAGCGTAGGCTCGTCCGCCACACAGCGACGCGCCCACCATCAGGAATCCATCGGTTGAAAATGGCCGGATTTCAAGGGGAGAGTTTTTTAGATAACGCTGTGTAAACAGGGAAATTTGCCCGGACGTGCCGATATTCACCAGCAAACACGCCTCGCTTTGATTGACCGACCCGATAAAGCTGGCCTGATTATCGCCGATGGCCACCGCCACCGGAATGTTGGATGCGGTTTTCCCGATGACTTCCACTTCCCTGCTGACCGCCGGGAAGATGGACTCGTCGAAGCCTGCCGCCAGCAAAGCGCGGCGATCAAAGACACCGGCCTCGATGTCAAAGCACCCCAAACTGGCGGCGCTGCTGGCATGCAGCACCGGCCTGGAACCCTCGGATAGTTTCAACCCGACGTAGTCATAGATCGTGCAGACACTTCTGGCAGAATCCGGCACCAGGCCGTTGAGCAGGTTATAAAAATGGGTCACGCCGCCAAAACCGGAAGCCAGCTTATATCCCGAAGCTTGCGAGAGAAACTCAGCATAACTGAGTCCATCGCGGTAGGCGAGATTTCCCCGGCCATCCTGCCAGGTGTACAGCGGACTGACAGCGTTCCCGGCTTCATCCAGATAGAGGATGCCGTGCATCTGCCCCGTCAGCCCGATACAGGCAATTGGCGCATGTCTCAGTTCGAGTTCGCGCACAATTTTTTCGATATTTGCAATCGTCAGCTGCGGATCCTGTAATTGCGCCCACGGCTGGTCGCTTTTTAGCGCCGAGTCATTTGGGATGGTAAGCGTTTCCAGCAAATCCCCGCTTTCACCGTCCAGGACCACCGCACACAGCGTGGTGGTACCGATATCCAAACCAATCGCGCGCACATTTCCCATTTTGAATCGTTCCTCGCTTTACCGCTCTACGAAATTTCCCTTAACCAAGCGCACGGAAGCCCGCCATTGATCTGCCTGCCGGTTTTGCTCCAGCAGGCATTGATAAACCTCCCGCGCCATCTGCTCAAAAGGCTGCACGTACACACTCAACGCAAGGTCGCTGGCCGCAGGGTAGTCATCGATCGAGACAACGGTTTTTTCCTTCAGTCCGTGCTCCAGCAGGACTTTTTTCAGGGCCACACCCAGCTCCCCATCCGCGCACATCAACCCGGCGGGAAAAGGGCGATATTCCATGAATTCTTTGAAAAACTTCTCCATCAGCGCCGCCAGGTTGGACTTTTCAGCCCACGGAATGTGAATCAGCAAGTCTGATGGTCCGCGCAGTTCGGAGAAAATGCTTTCGCGTTCACGAATGCTGGATAATTGCAGGTTGTCCCAGCCGATGTAAGCAATATCGGCTGGTTCCCTGGCTTTTAAGAAGTTGAAAAGGCTGGTAACTGCGGCGCGATTATCGAGCAGGACGCAATCGGCATACGGCGTGGGCAGAATGATGTCGAAAAAAACCATGTTCATGCCCAGCGCCCGCAGCCTGCGCACAGATTCACGCTCGAGCTTTAAATCTTCCAGCCAAATGACGACATTGTGAATATTTTTTTGCAGCAGCTTGAAAAGGCTGTCTTCGACGGTTTCTTCCTGACTGTGCTGTTTGAAAAGCACCAGCGAATCGTTCTTTTCGGCATTGCGCTGAAAATGCTCAATGAACGTGGAGAAAAAAGGCTTTTGGGCCGGGGCCAGCAGCGCAATGATGTCCAGCGTGCCAGGATAGCCAGCTTCCCGGAACTTGACCCTGGTGCCGCTGCCCTGGACTCTTTCAACAATGCCGTCCTTTTCCAGCAGCGCCAGGGCTTTCCGCACCGTGACACGGCTCACATTGTAAGTTTCTGACAAAACCCGCTCCGGCGAAATATTCTCGCCTTCCTGGTAATCTCCTCTAAAAATCTTCTCATAGATTCGATTTTTGAGAGCGAGATAAAGTGTGTCATTCTCCACGGCTTGACCTAAACTGGCAACAATTCCGGCTGCACTGCGGGCGAGGCCGGTGAAATATGCGTGGATTTCAAATCCAGCCGCTTGATGATGTCCTCCTGGATATCCGGCGACAGGTTCAGGAAGTTTACAAAAGTGCCGTGGATGCGCACAATGTAAACGCCGCTGGGCGCATACTTTTGCGGGTTTTCCAGGACCTGCCGCAAAATCTCGGGGGTGGTCACATTAACATAGAGATAAAACGGGGCGATATTTTTATTCATGCGGTTGAAGAACAGCGGCGTGATGATCTTTTCGCGGAATTCCATGCCCTTGTCTTCATAGCTCTTCCCGGAAAAATGATTGGGGTCGATCCCGAAATGGGAGGCATATCCGCCGCTCATGCGCTCGAAGGGCAAATTCAGGTTGGAAAGAACCCGGAACCCCAACCCCGACTGCGCTTCTCCGTATAATGGGTCGATGCCATACCCCAGCATTTCCCGCGATTTTCGACCGTCGGGCGTGGCGCCCACCCAATAGCCATAGAGCAGGTGGGTTGACGGCGTGCTCCAATCGGGCCGGAATGGGTTGCCGAGGTAGTTTTTCTGGCTCGAAACCAACTCGCTGATTTTGATGACCACCTCGCGCGCTTCGCGGTCCACTTCTTCGATATTGTTGCCAAATTTGGGGCAGGTCAGCAAATATTGACGGAGTTCCTCGTCCTGCGCAAAATTTGATTGCAGGGCAGCCAACAGCAGGTCCGCATCCTGCGGCCTTTCCATCAGGAATAAATCGATGGCGGTAAACGAATCAGCGATGGTGGAAAGCCCGTGAATCAGGCAGCCACTTCCGTTGTACCGGGTGCCCTGCTGATGAGTATCCCTGAGATCCACACCCGACTCAATGCCGCCCATCAAGGCCGAAGTAAAAGGAACCGGCAGCAGGGAGAGCACATCCGAGACTTCGTTGGCCGAATTCACCATTCTTTCTACAAAATACGCCACATTTTGATAAAACGCTGGCCGGATGTTGGTCAGGATGGTTTTGGCGTCGCTGTTTTGAAAACCCAGCTGATCGTAACCAGGCCCAATTTGCCGTCCAGTGATCGACGAAACGCCGCCATGCACGGTCAATTCCAGGATTTTCCCCAGGTTTAGCCAGCTGTTGGTGGTGTTGCCGTTATCCCGTCCCATGATGAGCGGTTCCTGGCACCCGGCAATCGAGTAATTTTCAAGGTCAAGTTCTTCAACGCCCGAATTCGCAAGAATGGGGAAAAGGGCATCGTCGTTGAAGAAAGACGGAGTCAAAACGCCGGGGGTGAACAAAAACCGTCCCAGGCTGTGATAAAAAGCATCCGGGGTATTTTGGTGTAGTTTAACGGAAAGAATCGGCTGAGGCAGATTCATCTCGTAGTAGGCATCCAAAAGCGCATAGGTCGATTCGTTCGAAAGATCCGCCCCGGCACTCGATTTGCCGCCCAAAATCAGGTTTTGTGAAATCGCCCAGCTGCGATCGCCAACGTTGAAAAAAACCAGCAGATATTTAAAAAGCTCGGCAGCAATTCCGCGCTCTGTGCCACCGGCGACGCGATAAGGCTCAAAGATGCGGTCAGCATTCCCAACCGAAAAAGCAAACGGATTGGGCGACTGCTCCAGGCACATCACCTGCCAGACCAAAATAAAAACCTGGATGGCCTCGTACAGGTTGTCCGCTCCGGCGGCTGGCACCTTGCCGAGAGTCTCTTCCATCAGCTTAAGCAAATCCCGGCGCTCGACGCTGGTTTCACTCTGCGCCATCTGCCTGGCAAGTTCCGCATAACGACCAGCCAGGACCAGCACCGCATCCAGCGTGATACGCATGGCTTCAAAATAACTGCGTTTGGATGAATCGGTGGTGGTCAGCAGTTGCGCGTCAATCTGCTGCAAAAGTCCTGAAATCCCTTTTGAAAGAACCGGCTTGATATCCGGTATGAGATGCCCGGTGACCTGTTCGATGAAATAAATCGCCTCGGATGTATCCGTTTCGACCTTTTGGTAGGCATCTTTCAGGTTCTGCACAAAAGGCGTTTCCAGGGTATAGGCGCGCAGCGCCTGGATGCGCTCCGCGCTGAATTCAGCGTCAGTCTGGATGTCATTGAAGACGGCCACCGGGTCGCAATAGCCGCTAAAAGAATCGACTCTGAAGGTGGGATTGATCAGCGCGTAAGACATCGCGAAGGCATCATTTTGGGTGCCCGCAAAAATAGCCTGCTCGCTGAGCGTGAGCGGAATTTGCCGAATGACCTCGCGCAGAGTCTCGGCGGCTTTCAGCGCGGGCGGCAGGTCGCAGTACTTTTCGTCACAGGCGCGCGCGATTTCTTTCGCAAGAAACCAGCCATCCAGCCGTTTGCGGTGACGCTCTTCTTCGAAGAGATCCCGCGCCATTTGATCCAAAGCTTGCCTGGAATAAATCTTTTCAATGCTCATGCCATCTCTCCTCAGGTACGCGCCAGCGTAAAATTATTTTCAGCGAACAGTCTTTCATATTCGGCAATTGTTTCAGGGCCAACAAAACCATCCTGCACGGTATACGGCAGTCCGCACTGCTGCCATTTATCCCGACCATATTCGTGAAACGGTAAGAATTCAAACGACGTATTGGCCGTTTTTTGCTGCTGGAAGAAAGCCACAAAATTGCGCATGTCGCTTTCGGAATCATTGAAACCCCGGACGACCGGGATGCGAATCAGCAGCCTCTGATGCGCCTGCATCGCTTTCAGGATGTTCGCCTTGACAACCGCATTCCCCACGCCGGTCACGCTGGCGGAGACTTCATCATCGTAATGTTTGAAATCCATAATGAGCAGGTCAATCAATGGAAAAAGAACTGCCAGCCGGGGATGGCTGGCGTTGGTCTCAATGGCGGTATGAATTCCCATATTTTTTAATTCGCTCAACAATTCCCTGACCGCGTCAAATTGCAGCGTGGGTTCTCCCCCGCTGAGAGTCACGCCGCCGCCATCATAAAACAGCGCCGCGCTGCGCCTGACTTCATCAAGAATGGATTCTATTTCGTATTCCTGATAGGAAAGCCGGATGCCCCTGGTTCGGTGCAGGCTGATACATTCTCGGGTGTTGCAGGTTTCGCACAGGCTGCGATCAATCTGCTTCGCGCGGATGGCGCCATGCGGACAAATCGTATCAATCAGAAACTGATCGGTCACCCACAGCGACCCCTTGACCGCGATTCCTTCGGGGTTGGCGCACCAGGGACAATGAAAATTACACCCTTGCAGATGGTACACCAGCCGGTTGCCGGTTCCATCTTGAGAATAATTGAAGCCTTTTTGAAAAACTTTTATTCTCATGCGTCATGACCCATTTCTTTAGTGATAATTGGTATTATCTAATAATACCAATTATCTGTCAATATCTCAAAAAAAATAGCCGGTCAATCGACAGGTAGTTTTCATCGAGCGCTTCTACGTTTTCCCCTGAACTCTTGTTGGTCTTGCAGGTATGACTCGGCGCCACCGGCGGGCAAAATCGTCCCGTCCTCCGCGGCGACCCAGATAAAAAGGGGCTTTGACTTGCTCGACTGATAAGCTTTTGCCCGGTAACGGCGCACCGTAAACCCACAACCCATCAGGATTTGCTCATAAGCTTTGCTTGGCTCAGTCGACCAGATCGCCAGACAACCCCCTTTGCGGAGTGCGCGACGACAGGCCTCGATCCCAGCCGGGCCGTACAGACGTTGGTTCCCTGAATCGGTCATCGCGTTGGGGCCGTTATCCACATCCAACAGGATCGCATCGAACCTGCCGACAGATTGCGAAATAAGCGGGAAAATATCGCCGGTGATCATCTCCGTGCGCTGGTCATCCAAGGGATGGCCGTTGAGTTCTCCCAAAAACTCGCGATTCCAGCTGACGACGTCTGTCAACAATTCACTGACAACCACGTTCGCATCAGGGCCGAGCAGGTCGAGAGCCTGGCGCAAGGTATAACCCATCCCTAAACCGCCAATCAGTACGCTGGGCGCTTTACGGCCCGAGAGATGGGCGCAACCCAGCCGCGCCAATTCCTGCTCCGACTCGTGTTGACGGCTGTTCATCAATTCCAGGCCGTTGATCTTGATCGAAAAATCGCCATCGTGCAGATAAAGCCCCATCTCGCCGCCGTCCGGCGTTCGGGTTGATGCTAATTTAATTTGCGGTTTCATTGTCACCCATCACGATAGTTTAGAGATCTTATAATGAAGCACAGGCACATGATGCTGCAGTAGAGGGAAATTCAGCGATCGTTATTTGAGAAGTCCGGTTTCAAGGATACCATCTCAGCATAATTATAAGATCGCATCCAAACTGTTTCACTTTCTTTTCAAATATCCCATTGCGGCAGAGAAGACTTCTTCCACCATCTGATCACGCAGGATCGGGTCGATCATTTTGCCGCTATGGAACAGGATGTACGGCGTATTGACCATCGCCAGCACTGTCCCCGCCGCCAGGAAGGGATTGCGCGATTCGAATATTCCACGTTGCATGCCCAGCTGGATCAAATTAGCCAGTTGTCCCACCGTCAACTGCATGCGCTGGCGGCTTTCTTCCGGGCTCTCACCACCGACTTCTGGCATGACCCATGCCACGCGATATAGATTGGGATTTTCACGCGCGAAAGCGATGAAAAAAAACAGCAAATCTTCCACAACCTTTGCAACGTCATCAGTTTCGGCACGTTGGCTAAAAGCCTGTTGTTGTGTCTGCCATTTAGCCATCTCGCGCGTGCTCAAGGCGCGCAGAATGGCTGCCTGGTTCTCGAAATAAGTGTAGAGTGACATGTGTACCACCCCCATCCGCTCGGCAATCGCCCGGCTGGTGATGGCTTCAGGACCGGATTCCTGTAAAATACTCAAGGCGGTGTCCAAAATTTGTTCGCGTGTGTGTTCAAGTTGGGATGGGGTCTTCTTCGGTCGCGGCATAAGCAAAATTCCTTTCGAAGCAAATTACATGCTTTTCAAAACGGTTATCGTAAATCCTTGACATATAATTTTTACAATGTATAATTTATACGATGTAAAAATTATACCATAAAGGATATCCATCCCATGAAAATCTTTTTGAAATGGTCCGCAATTGTTTTCGGCTGCCTCGCCATCCTGTCAGCGCTTTTCGTCTGGGGCTACGCCCCCCTCCGCGCCAAAAACCTGGCGGCACAGTACGAGCAATTCCGGGCGGAACACCAGGCCGAGCACGACGCCATTGACGCGCAGTTCAACCAGCATGACACGGTGGTGAACGGATTGAAATGGCATTATGTTGAACAGGGCAACCCGGACGGCCCGGTCATCCTGTTCCTGCACGGCCTGCCCGAAGGCTGGTACTCATGGCACTACGTCCTGCCGCTGGTGGATCAAAACTACCGCTTAATCGCTATTGACATGAAAGGCTATGGCCGCTCAGATATGCAGGATGATAACTACGACTGGCACGTTGTTGCCGGGCAAACGCTGGATTTGATGGACAGCCTGGGCGTCGACAAATTCTATGTCGTATCGCATGATTGGGGCACCATCATCGGCAGCGTGCTGGTCGGCGACCATCCCGAACGTATTTTGGGTTATGTGCGCATGGAAGCGGACTTGATCATGAAGGGGAACGGCAATACGCCGCCTATGTCGGTCTACCTGACCAAACCCCAATGGCTGCTCTTCCAAAACAATTGGATTGCATCATTCATGTACCAGGATGCGGGTTGGTTGATCGGAACCATCTACCCGGCGCGGATGAAAACCCCGTTCAAGCAGGCTGACCTCGACTACCTGACCTATGAATATTCCCGCCCCGGTGTGGCGGCAATGAATCCCAAATATTTTCTGACAAAGAATTGGGATTTGAACAGCGCCATCGGAAAGATTTGCAAAAACGATTTCCCTTTCCCGGTGCTGCAACTTCAAGCGGATAGTGACCCCGCTCAACTGCCTGAAATTTTCGCCAATGCGGCCACCGAATGCCCTAACGTGACCATCGAATGGGTGACGAACGCCAGCCATTTTGACAACTTCGATCAGCCGCAGCAGGTGGCGGACGCCATCAATCGCTTTGTCCAGTCATCCGGTCGATAGATTCACAGAAAAGGACCCTGAACGATGAACAATAAAAAGATTTATCTCGATTACGACCCGCAATACCAGGGGATTGTGAAAACTGCGGCGTACCTGTGGTTTGTGTGCTTCGCCATTTTCATGCTCCAGGTTTTTCTGCTCGTCAGCAACCTCAAACTCTTCAACTATGCCTACACCGGCGACTGGAACAATTTCCTGCAACTGTTGAACACCAATGCGAACCAGTTTGCCTTGTTCAAAGTGGACTTTCTGGCGCTACGGACAATTTATGTCGTCACCTGCCTCGGATACATTGTTGCCGTTTGGAAAATCAACCCCAGCGCTGCCCTGTCGTTTTTGGGTTTCACGCTGGTTACTCTGCCGGTCATTTTGGTCGTCCAGGTCTTTCAACTAGCCTTGGTGCCCCTGGCTCATGATTATGTCGGCGCGCTTGCCGTTCCGGGCGTCACCGAAGCCGTAAAATCAGCCTATCTGGTCAGCGCCAATCTACTTTACACCATGACCGATATGGGCGATGCCTTTGTGGCTCTCGTTCTCTTCAACGGCATGTTTGTCTCGTGGCTTTTTATCGCCTTTCAAAAACCGCATCCCAAATGGCTGGGCTGGTGGATTATCGTCCTGGCGCTCCTGCCTTTCGGCAGGGTCATTGGTCTGCCCCTCCTCGGGTTAGCCAACGCCACCCTGACCGGGCTTTTCTTTGTCGTCATGGGATTCTTTATGCTGCGCTTCGAGCCGCTTTCCAGAAAGGATGAGAAAAAATGAAAACTTTCTTCGAAATTTTACTGCCTGCCAAAATAGACAATGTCATCCGCGGGACAAAAATCCCCTTCTACATCTTTGCCCTATACGCCATCGTCAGCACGGTGCGCAGTTGCATCCACCTGCTCTCTCCCGATGGCGGTGCAGGCAGCATCGCCGGAATGGATCTCTCAGTCGCAGGTGCGGATGGAATCATCTTCGCCTTTGCGCTGTGGGGCAGTTCGCAATTGCTTTTTGCGCTGATTCAACTTCTCACAGTCATTCGATACCGATCACTGATCCCGTTCATGTGGCTGATGCTTGCGCTGGAAGTTCTCCTGCGCGAATTCGTTGGGAAAATGAAACCCGTCACCTTTGCCCACACCCCGCCCGGCGCGATCGGCAACCAGATTATCCTGCCGCTGGCCGCGCTGATGGTAGTCTGGTCGCTGTGGAGCGCTTACCGGCAAACCCATAAAGTGCAAAATTGAAAAAGCGGAGAGAAAAATGAAAGAAAAGATGAAGGATATTTACTGGCTGCCCTCGCTCGTCTTGTTTCTCATCGGCGGCTATGATGTGCTGCGCGGATTTATGCACACCTTCCTGCTGACCTGGTCGGCCGCCAATTTTGCGAAATTCGATATGGCAACCACTCCACAAGATCAGGTCTTCATGCTCGGCGTGTTTGGCATCTCCAATTTCCTGACGGGATTCATCTATCTCCTCATCAGCCGCAAAGCCCGCGAATTATCTCCCTATGTACTGATCATCATTCCGCTTACCTACATTTTGGGCTTGGTTGGGATCTGGTCAGGCAACGTTCACGGACAGGCCGCCTTCGATGGTAAATATTTCATGCTGGTATATTTTGCCATCTGTATTGTCACGTTCATTGTTTTTCAGTTTCAGAAAAAGACCCAAGCCAAATTATAGATACGAAGAAGAGTATCCAAATGTCAACAGGCCACATCGTCATCTCCGTTGTCTTTGTACTGCTGTATCTTTCTTTTTTGTTCTGGTACGGAGGCCGGAGCAAGCCACTATCTCCAGCGGAAGTGGAAAACCTGCTCGCCGAGATGAAGCGTCGAGCAGGGAAACAGGCTCAGGCGGATGAGTCGCCCCTTTTTCAGCAATTCCGCGAACTGACCAAAAACGACGATGGGCGGGAATACTACATGGTCAACCTGCTCAAGTTCCGCCAAAAGGCGCTCTATCCCAAAGGAAGCTCT
>CAILYI010000045.1 GCA_903838415.1 uncultured Anaerolineae bacterium | reverse complement strand
TGTGCATAACTCCGCATTTTCTGTGGATAACCCTGTTGGGCCTGTGTATAGAACTTCGCAATTCCGGTGGATACACCAGGAATTTCCTGGCCCAAATCGGTGGATAACCTGTGGATAGACAGCCTTAAGTTGTGGGAACGACGGGCCATTAAGCCTGATTCTTCAACGGATCTGGGGATAACCAGGCTGGAGTCAAATCCAAATTGACGGGCGATACGCACCCCGAAGTCAAACTTGCTGAGCGCTTCCGACCCGACCACGTGATACAGTCCCGAAAGGCCTTTGTCCAGCATCCGCACCAAAGTCTCCGCCAAATCCCCGACAAATAACGGGCAATAAAAGACGTCCGCGAACCCGTTACATTGCTTTCCGGCTGTCAAGTTGTTGACAAAAAACTCGGAGAGTGAGCGTGTGCCCGGAAGACTCCAACCAAAGAAGTTGACTCGCGCCACGATGGCATCCGGACTGGTTGAAAGAACCGCTTTTTCGCCGTCGAGCTTCGTCTGGGCGTAGATTCCGAGCGGGTTGGGGATGTCGCTTTCGAGGTATGGGCTGTCCTTCGTACCGTCAAAAACCGCATCAGTTGAGATGTGAATCAGGCGGACGCCAGCGCGGGCGCAGGATTCGGCAAAAATACCGGGAAGCTCAGCGTTTAAGATGCGCGCGCCCTGCGGGTCAGCTTCACACGAGTCGACGTTGGCGTTGGCGGCGGTGTGGATGACGGCATCGGGTTTGACGGTGTCGATTAAATGGTTGACAACTCCCGGCTGAGTCAGATCCGCTTGAACCAGCTCAAAGGGCGTACCGGCCAGTTTACTGCGATCCACTCCCACAATAGTATGAGTCCCAATCTCCATCAATGCGAGATTGAGACCTAAAAGACCGCTGGCGCCGGTGACAAGGATTTTCATAGTAAACAAGTAAACAAGTAGACAGGTACGTGTGTACTTGCCTACGTTATCCCTCGAGTTTTCCTTCGGCAAAAGATTCTTCGAAAGGCGCGATATATTTTTTGATGCCTTGCACATCAAGCCATTCGGAATTATTGTCGCTGGTGTATGAAAAACCCTCGGCGACAGGTTGGCCTTTGTCTTTCCATGAGTAGCCAAACCAGCTGGCCTCGGCGGGCTGGACGACGTACATGTGCTCCAGTTCGATGGTGTGGCGGGCTTCATCGGCGGATAGCAGATCTTCGTGCAGTTTTTCGCCTGGGCGAATGCCGATGATGTCGATTTGGGCGTCAGGGGCGATGGCCTGGGCCAGGTCGATCACTTTGGTGCTGGGAATTTTCGGGACAAAGACCTCGCCGCCTTCCATCTGCTCGATGCAGTGGATGACGAAGTGCACGCCCTGTTCGAGCGAAAGCCAGAAGCGCGTCATACGTTCATCGGTAACGGTGATTTTGCCAGCCTGACGCTGCTTCAGGAAGAGCGGCACGATCGAGCCGCGCGAACCGACCACGTTGCCGTAGCGCACGCAGGAAAAACGTGTGGCCAGGCCGCCCGCATAAGCATTGGATTGTATGACCAGTTTCTCGGCGACGAGCTTGGTTCCGCCATATAGATTGGCCGGGCTGACAGCTTTATCGGTGCTGAGGGCCAGCACTTTGCTGACGCCGGTATCGAGGGCGGCTTCGAGCACGTTGGAGGTGCCGAGAATGTTGGTTTTGATGGCTTCCATCGGGTTGTATTCGCAAGCCGGGACCTGTTTGAGCGCCGCCGCATGGACAACAATGTCGACGCCATGCATGGCGCGAACCAGTCGCTCACGGTCGCGCACGTCGCCGATGAAGTAGCGCAGGCGCGAGTCGTTGTAGCCTGCCACGCGCATTTCGTGCTGTTTGAGCTCGTCGCGGCTGAAAATGATGATTTTCTTGGGATTCTTTTCAGCCAGCAGAATTTTTGTGAATTTTTTGCCGAACGAGCCGGTGCCGCCGGTGATGAGTACAACTTTGTTGGTCCAGTCCATAAGTTACTCCGTAAAGGATGAATGGTAGCTTGGTGAGTGGTAAATTGGTGAGTGAGGTTTCCTGTTCACCATTCACTATTTCTTTATCACTATCAACGGATACTGCCCGTTTTCCGCGAAAAACTTTGGGGAAATGCCTTCGAGCCAGAAAACAAATTTCAAAAACAACTTGCCGCCCAGTTTGGGATGGATAAACCAGCGCAGTAAGCGCGTACTCATGCTGCGCCATGGACGGATTTCGATGGGCATCTTGCTCCCAATTTCGCGCTTGAGCCATTCCGGCGTCATCTTGCGGACAAAAGTTCCCTCGGGAGCATCCTCGTTCAGCCAATCCTTCTTTTTCTTGGCGGATTTGCCTGAAAGGCGGCGCATCAAGCCAATCAGCGGCTCGGCCAGGCGGCTCAGCAGCGGTTCATGCCAACCATTGACAATGGCAGCTGTCCGACCAGGTTTGAGCACGCGGTACAACTCGCCATACGCACGCGGATGTTCATCCACAGCCAGGTGATGGATGGCGTGCATCGAGACTTCGCCATCGAAAGCATCTTCTTTAAAGGGCAAATTCGCCAGGTCGCCGACCACGAATAAACCGTGGGCGCCAATCCGTTCGCGGGCTTCGCGCAAAGCCTGGATCGAAATATCCAGGCAGACGCGCTTCTCGTAGCCCTTGGAATACGTCAGGTAATCGTCATACTGCACCGGGCCGGAACCGGCATCCAGCAGAAATTTCCCGGTCGGAATCAGCCCATCGTTAACGCGCAGGCGCGTTTTGTGGATATATTCCGCCGAAACGGGACGCAGGTCCTCGTAACGGGCGTTCTGGTAGTTCCCGTCCGCTTCCTGCTGCCAGCCGATTTCGTCATAAAACTCGCGTACTTTTTGTTTGGTATCAGTCATAAGTTCCAAATCTTTTAACCACAAGGAACACGAAGGGAAAAGCATGTAAGGTTTTCCTTTGTGCTACTTGGTGTCCTTCGTGGTTAAAGCTCTTAAAATTACCATTTAACCGGCTCGCCAGCCAAATAGCTGAACGCATTTCCAAATTCAGCGCGGCCCTCGTCCGCGAGCACCCTACTCAACGGCCAGATGTCCAAATCCTTCCAAAAATGCATCAGGCGCCAGGGAAAAGGAATGGGATATTCAAAGAAAAAACGGTAGGCATATTTCCAGGCAGTTTCGACCTGGGAATTGGTTAATCGGTATCCCGGCAAATTGGGCAATAGCCCGTCCAGGGTACGAAAATACTCTTCCCAGGTTGCCGGTTCATGCGTAAAACCGCGTTTACGATAGTGCGTCTCGCCGCAGACCACCACCGGGATGCCATTCATCGACATTTCCATGCCGACCGTGGTGGTGTACGCCAGGCCCAGGCTGGCAATTTCCATCATATCGTAAGTGTTGACCTTTTCGAGCGGATTAATCACGCGGATGTGGGCCGGAATTTGCCCATCCAGCGACGCATTGATCACATCGACCATCGAAAGGCCGTGCGTCAGTCGCTCGCCGGGATGCACGCGCACCACCAACTGCACATCCGTCCGCGCGGCGAAATATTGAACCGTGCGCGTGATCCACTCCGCCATCGAGGTGGCAAAAAGATTTCGTCCGAGAGTCAGGCTGTCGCCCAGGACGTTCGTGGCGAGTAAAACCACCGGGCGTTGATCCAACCCCAAATCCGCGCGGATTTTTTCGCCGCCGACCGTTTCCACATCCTGCCACTTGCGCGCCGACTTGCCAAAAGCGCGCCCGCCCATGCGCGCCGCCTCCAGCGCCTCGATTTTTTCGCGCTGCTCGCTGGTCAGCGCCTGTCCGCCGCGCGCCGCCCACAGCAAATCCGTGTTCTGGCGCATCACTTCGTCGTTTTGAGCGATCCAGACCTGTTCGCGCTGATCGTTGAATTCATAGGTGACCGTATCGATCTCCAGATGGCGCGCCACCTGGTACACCACACCCAATTCGGTGATGGTGCCATTCGGGATAAGGACCGTTTCGGGGCGATGATCCTGTAAAAAGCGCAGCGCCGCCAAAGCGGCCTGTTCATTTCTCTCGACCCGCAGCCGGTATAGCCCGGATTCCCGGTCGACATTTTCTTCCTGATTGGTGTACATCGCGTCGTAAGCGGAGACCGTTTCGATCGGCTTTATCAGCGCGGACGGCAGGTTATCGGCTGGAATGACATCCAAAAGCGAGACGGTTTTTACCAACCCTTTTAGCGGAGCCAACACCCGGCGCGTGTACAAATCCTGGCGGCGCAGGTCGAAGGCATTGACATCCTTGCGCCAATCGCCATAGGGCAAATACGCGATGGTGACGTCATGCCCAAGTCCACGCAGCGCCAGCCCAACGATGGCGGCCTGCTCCACCCAATAATGCAGCGTGGCAAACAGGACGATTTTCCGGCCCTTGGGAGCCTTCTCAATGAACGGACGCGCCTGTTCCACCGCCGCAAGCAGCGCTTTTTCAAGCTGCGACAGGTTATAGCGCGTCTGCGGTCGGCCACCACGAATGGCGTCGTACAGATCAGCGGAATAGGGGATTTTGGCGAGGTAGTCTTTGATGGGCATGGTGGGGTGGTATGTTGGTAAATTGGTATGTTGGTAGATTGGTGGGTTGGTAAATCGGTAGATTGGCAGATTGGTGAGGTGGTGGGTTAGTCTACCAGTTTACCAGTTCCCAATTTACCCATCTACCGCCTCAATCGCCCAATCCAGCCGCGGACGCAGCGGCCCCTGGCGTTGCTCGGCCCATTGCATGCCGGGCGCGCCCATCGGGTCGATGGTGAAAGCCAGGGCGTTTTCGTCCATGAAATAGCGTTTGACGCCAAAAGAACTGGCATTAACGCCCAAAATGTAGCGGCCTTCATTGAGCAAATCGCCGGGAATTCGGCAGCGTGAAACGTAATGTCCCGGCTGGCGGGTGGAGTGTTTCTCGTATAAATCGGCGTCATCCACGTCAAAAGAAGTGAAGACATACTCGCCGCGCACCGTGCTGAGATAAACACCCACACGCAGGCCCGTGACCGGCGCAGTGAGTCGATATTCCATTTCGAGCGTGATAGGCTCGGTCGACCGCAGCGAATCGGCCACCGATCCGCGGGCGTCTTTCACCTGCAGCGACAGTGGCACAAACGGCGCGGCAGCGGCTGGAACTTCATCCGCAGCCCAGATTCTTTCTCCAGCCTGGGCCTGTCCCGAGGCGAGATAGAAATCCACCGCTTCGCTGGTCGGTGCGCGTTTGACGAGTTGGCCCTTTTGCATGACGATGGCTTCCTGCGTCAGGCGCAGAATGGCGCTCATGTTATGGCTGACGAACAGCACGGTACGGCCCTGCGCGGCGACATCATTCATTTTGCCCAGGCACTTGCGCTGAAATTCGGCATCGCCAACCGCCAGGACTTCATCCACCACCAGTATCTCGGGTTCGAGATGCGCCGCAACGGCAAACGCCAGCCGCAAGTACATGCCCGAAGAGTAACGTTTAACCGGGGTGTCAATGAATTGTTCCACTTCTGAAAAGGCCACGATCTGATCAAAATTGCGCTCAATTTCAGCACGCTTCATGCCCAAAATGGCGCCGTTCATGTAAATGTTCTCGCGTCCGGTCAATTCTGGATGAAAGCCGGTGCCGACTTCAAGCAGGGAGCCAACCCGTCCGCGCACCATGACCGTCCCTTTGGTGGGTTCTGTCACCCGCGAAAGGACTTTGAGCAGGGTGCTTTTTCCGGCGCCGTTGCGGCCAATGATGCCGAGCACTTTGCCTTCTTCCAGATCGAAGGAAACATCTTTCAGCGCCCAGATGAATCCGGCCGCCTGGGATGGGTATTCCGTTCTATTGCGTTTCAGGGCCGCAGCGACCAGCCGAAACGGCGCCTTGGCGGCATCCATAATCTGGTCGCGCAGCATTCCATATTGGAATTTGCCCGGAGCAAGACCGATTTTGTAGCGTTTGCTGATATTTTCAACTTTGATGGCAATAGTCATGTTAGATCGTATCCGCAAAAGTTCTTTCCATGTTTCGGAAGTAAATCAGGCCGCTGACGAGTACCAGCAGGGCAATCCCCGTCGAAATGGCTACCAGGGAGTCGGGGGCGTTGCCTTTTCCCAACAGCGCCCAGCGGAATCCGTTCACGACTCCCGCCATCGGGTTGAGGGCATACACCATCTGCCATTTATCCGAAATGACTTTGGATGAGTACGCCACCGGGGTGACAAACAGCCAGAACTGCGTCAGAAACGGCAGGGCGTAGCCGACATCGCGGTATTGAACGTTGACGGCCGAGAGCCACAGCGCCACACCGAGCGCGGTGATGATGGTGAGAACGATGAAGACCGGTACCGCCCAGAGCACATCCAGCGTTGGCGTGACTTTGTAGTACACCATCATACCGCCCATGATGACAAAGGCGATCGCGAAATCGACCAGCCCGCCCAGCACGGAGGCCATCGGCAGGACCAGCCGCGGGAAATAGACTTTTGAAATCATGTTGTGATTGGAAGTCAGCGAGCGGCTGGCGGTATTCAGAGCCGTGGTGAACAGGCCCCAGGGCAGCAGCCCGGCAAATGAAAAAATCGGGTAGGGGATGCCATCGGTTGGCACTTTGGCAACGCTGCCAAACAAGAAGTTGAAGACCAGCATGGTCATGACCGGCTGAATCACCGCCCAGGCCGCACCCAGCAACGTCTGTTTGTAGCGCACTTTGATGTCGCGCCAGATCATGAACACCACCAACTCGCGGTAGCGCCACAGATCGCCCAAATTGAGCGCAGCGAAGCCGGTGGTCGGCTTGATGTAAACGGTAGATGAATCGTGTTTTGTAAGTTCGGTCATATTCTTCCGACAGGCAAGCAAGGGCGACCCTGGTGGATCGCCCCTGCCGATACTTTCCAATTAGCGGATTTTGTCTTTATTTTGGCGGTACCATTCAATCGTGCGTTTCATGCCTTCTTCAAAGTTCATCTGCGCCGACCAGCCAAAACGTTCTTTGGCGCGGCTGACGTCCAAGCCGCGGCGGGGCTGACCGTTGGGCTTTTCGGTATCCCAGACCAGCTTTCCTTCAAAACCAACCATGCGGATGATCATCTCCGTCAGGTTTTTGATGGAGATTTCGTAGCCCGAACCAAGATTGACGGGATCAGAGTCGTTGTATGTTTCGGTGGCGGTCACAATTCCATCGGCGGCATCTTCCACGTACAAGAATTCGCGCGTCGGGGAGCCATCACCCCAGGCCACAATTTCCTTTGCGCCGCTTTCCTGCGCTTCAACGGCTTTGCGAATCAGCGCGGGAATGACATGCGATGATTTCGGGTTGAAGTTGTCCCGCGGGCCATAAAGATTGACCGGCAGTAGGAAAATCGAATTGAAGCCATATTGCTCGCGGTACGCCTGGGACTGTACCAGCATCATCTTTTTGGCCAGGCCATAAGGCGCGTTGGTTTCCTCGGGATAACCGATCCATAGGTCGTCTTCCTTGAAGGGCACCGGCGTAAACTTGGGATAGGCGCAGACCGTTCCAATTGCCGTGAACTTGCCGACACCGTGCTTGTAGGCCTGGTGCATCAGTTCCGCGCCCATCATCAGGTTATCATAGAAAAACTCGGCGGGATGCTCGCGATTCGCGCCAATTCCGCCCACGTTGGCCGCCAGGTGGATGACAACCAGATTTTCGGGTTTCAGGTTGAAGGCTGAAGGCTGAAACGCTGCGCTTTTCAAATGTGCAGGCAATTTTTCGACAGGTTGGATGGCATCAGTGTAAAGCTGAATGATGGACGCCTTATCAGTCAAATTGTAATGTTCAATTTGTGGCACCAAAATTTCCCTGGCACCACGTTCCTGCAGCCTGGCCGTTACAAAAGAGCCCAAAAAACCCGCTCCGCCGGTGACGACCACCCGTTTTTCGCTCCAAAAATCAGCTGTCATGAGTTCTCCTCTTCAAAATCGCCAGAAAACCACCCACCGACACGAAGTAAATTTGATTTTCCTTCATGGTTATTGGCTTTTTACTGCACAATAAATTGCGCATTCCGGTAGCGTTCATGCTGCGGTTCACGGATCAGGCCCAAACGCAGCGCATTGACCACTTCCCGCACACCATCATCAACCGTCAACGTGGCCGTAAAGCCCAAATCACGGTGAATTTTCTCAAACGAGACGGTAATATCGCGCACGTCACCGCCAAAGGTCAAATCCTTATACTGGATAAAGGTTTCCGGCAGGCGTTTGATAATCAATTGCACAATCTGATCCTTGGTGAAATTGCCGTCGTCCGTTCCAAGGTTATAGACCTGCCCGCGCACCTTTTCTTCGGGCGCATCCAGCCCCAGCAACAGGCCGCGTACCACATCCTGCACATGCACAAACGAGCGCGAATAACCGCGCTGATAAATCAGCAGCTCGCGCTTAATGAACGCATCCAGCACAAACTGGTTCACCACCAAATCAAACCGCGTGCGCGGAGAAATGCCATACAACGTCGCCAGCCGGAAAACGAGCGCACCCTGCGGCAGCAAGAACTGTTCCGCGGCGATTTTCGTCTCGGCATATAAAGATTGCGGATTAAGATGAGATTCTTCCGTTACCGGACCTTCATCGGACGAAAGGCCGTAGGCGCTGTAAGTGGACGCGTAAATAAACCGTTCCACCCGTAAACTTTCGGCCTGTTCATAGACGTTCTTCGTTGCCTCGACGTTGTACCACCAGGCGGCCTGTTTGCCCACCGCCTGACAGGCCGGAAACCCGACAATTCCCGCCAGATGAAAGACGACATCTGGTTTGGGCCAGCTCCGCGGCAGGGAATCGCGCAAACTGCGGGCATCGGACACATCCGCTTTGGCGAAATGAAAATTCGGGTGCGAGAGAAAAGTCAACAGTGATTCCCCGCCAAAAAGCAGGTTATCGACCACGCTGACGCGATGACCCAGCCTGAGCAGTTGCGCAGTCAACAGCGAACCGATATAGCCCGCCCCGCCGGTGACAACGACATGCTTTTGCTCGCTCATTTACCCTCCGCTTTGATGAGTACCACGCTCAGCCCACGCACTTCCAGCGTCGGGACTCCCGGCCCGTCCGCTATGGCCATGCCCTGCTCCAGGCAGGTCAGGCGGCAAATATCCGCCACATCACCCTCGCCCACCAGACGCACATGCTCAAAACCTTCCGCCTTGACCTGCTCGACGTACTCCTTCACTTTCGAGCGAATGCGGCGATACAGATTGAACTGCTGCTCAACATAATCCACCGTCAGGCGCGCGCGCAGCGCCAGGCCTTCGGGCGTAATCATATACAGCAGTTTGCGGCGCTCGGCGCGCGTCACCGTGACATAGCCTTTGGAAATCAGCCGCTTCAAATGCCAGTTCACCGTACCGACCGCCACACCGAGCTGCGTAGCCAGATCGGCCTGGGTCACATCCGGGTGTCGCTCAATATTTTCGAGCAAAGAAAGATCGTGGGTAGATTCGAGAAATGGTTCCATAAGTCAAAAATCAGCGGCTGAAATTATATCATCCCAAGCTCTGCCTGAGGCCAGCAATATTCAGTGGTTGAATTTTGAAAGACTCGTCAAGGACAGGTCTGCGTTCCCACCTGCGGCACGTAAATCGCGATCCGATCCGCGGGGAAAATGGCAGCCTGTTTGTAATTGCACAGGATTTTCTTGACCACGTAACGCGTCCATGCGTTATTTTCCGCGCCCATGGCGTCATCCTGACCCACAAAATTGAAACGCAGCGGATCGACAATAATGGCTGCAAAGCGATGTTTTTCCAAATCGTCGCGAAAAACCTTTAAATAGGCCTCGTTTTGCGCCATCGCCATCTCCATCAGTTCCTCGCGCTCGTATTCGGGGATTAATTTCACCCCGCTCAGCATGTGCATGGAAATAAGATGACGCTGCGTGATGAACAGGATTTCCCCGCCCCCGGCATTGACCGAATCCACCCGCTGCTGGATGGCCGTTAAAGTAGCCTGGGATTTCGCTGAATCATATTGCCAGAATCCCGCCGCTCCCTGCGCCGCAAACCAGGCCGGAATCAACACCAGCAGCCAGGTGACACTCCAGTGCAGTGTCACCTGGCTGACAGGCTGACCGTTTTCAGGGGTTTGGCGCGCAAAAAACAGGTAAGCAAACACAATCAACAGTAGAACGGCGTACGCATCCATATTGTGAATATCCGCCCCGCCGCCGATTTTCATGCTGACAAAGATCCCACCCACGAACAGCACCAACAGCGCCGCAAGGATAAAACCAACCCGCAGCCAGGAACCCAAAGTCTTCAGGCTTTTTACGCCCACCGCCCAGAGCGGCGCGGAAAAAAGGATGATGCCCGGCAACACGCCCAAAGATGACGAAGCATTCGGCCATAACCGCACCCACAACAGGCTCGAAGTGAGACTTGTATAAAAATCCCCGGGGTTTGTAAGGCCGGAAAAGTAGATATAGCTTCTCATCACCGCAAAGGCAACGGCAGTACCGACCACCAACCACAAGACCGGTTTGAGTAAATACACGCCAACCGATTTCCAAGAACTTTTAGCGTCCGGTGGTTGGATGGGAATTTCCAGAAAATAGAGCACCGCTGCCAAAATCCCCGGCATGGGATACCAGTTCAGGCGGCTCAAACCGGCCCAAACGGAAGCAACCATCAGCCAGAACCAGGTGCGCCGCTCATTATGCGCGGAAAATCCCCACAGCATGATGAAAACCGGCACAGCGAGATGCAAATATAACGGCAAGGTGAACAGATAGAGAAAAATCCAAATTCCAGCCAGCCACCTGCCAATGCTGGATTTGTTTTCAATCTTCAGACGCCAGAGCAGCGCGGGCGCAATCAATCCCACCAGCAAAAAGCGGACGAAGACCTGCCAGAAGCGGTGAAACCAGAGCGGTGCGTCAATCCAATACGGCGGAGTCAACACCAGGTGCAAAGACGGATGCAGAATCGGCCAGGCGAAAGCCTGCCCAAAGATTTTCCGGCTGACGAACAGGGCCGGGTAATAATACCGGCTGGTCTCCGACCAGCCCATCGCAAACGGATAGGCGGTAATATCGGGCAAGTATAAGGCCACGCGCTGGACAGTGGCCTGCAGCAGCAGGGCAACCAGGAAAGCGCCCGGCCAGGAAAGGCGCGGCCAGGCCAGTTTCAAAGCCTGCGTGGCAACGATGGCAAAAATCCAGAACAGGAACAGGCGCAGCCAACTTTGGCGGACGAGCAAATCTCCGTAGTACGGATGAAACATGATGAGCGGATAAGCCGCCAGCGCCGCCAGGAACACGGGCCAACCCAACCAGAGCGGGAGGCTTTGGGCGGTTTTTTCGACAATTTCCAGCGCGGCGAGAACTTTTCCCTGTTGAGCGCCGAAAGTCAGCAGGAAAAGAATCAGGCTGGCCAAACCGATCAGCGCCAGCGCGCCCAAAATCGCCAGCCAGGTTTTACTCGTCAAGGGCGCGATGCCCAACTTTTCAGCCAGGGAAAAAGCATCCCATAACGAGAGGCCGACCAGGGGGAAGGTCGTCGCCAGGATCAGCCGCCAAAACGTGAGTCGCGTGGGTTGAGTCAACATCTTAAGTTATCGACAATCCGTTACGCGAAATAGATAGCGAGAATCGACCACTTTGGCGCCGTTTTTATCGTCCACCTGGTCAATCAGCTGCGCACAATTCTGGATAACGGCGGAATATTTGGTGAAATATTTCAAATCAACATAAAGATAGTCGTACCCGGCGGCTTTCAGCGCAAATGGGTCAGGATTTTCGCCGAGGGCGTTCCATTCGGGCAGAGTTTCACCCATCGTTTTGGATGAACGCGTGGGACGGCCCAAAACCGTCGCCGCGCGCGGATAGACCGGGTCGTAGACCATGGTATTGGGAGCAAGCCGGTCCCATTGACGGGAAAACATTTGCGCGTCGAGCTGATTGAGATAAATGGCGTAAACCGGATTGGGCATGGCGGCCATTTGCAGTCCGAAAAGCGAAACACCGCTAAAAATGGCGGCCAAACCCCAGGCAAACAGCGCCGTTTTGACGTTTTCGCTGCGCTCACGCGCCCACAACCAGAGCAAGGGCACCGCGTAAATTTTGACGACGGTCAGGAAATGGGCCTGCATGCGCGAGGCGGCGGTCGGCCCGGCGTTGCCGGTATATTGGACAAAAACCATCAGCAGGCTAACGACGACCGAGCCAATCCAGGCGGCCTCGAACCAGTTTTCGTCGCGGCTGAAGGCCGGGAGCTGTTTCAGGACGATCGGCAGCGCAAAAACCGCCAGACCAGTTTCGCCCAAAATCGCCACCCACTGCAAGGGATTGAGCAAAGACAAATAGCCAAGATGCGCCGAAAGGACGGTAGGCAATCCCAGCGCAAAACCGACCCTGAAATAGGTGCTGCCGCCCGCCGCCGACTGACGTTCCAGCCAGCCGCGCGCAACTTCGGTGAACATACCACCCTGAAGCAGCGCCAGAACTCCGCCGATGAACATCAGCCCGACCCAAACCCACAAAGAGCGCGGCAGGCGCAGGGAACGCTGCTGGAGAATCCAGGCCAACGCGGCGAAGGCGAGACCGGCATACAGGAAGGCAAAAGTGACTTCATTTGCCAACGCAATCGAGGCCAGCAAAACCACGATGGGCAGATTGGCGCGCCAATCCTTGTTCCGCACACCGGCCAGGAGCATCAGGAGCAAAGCCATCGTCAAGGCGCTGGTGCCCCAGCCATTGTGGAACATGCTGAAAGACGGATCCAGCCCGGAACCGAACAGAAACGGGAAAGGTAGCGGGCCGAGTCCCTCGATTTTCCAATATTTATAAATGGCGGTGATCAGATTCGGCCCGGTATCCGCACCGGAACCGATCAACTGAACGCTGGAAGAAAGCTGACGCTGGAGCGCAATCGGCAGCAGCAGGAACAACCAGCGCGCGCCGCCCGCAAAAGCCATGAAAACCAGCGTCAGCGACTGCGCCAGCTTGCTTTTGGTCAATCGCAGCGCCACAAAACCACCGTAAGTCAGCGTCAGCGCCAGCGTCAGGCCGCGCGCCAGATCGAGCGCCGTCCACGGCCCGGCAGCGGCCAGTCGCACAAACTGAGAGGCCACCAGCAGCAGAAAATAATGATAACCAAAGCGCAAATCGGGATTATAGGAAAAGTGCGGCGGCACATCGCCGGTCGCCATGATGGAAACCGGCGCGAGGTTTTGGTGATCGTCAAAAAAGCCCAATCCGCGCCCGATCAGCGTGAAAAGCACAACCGCGGCGATAAAAATCAACCACTGAGCGGGCTGAAAAGCCTCGCGAGGAAACAGATCGCGTTTCCAGGGCCAGGCCAGCGCCGCGCCAATCGCAACCGTCAGCAGCGCCGCGCCCCAGAAAGCGTAAGTCGGCGGCAGGAGGCGCGCCAACCAGTTTGCCAGCCAGGTGCCAAGCACCAGGCCCAAGCCCAAACTGACCAATCCACGCTCGCGGGCAGGCAAATTGAAGGCGCGGGCCGTCATCAGCCAGCCGCCGAGCGTCCACAGCGCCAACAGCAAGAGCAAAGAGAGCAGGTTGAGTTCGCTAAATAGGTACATGGGTTTAGGGTTTTGGGATGATGGTGTTGAAAAGCATTTCGTACTGCCCGACAATCGTCGCCAAATCAAATTTTTTGGACATTTCAAGGCTTTTAGCCTGCGCTGATTGTAGCACGGACGCATCGGAGAGCAACCTGCGCAGCGCCACGGTCAGCGCATCCACGTCGCCCACTGGGAACAGAAAACCGTTTTCACCGTCGCGCACCAACTCCAGGTTGCCACCCGCGTCGCTCAGCACCAGCGACAATCCCATACCGAGCGCCTGCACCCCCACCACCGATAAACCTTCGGAGCGGGAGGGCAGCACCAGGATATCGCTCCGCGCAAATTGGCTGACCACCTGCCCCGGCGTGACCCATCCGGGCAGGGAAAAGCGTTCGGTCAACCCGCAGCCTGCCACCGTTTCGCGAACGGTTTCCAGCAATGGGCCATCGCCCAGCATGACACACGTCCAGGGCAGATCCCGCAAACGAGTCAGCGCCGCGACGAGCTGATCGGGGTTTTTCGTCTCGACAAAGCGGCCCGCAAAAACGAGGCGCGGAACGCCATCTGATGGTTCGTGCGCCGGTAAAACGGCCAATTCCACACCATTCGGGATGACATCAACGGACACGTCATACTGCCGCAAAGCCAGCTGACGTGTGAATTCGCTCACCGCCACAACTTTAGTCGCGCCACGCCAGATCGGCGGCGTCAAAGGATAAATCCACTTGAACCACTTGTCCGTTTTTTCGGGCACCGCTCCCGGCACATCGCCCAGATGAACAGTCAGCACATACGGAACACCCGTCAACCTGGAAAGCGCAAAAGCCGCCGCGCCGGTCGGCACGGCAAAATGAGCGTGGATCAGGTCCGGGCGCCACTCACGGATCACTTTCCGGCCGCGCGCCACCGCCACCCGATCGTAATCCGCCATTTCGGTAAAATCCGCGCGAAAGGCCGTTTTGCGTCTGGTCGGAATCCGTTCCACCAGCACGCCTTCCACCGTTTCGACCAGACGCAAGCCTTCCAGATGCGCCGTCAGCACACGGATTTCATGTCCGCGGCGGGCCAGGCCAATCGCCAAATCCTGAGCCACGCGGCCGCCACCGCCGCCCACCGGGGGAAATTCGTAAGATAGAACCAGGATTTTCATCAGGAATTTTCATCCAACGCAGCGGAATTGATGACCACCGAGGAAAGCCAGAGCGCGCCAGGAACGGTCGAGATAACCGTCAAAAAACGCGTCACCAGCGCCAGCGTGGAAGCCTGCTCCAGCGTGGAGCCGAGCGCGGAATACAGCGTGGTGTAGGCCACTTCGCGCAGGCCGTAGCCATTGACAGAAATCGGCAAGACGGACAGGAAATAGGTCACCGTTTGCACGCCGATCACCTGCCAGGGCGTGACGTTCATGCCCAACTGCCGGGCCAGCAGATACGTCGCCGCCATGGGAAGCAAATTCGAGGGCCAGGCCGCCAAAAAAGCGTAGACTAGCGCCGCAGGTTTTGCCGCCCAGGCCTGAAACGCGGCCACCACCTTCGGGAAGAATTTCTCGAATAGTTTTCGCAAGCCGAAAGGCAAAGTCACTGCGCCCCATGCCGGAGCCGGGATGGCTTCGCGCATCGTGTTTCCAAAAATGATCAGCGGCGCAGGGATGAGACAGGCCATGGCGGCCATATTGATGATCCGGTCAAGCGCCACCGAGCCGATCGAAATGCTCTTACTGCCGGTATAGGGATGCACCGACAACATGCGAAAACCGTCGCCGCCAATGGTCGATGGCAGGAAGTTCGAGGCGAAATTCCCGGCCCAGGTCAGGCGATAGGCCTGAAAGAATGTAATTTTGACATTTTGCGCCCACAACAGCAGGCACCAGCGCAAAGTGTTGAATCCATAGGAAAGCAGGTAAAACCCAGCCGCCAGCAGCAGCGCCCAAAAGGCGATCCCGGCGGCTTTATCGAGCAGTACATCCCATTTTTGACGGGATAAAAGCCAGACAAACAGGGCAGTGCTAATCAGTGTGCCAGCCAGTCGGATGGCCAAAACCAGGTTCTTTTTGCGGGAAGGATGCGGCGAAGGGTTCACAATAATTTCCACGGAGAGGCTACACCACTAATTTTTCCAACAACGGCAGCAAGGTCGCTTTCACGTCATCCGCGGATTGCGAAAACGGCAAAATCAAGCGGTAGGCGGGAATTTCGTTCAAGCGCGCCACCAACAACTGACGTTCGGTGTCCTGCCAATCCAGAAGCCACTTTTCATCCAGCTTTCCGGCTTTTCGGAGTAGCGCCAAAAAATGACGCGCCTCGCCGAAGTTCATCTCCAGTAAATCGGATGCAGTCGCGGCGAGTTCATTAATCGGGATAAGCTGCGGTGCAGAGACATCGGCGCGTTCCAGCAGCAGGATGGCGGCGGGAGTGGCGGAATCGGCGATCGCTTTTCCCGGCCAGAGCCGCTCAGGTCCCAGGCGGACGGCCCACTTGAGGCGTTCGCCGCTGTATTTACGGATCGCACCCAAAACTTCCAGCCGGGTGCGCTCCCAGGGCGTCAGCCGCGCGCCCACTTCGGGCACCCATTTCAGCAAGTCGCGGTACAGGTGTGAGCGCGTCACATAGGCTTTGCTTTGACCGCCGCCCAAAAAGACATAATCATCGGCGTGGAGCTGCCAGTCATTCCCGGAAGCCAGAATTAGCGAGGTGGTGGTGGTCTTGCCCGCGCCGCCTTTGCCGGTAAAAATCAGACTTTTGCCGTTTTTGGCGACCGCCCCGGCATGCAGCAGCAGCGTCCCGCCGCCAGCCGCCAGCCAGCGCAGCGAAGGATGCACCAGCATGTGATGCACCATCGAAACGGCGATGCGATTGCCATCAACACGCAGGTCAATATCGCCCGGTTGAATCGTCAGCCGGTAATCCCAGCGCGCCAGCAGCTTGTGGACATGCCGCGTAAAACCCTCGAGCGGAGACGAATCCAAACGCGGGGTAAGTCGAAAGTCGAGAAAAGCGTGGGGAAGTTCAGTCTGCAGGGCGGAGACACGATGATAGCCATATTCAGCCTCGAAAAACGTCCGCGCGAACGGCGAATCGCTCCAGACTTCGACAGTCGCAATATCATGGAACTGAAAAACGAGCGGCGGCAGCGCCATTAAGGACAAACTCCTGGCACCGTGCGCGGCACATAAAACTCGATGCGGCTTTCGTCCGCCTCGATATAAGTGACCGGCTCGGGGATGTTGGCAATCAGCACCGGCTCGTAATAGCACAAAATATAGGGCGAAACGCGCGTATTCCAGGTATTATTTTCCTCGGCAAACGCGCCTTCTTCCTTGATGCCGATATTCTGCTTGCCGGTCACGATGGCGGCAAAACGATGCTCGCGCAGATCACGGTAAAACTGCTGCAAATACGGCTGATTGTTCGACATGGCCATTTCCATCAGCGTCACGGCTTCGTAAGCCGGTACCAGCGGCACATTAATTTCGTGGAACGTGACCAGGTGACGCTCATTGATGAACAAAACCGGTCCTTTTTGGCTGGCCTGCTCAGCCATACCTTTCAGCTGTGCGAAAGCATCCTGATTGGCGCGCTGGTTAAATTTTTGCATGGGGGAAAGCAGCGGGACGATGAAAATCAGCGGGATCAACAGCGCGACCGCCGCGACAGGCCATGACAGCGCGCCCCAGGCTTTTTGACCTGACTCCCCGACAACTTTGTCGCCGATAAACCAGGCGGCCACCACGCTGATTAATACCGCAAAAGCATCCACGTTATGCAGGTCACCGCCGCCGCCGATTTTGACACTGACGACCAATCCGCCCGCGAACAGCACGATCAACATGCCCCACAGCCCCACCCAGCGGACGGGATGCAGCGCGTTGAGTTTGCCCCAGGCCGCCAGCACGAGCGTCACCATCAGCGGCCCGCTGACAATCAGAATCGCCGGGACAATCCCCAGCGGATACGAATCGTTCGGCCACAAGCGATACCACAGCAAATCAGACGTAAAGCTGGATGCAAAGGCTTTGGCGTTATCAGCATTGCCCGAAAGCGGAATATACGCGGCCTGCGCCGCAACCGCCGACGCCAATCCGATCACGCCCCACAGCGCAGGCTGGGCCAGGTAAGCGACCATCGACCGCAAACTAGAAGCCACCGTGCGCGGTTGCAGGGGATTTTCCAGTAGATAAATTGCAATCGCAATCATCGCCGGGACGGGGAACCAGTTCACCCGGCTGACGCCCGCCCACGCGGATGCAAAGATGACCGCGGCCAACGAGCGCCAGGGATGTTTGCGCGAGACGAACAAAATCGGCACTACTATCATCAATTCAAGATGATAGTAGACGCCCACGCGCAGCAGGAACAGGAAAATCCAGCCCGCGAATAGCCAGCGCAGGCCGTTCCAACTTGCTTTTTTCTGATTGATGGTGCGCCAGGCCAGCGTCAGCGCCGTAACGGCAGTAAGCCCAATCCACAGGGAAAACTGCCAGAAGCGGCTGAACGCCAGCCCCAAACCGGGAAACAAAAATGGCAAGGATTGCAAAAAATAACGGCTGGGATGCAGCGTCGAGAGCGGAATTTTCACCCCGTAAATGGATTGGGCGAAATAGAGCGAACCGTAATAAAAGCGGCTGGCTTCCGACCAACCCATCGAAAAGGGATACGTCGTCACAGCATGGAAACGGACGAAAATCTCGTAGGCCACGCCCAAAATCACCAGCGCGGCGGCAAACCCGCCCGCCCAACTGGTTTTGAAGGCCACTTTCAGCGCGGCAGCCGCCATCAGCACCAGCCACCAGACCACCCAGTAAAAGACAATCGTCGTCAGGATGGGATCCTGCGTCGATTTTTTGACCACCTCGCCAATGCGGAAGGTAAATTTCAGATAGGGAATGGCCAACAGGATACCGGCGAAAACGGCTCCGGCGGCGATTCTCCCCACCGCTTTGGCGGATAACTGCTCCAGTTCGAGAATGGCCAGTAAACGGTCAGCGTTTCCTTTTTTTATCCAGAAAAAGAGAAAAACGCAGCCAGCCAGCGCCGCCAGGTACAGAGCCAGCGGAGCCATCCAGACCGAGCGCCACATGATGACCTTGAGTTCCGCCCAACGCGAAATTGACCAGATCAAAATGACGAGGTTGACGAGGAAGGTGAAGGCAAACGTCGTCTGCCAGAAAGTGACCGATGAGACTTTTTTCATGGTTTTCCGTTTGATCCGGGTTGGGAACGATCCATTTTTGCCATCACACCGGGCAGGGTGAACGCGCCCGGCAGGCTGACCAGCATCATCAGCAGGCGGTGCAAAACGGCCACAGTGGCGCTGACCGGGATGCTGACACCGCCAAATTGCGAAAGCAGGAAAGTAACGGTTAATTCCTGCACGCCGTAACCGTTGATTGAAATCGGAAAGAGTGTGACAAAATAGGCGAGGCTGAACAGGCCGATGACTCTCCAGAGCGCGAGCGATTCACCCAGTCCTTGAATGAGAACGTAATTGGCCGAAAACGAGAACAACATGTGCAGCAGCGCAAAACCGAGCGCCAACGCCAGCGCGGACGGTTTTTTAAGCCACAGCGTAAAAGCTTGCAGCGTCTGACGGATAAAATCGCGGCCTTTTTGCCACAAACCTGCCAGCGCGAGGGATTGCAGCGCCCCAACCTGGAACAGCTGCCACAATCCGAGCGGCGAAGCCAGCGACATGCCGATCATGTTAACCACACGATCCGCGGCAATCGAAGCCAGGCTGACAGCCCGGTCATAACCCATTTGCATGGCCCCGGCCAAACGAACCACGTCGCCGCCAATGGTGGTCGGCAGGAAGTTGTTGGCAAACAGGCCGGTAAAAACCAGCGAGGCCGCATCCTTGAAGGGAATTTTCACTCCGCCGGAGCGCAGCAGAACGTACCAGCGCGCGGTAATAAACAAACGCGAGAGAATAATGCAGCCAAACGCCAGCGCCAGATTCAAAAACGAGACACGCTTGAGCGCTGCTGAAACATCCTCCCAGCCGCTTTGAGAGAGCAGGACAACCAGCAAAATAATCGCCAGTAGGGTGCCAGCCGCGCGCAAAACCACCTGACGATTCTGCATAAACCAGGTTTTCATTTCACTTCCGCATCCGTCCCGCCGCCGCGCAAGACTCTGCGGACGGTGTAGGTCGGTTTTTGCTGAGACTCGTGATAGGTGCGGACCAGCAATTCAGCGATCAGGCCCATCAAAATGGCCTGAAAACCTGTCATCGCCGCCATGACGGAAATGATGAAGATGGGCGAGGTCAAAATGTCGATTTGCAGGAACAGCTTGCGCAGCGCCAGGAACAACATCCCCAAAAAGCCAAAGAAAAACAGCGCAAATCCGCCGCCGCCGAACAGATAAATCGGCTTGTTGGCGGCCTTGGTCAGGAACTGGACGGCCATCAAGTCCAGCACGACCTTGAGTGTGCGCTCCAGGCCATATTTGCTCTTGCCAAACTTGCGGGCATGATGACGCACCGGCACTTCCAAAATCCTTGCGCCGACCGAATTGGCATAGACCGGCACAAAACGGTGCATCTCGCCATACAGCTTGAATCCGGTAATCACTTCGCGGCGGTAGGCCTTGAGCGTGCAGCCATAGTCATGCAGATGGACGCCTGTCACGTTTGAAATCAGCCAGTTGGCCATGTGCGAAGGCAGATTGCGAGTCAGCGCATTATCTTCACGGTCTTTGCGCCAGCCGGAGATCACGTCATAGCCTTCATCGAGCTTTTCCAAAATCATCGGGATGTCCACCGGATCGTTCTGCAAATCGGCATCCAGAAACACGATCACATTCCCCAGAGCGTGGTCAATCCCGGCGGCGATGGCGGTCGTCTGTCCAAAGTTGCGGCGGAACTCAACCAGAACCACATGCCCGGCATCCTGCGCGGCCAATTCTGTCAGAAATTTCACGCTGCCATCGCGCGAGCCATCGTCAACGTAAATCACTTCCCACGAGCGCTTCAAATCTTTGAGCGCCGCGTGAATGGCCTGATGCAAAAGCGGCAAACTCTGCGCCTCGTTATAAACCGGGATCACGATCGAGAGATCCATTTACTTCCTCCGATAAACCAAAAGCGTTGAATCTGGCTGGCACGACTGTGCACCCGTCACCAATACACGCTCAAAATTCAGCAACTTCTCTTCGAGCCAGTCGTTGCTTTTCAAATTTCTCTGCTCCACCAACACAAAATCGGCTTCATACAGCCATTTTTCAGCCAGGTACTGATTCCACCAGCCGTATTTCAACAAGGCCTGATCGTCATCCGCAATCCGGAACGAATACGTCCCGTGCAATTGCGACGGATAAATCGTCACATCCGGCAGCGCCAGCAGCGTTACCGGCGAATACCCGGCCCAATAAACGGTCGCACCCGACGGGATGACCTGTCTCAATTCCGCGCCCGCCGCCTCGTAGCCCGGAATCACGTCTGTTGGGCAGTCGTATGAATTGTACTCGCCCGCCAGCAATGGAGTCGCTGAAAATAAAATCCCAATCACGGTTAAAGCGACCAAACCCACGCCCAGCGCCTCGTCCCGCGCTGAAACCGCGACGCTGGCGCCGGTTTTCCTGCTCATCAGGATGCGCGCAGCTGCAAACGTCAGCAGCCCAAACCCCACTGCCAACGCCACCGGGAACCAGGCGTGCACGGCATCGAAAATGACTTTGTATTCCAGCTGGAACTTATTTGCCACCACCTGCCAGATCTGCGCCCCCTTCCAAAATGGGAACGGCGTAGCCAGCAAATGTTTATAGAAAAACTCGCCCAGTAAGATTTCAGCCGTTCCTTCAGCGCTGTACGCCATCCCAGCCAGTAATGCCAAAAACGAGAGTCCGCCCAGCCACTTGCGCCAGCGCGGCGGATTGAAATTCCAGGCTGACACCGTCACGGCCAGCAACAGCAGCCCAACGCCGCCATAAAAGGATGTATAGGTGGGGAAACAAAAGACGCAGTATTCATTTCCAAGCGCCGCCCAGGCGTGCAGGATGAAAAAAATAGCCAGCAGAACGGACAAAAAACTGGCGATGCGAAACTGGCTGCGGGATTTCCACGCTTTCGGCCACAGAATCCAGGAAGTGAACGCGCCTGTCAGTGCGGCGAAGTGATAACGAAACGCCAGGAAGAAGCTCGCCACGCGAAATTCAAACGGATTATCGGGTTTCCAGGTAGGGATGGTTTTGGGAGGAAACCAGTCTTTCAAAAACGGAAATGGCAGCCATTTGGCCCACAGCTGCAAAATATTCGGCCAGTAAACCAGGTGCACGCCCCCAAAGCTGATCAGCATCCCGCCCAACATCCAAAACGCTGATTTGTAACCCCGCCCCCAATTTTCCCAAAACACATACATCGCCAACAGCGGCAGCAGCGGCAGCAGATTAATCCGCACCATCACCGCGACTCCGGCCAACAATCCGCCAACGAATAATTGCCAGTTTTTTCGATCAGCGCCCAGGCTGAAAAACATCGTCCATGCCAGCAGGCAGGCCACCAGTCCTTGCGACGCGGCCATCGTGTACATGCGGGCTGCCGCCGGGTTGAGCGTCAGCGTCACGATAACGCCCAGCGCCACCCAGCGCCCGCCCAAGCGACGGGAAGTCAGCCACAGCCCCAAAATCATCAGCAGGCTGAGCGCAAAAGCCAGCATCCTGCCTGTGCGCATACCGAGTCCAAACAACATTTCCATCCAGCCGGGGATGAGAAATGAAAGCGGCATCTGATTCGTCCACGGCCCAAACTGCTGAAATGGAGCGTAGCGACCGCTGGCAAACAGCCAGCCTTTGTACAGATAAAGTCCCTCGTCCAGCACCGAAACCTGGATGTGCGCAAACATCCAGAGCATGGCTGCGTAAACAGCCATCCCGATCACAGACAACAAATCAGCCAGAAAGGATCGCCTGTCAAAAAAGCGGAGGAAAGACTTCATCATCAGCATCATAAAAACTCAAAGCCGCGAGACGCCAGGGTGTAGAAATAGTTTACCCTGGCGTCCTGCGGCTTTACATTTTCTCCCCGCCCCGAAACCGGGGCTACTTCGCCGTTCAACGGGAAGGGATTATTTCCGTAGGGCTGGCGGCTATTTTTTGGAAAGCCGCTTTAAGTCGGATTCCACCATCATCTCCACCAGGGTTCTGAAACTGGTTTTGGTGGTCCAGCCCAGTTCATTCGTGGCTTTCGTCGGGTCGGAAATCAGCAAATCGACTTCAGCCGGGCGGTAGAAGCGCGGATCCTGAATCACGTAATCCTGATAATTCAACCCGACATAACCAAAGGCCAGCTCGCAGAATTCCCGCACAGCGTGAGTTTCACCGGTACCGATGACAAAACTATCAGCGTGGGGGTGTTGAAGCATCATCCACATCGCCTCGACATAATCCCCGGCAAAGCCCCAGTCACGTTGCGCTTCGAGGTTGCCGAGACGCAGTTCCTTGGCCTGTCCAAGTTTGATTTTCGCAACCGTGTTCGTAATTTTGCGAGTCACAAATTCCAAGCCACGGCGCGGACTTTCATGGTTGAACAAAATGCCCGAAGCTGCAAACATATCGAACGATTCGCGGTAATTTACCGTGATCCAGTGCCCGTAGACTTTAGCCACACCATAAGGCGAGCGCGGATAAAAGGGCGTGGATTCCCTTTGGGGCACTTCCATTACCTTGCCGAACATTTCGCTGGAAGAGGCCTGGTAAAACTTGATTTTTGGATTCACCAGTCGAATCGCCTCGAGAATTCGAGTCACGCCCAATCCGGTGGCTTCAGCTGTCAGCAATGGCTGGCTCCAGGAAGTCGGCACAAACGATTGGGCGGCCAGGTTGTACACTTCGTCAGGTTTGAATTCTTCAATCAACGCCACCATCGACGATTGATCGTGCAGATCGCCCTGGGTGATGATAATGTCATCCTGGATGTGTTCAAGGCGTTCCAGCGTAACCGTGCTGGATCGGCGCACCATGCCAACCACCTGATAACCTTTGCCAAGCAAAAGTTCGGTAAGGTAAGAGCCGTCCTGTCCGGTAATTCCGGTAATTAATGCAGTGGGCATTCAATTCTCCTCCCCCCGCCAAAGCGCCGGGGTCTTTCATAAAATTCAAACGATGAATTATAACCGAGATGCAGCCCGGGAACGCTGCCAAAGCCAATCGCCCAGCACCACAAGCATCGCCAGGCCAATGGCAATGACCAGTGTATTGCGGATGCCCAGATTGAAGCCAAACCCGAGATAACGCCAGGAATACCAGTGTCCGAACACCAACAGGATGATGGTTTCCACGCCGACAATCCGCCAGAACCAGCGCCCGGACGCAGATTTTACCGCATAGAACGCCTGCGCCGCAAGCATCGACAACCAAATCAACAGGATGACGCGATAGCGGGGATTATCCCACTGATCGCCGCCGCCGCGCACTGCCGCGACGAGGATCCAGCCCCAAACGACCAGACTCAACCACCGCCAACTTGGTCGCTGACCAACATGCAGAATCCCGGCTGAAAACGGCGCAAAAGCCACCAGGGGCAGCAGCAGGTACCACCCCAACGCGCGGATGATGCCCAAAGTCTGCCAGAAAGGGACAGTTGGTTCGAACACTGCCGCCGGAAGGACGGGTTGCAGAATCCCGTAGATTGCCACGAAAGGCATTGCCAACGCGGACGGCAAAGCCTGAAAAAGCAGTTGCACGATGCCCGAACTGCGCCCGAGCAGATAAGTATTCCACTTGGCCGTCCCGCGCGCCCAGCCGCCGATAATGCCCAAAACGCCGCCACCTTTGACGGTGACGAGCGAATCCCAACTGGCGGCGACTGCCACCAGGGCCAGCACAAAAATCCCCGCAGCCACGACCAGCGCCTGCCAGGGAATTTTTCGCCCCATGCCGGAATCACTTCGCTCAGAAACGAAAAAGTACAACCAGCCTGCCGCAGCCACGAGCGTCACCAAGATAAAGCCCGGGGAAATGAAGAACATCCCCACCAGGGCGAGAACGGTCCAGATCAGGGGATTTTTCGCACGGGTGGCCTGCCATTCGACCAATCCGTAAAATGCCATCGCCACAAAAGTCATCAGAAATGGTTCGCGCATCTGCGAAGCACCCTGCAAAATGGCTTCAGGGAAAAAGGCGAAAATTAGCGAAGCAAGAAATGCGCTTTTTTCGTCCATGAGGCGTTTGGCGGAAAGATAAACGAAAATCACGCCCAGGGAGCCGATCAAAGCCGCCAGAAAAACCAGCAAGAGCGGCAGATGCGTCCCCGCGGAAAGATAACGATAGGTAAACGCGCTGATCCAGAGCAAACCGCCATACTGGTCGGATGCAAATTTCTGGTCGAAAGCGCGCGCCAGCGGCTTGCCTGAAACGGCCAGATCCCAGGCCTGAGAATCGCGGCGATACGCATCGAAAAAGAGATAACCGGCCTGCTGCGGTTTACTCTCATATCCGAGCTGCGGCAGCGCGACGAAAGCCGTCACGCCCAACCCGAAGCGCAGGATAAAAGCCAGAAAAGTGATCAGGTAAATGGAACGTTTCATCGTCGGATAGTTTTCCACAATTCCCGGTTATTTTCATCCCGCGCTGAAAGCGGGACTACTGCGCGGGCATAAGAAATCAGCTGGTAAAGCCACCAGACCACCATGACAATCACCAGCGTCTGCATAGGAACAAGATAGCGCGGATTATCGCCGTGATCGAGCAAGGTCTGCGCCACAGAAGCCGCCCAAACGGAGACAACCGTCAGCCACAAAAAGGGACTCGGTTTGAGCACGGCGCGGGCCTTTTTCCAAAGCGCAAGCACCATCGAAACGGCGAGAAAGGCAAAGTTGGCGAGAATCAGGATTCCGCGTTCAGCGTAGATCAATATCCGTAAAACGGGAATCAGCGCCGGGTAAGTGAGCGCAGTTTCAGTCCAGTAAACCGCAGCCCACCAGAATGTCCACCAGCCAGAAATGACATTTTTCAGGTATAGGTCAGGGTGCGCGCGGATCAAATCCATCGAAATGTGGGTCAGTGCGCGCGAAAGGGCATAAAAGCCCATTTTGCTATTTTTTTGCAGGTCGGCCATCGCATTCCAAACAGCGTTGGTCTGCGTGCCTGATACGAGTATTTTGGCGTCGCGGTACTTGATGTAAGTATCACGAATGACGGCATACTCATCGGGAACATACTCAAAATATGCGCCGGTGTGATTCAGCCAGCGAAATCCGCCAATGGTGTCGAAATTCAGGATTTTAAAGTTGGTATTGACAAAATTAAGCCACCAACCAAAGATCAAAATGGCCGGGAGCAGGCTGGCGGTCGATATGGCAAGGCGATAACGAATGGGAATGTTAAATAATAAAAGGGAAAAAACGAACAGGAAAACAGGAAGAAAAGCAAAGAGCGGGCGAACCATTCCGGCCAGGCTGGCGGCAAGACCGGCGAAAAAAGCCAAAAGCAGGGACCGGCGCAAGGCTGGCTTCTCGACCGTCAGGGCAATGGCCGCAGCCAGGGCCGCCGAAACCAGAAAGGTGGTCAGCGTTTCAGTGAGCAGAGTCGCTTCAAAGAAAAGCTGACCAATATTGAGCGTATGCAGCAGCGCAGCCAGCGCGCCAAACCAGGCGCGTCCGCTCAATTTGGTGCCGATGAAAAAGAACAGCAAAGTCGTCAGAAGGCCAAGTAAAAGCTGGGCGAAATACGTCCAGCTGCCGGTCAGCGCCAAAAAGGCGGGATAGCCGGGGGTGCGAGTGGCGTTATAAGTCGAGAAACCCTTTATCAGGATGTTTTTTGCCAACTGCAAGTAGGTGGGGCTGTCGTTATTGAGCGTTAACGGATAAACCGTCCACAGCCCCAGGCGTACCAGCAGCGCTACCAAAAGGACAATCAGCAGCCAGCGCGCGGTATGTTGTCTACCGTCCAACTTCGACAAATCCATCCAAAATACGTTTGGCGCGTTCCGTCCACGAATATTGTTCTGAATCGACGCGGGCCTGCTGCGCGAGTTCTTCGCGCCGGACAGGGTTGTCCAGTAACGCCAGCAAGGCGCCTTCCCAGGCAACCAGTTTCTCCGGTGGGCAAAAAACGGCGTTATTTTCGTTCAAAACTTCATGGAATACCGGCAAATCGGAGGCGATAATGGCGCGGCCCGTGGCGAGATACTCAAACATTTTCATCGGGCTGGAAATCTGCGCCGAGTTGCCAGCGCCGCTTGAAATGCCAATTTCTCGGCTGTATGGCATCAGCAAAACGTCCGCGGCGGCCTGATACATCGGCAGTTGTCCGTTGTGGACAAAACCGGTGAACGTGACATTGGGAATGGCGGTTGTTTTAGATTTCCACGTTTCGACATCTTCCGGTTTGCCTCCAGCCCAAACGAACTGGACATCCCGTTGCTTTTTCGCCAATTCGACGAATAAGTCCACGCCCCGGCCTGCATACAAATGCCCGGTGCAGACAACAGTCGGAGCTTCGGTTAAACCCAACAAATGGCGCGCGATCACAGGGTCAGGGAGCTGTTCAAATCGTTCGGGTTCAACTCCGTTCGGGGCGAGGATGACATCCGCGCGGCGCAAATACGATCCGTAACGTTCCGTCAAAGCATCGCCAAGCGCCTTGGTAATGATCGTTACGCGCTTACTCCCCTTAAAATCACGGAAATAGCGAAACCAAAGCGGTCCAACCCGCCCGGAAGGCAGATCGTGCATTTCAAGGATAACCGGCAGGCCGTTCATTAATCCCAACACTGCCGATTGCAGCGGCCAGACGTAGATTAAATCTGGCTTCAAGCTTTTAGCCCGGCGAACGGCCGAGAGAAAAAACAGACGGCGGGAGGCGCTGGGGAGATATTCAACCTGGAATTGTATTTGCAGGCCGTAAAACTTGGCCAAATCCTTCCAATTGGAGTGGGGCTGATCGCTAACCGGAACGATGAGTGTCACATCGTGGCCGATCTGGGCCAACGCATGGACAGCTTTCATGGCCTGAATACTATTGGCCACGGTGGATGGTACTTGTGAGCCAGAAATCGCAACGATTTTCATAATAAGATGCTCCGCTTTCACTCGCTAAACAAAGATAGTCTGTTGATTTCGTTAAAGCCACGAAAAATAATAATACCGATAGAAACGACAAAATACGCTGAAAGAATGCCCGCCAACGCCAGGTAGCCCAAACTTGGCACAAGCAAATAAATTAACGTCAGCTCAACCAGGCCCACGAGCAGTGAAACTAATACCGGGTAACCGGGCTTTCCCAAAGCCAGCAGCAGCGGACGATTCCACTGGAAGACGCAGGCAAACCCATAGCCAATCAGCAGAATCAACAGCGCCGGATAGGCTGGGCGGGCTTGTTCGCCGTAGAGCAGCGGCAGCAGGAACCAGCCGGTGAGTGCCAGGAATCCGCCAACCGCAAAAACGACCGAACCCGTAATCAGGCTGACGCGGCGAAGCAGTTGACGGGTGAGATCCCATTGTTTTTGCGCCACCGTGCGGCTGATTTCCGTATAAGTGGGCCAGATCAGCGGATCGAGCGGCAGCAGGATCAGATTGATAAGCGACTGCGCCAGCTTGAAGTAGCCAACCTGAGTGGTGCTCAACAGCGCCGCCAGATATAACGGAATGTTATCACGGGTGAAGAGATTCACGGTGCCAATCAGGTTGGTGTTTACCATAAAACTGAACATGCTGCGCTGCTCAGGCAGGGAGCGGAGTGAAACCTTCCACCAGGCCGCGCCCAAAGTTTTGTTGAGTTCGCGCAAAGCCAAAATAGCCAGACCGATGCCGTTGATGGATTTTCCAATGACATAGGCCAATATCACTTCAAAAATGCCTCGTCCGGCCAGAAAAGCGTAGAGAATGATCCCGGCGATAAAAACACTTTGAACGATGTTAATGCGCGCGATCCAGTCAAAGCGCCGCACAGCCTGCAACACGCCGGTGGAGCTTTCAGCGATCAGATTGGTGAGCAAAATCAATCCGTAAAACAGGAACAGCGGCCCGGTTTGCAGATTTTTGGCGAACGTGCTGGCTGCCCAGGGAGTCAGCGCCAGCAGCACCAGGTAAGCGACGATCGAGGTGGCTGTTTCCGTCAGCATGGCGGCTTTAACAGCGACAGCCGCTTTGACTTTTTTCCCGTGCGGCAGGGCCTCGCCCAGGCGTTTGACCACCACTTCGCTCATCCGAAAGGTGAGTAGGCGATTGATGTTGGACGCAAAGGTGATGACCGTGGTCACCAGGCCCCAGTCCGTAACGCCAATCAGCCGAACGGCCAAAATTCCTTGCGCAAAGCCCAACGCGGCGGCGATGACATTGCCGCTCAGTAAATGTCCGCTATTTTTAATCACCCGGCGTAAGAGATTATCTTCGCGCCAGATGGAGAGCATGCGAGAAAAGAAAGTCATTGGCAAAATCTTACGAAACACGATCGCAGCATCATGCCGTCAATACTTCTTTCGCCCAAGAACGTTCCGCCAGGTACCACTCAATCAACTTTTGAGTACCGGCGCGCATGTCATATTCAGGGGTCCAGCCGAGCAATTCGCGCGCTTTGGTGACGTCGGCCCAGTTCGTGAACATATCGGCCGGATTGGGCGGCCCATGCTGGACAGTGGCTTTCTTGCCGGTCAGGTCTTCGATCAGCGTCACCAGGGCGTTGATGCTGATGACTTCGTGCCCGCCCAGGTTGATGATCTGATGCCCAAGGGGTTTCAACGCCGCGATGATTCCGCGCGAAATATCGTCAATGTAGGTAAAGCCGCGGGATTGATCGCCGTCACCGTAGATTTGGACAGGCCGTCCTTCGAGAATCCACTGCACGAAACGGAACAAGGCCAAATCGGGGCGTCCCGCCGGGCCGTAGACCGTGAAGAAGCGCAAAACGGTGGTGTTGAGATCATAAAGATGATGATAGGCATGGAGCATCGCTTCCGCGCCTTTTTTGCTGGCGGCATAAGGCTGGAGCGGTTCGCTGCTCGAAGCGGATTCAGGCGTCGGGTAGGGTGGATTGGCTCCGTAGATGCTCGAAGTGGAGGCCAGAATAAAGGTCCCGCCGCCGGTTTGACGGCAAACTTCCAGCATATTCAGCGTCCCGGTGACGTTTGATTCCACAAACACCCAGGGATTTTCCACGCTGAAACGGACCCCGGCGCGCGCGGCGAGGTTGATCACCCCGTCGAACTTTTGCCCGTCAAACAGGGAGATGACATCCTTATGAGAAATATCCGCGCGATGGAAGGTGAAGCCCGCGTTGGACTGCAACTTCTTCAATCGGTATTCCTTCATGCGCGGGTCATAGGCATCGTTCATATTGTCGATACCGCTGACGGTATGACCCTGCCCGATGAGTATTTCAGATGTGCGCGCCCCGATGAAGCCAGCCGCGCCCGTGACGAGGTAATTGGACATGGGTTCTCCTGACAAGTCACAAGCCACAGGATGACCCCACGGCTTATGACTTGCAATCTATGACTTATGACCGATGATCTCTGACCTACGCCCTATGACCTAAAGCCTGACAACCTTCGGGCTTTCTTTGCCAGCTTTGCCAAGCGCGTTGCGGCTGTCAAAAATGAATTGGGCCGCAGCGAGAATGGCCTGGTAATCATAGTAGGTGTGGTTGGTAATAATAATGACCGCATCAGCCGCCTTGACTTTATCCATCAGGTCGGCATTGGCGATGCTGGACATTTTCCAGCCTTCGTGTTCGTGGTGAATATGCGGGATGTGCGGATCGTGGTATTCGACGAGCGCGCCTTTTTTCTTCATCAGCGCAATCACATCCAGTGCCGGAGATTCGCGCACATCGTCAATATCGGGTTTGTAGGCCACGCCCAGCACGAGCACTTTATTGCCTTTGAGAGTCTTGCTGCGATCGTTGAGCGCATCCAGCAGCCGGGTGACGACATAACGCGGCATATTGGTGTTGATTTCAGAAGCCAGCTCGATGAACTTGGCGCTGTAATTCATCTCTTTCATTTTCCAGGAGAGATATAGCGGATCGATCGGGATGCAGTGACCACCCAAACCCGGCCCCGGAGTGAATTTCATAAAGCCGAAGGGCTTGGTGGCGGCCGCATCGATCACTTCCCAAACGTCAACGCCGAGGCGCTCACACATCAGCGCCAATTCGTTGACCATGCCTATGTTAATCATGCGGAAGGTGTTTTCGAGCAGTTTCGCCATTTCGGCAGCTTCGGGCGAGGAAACTGGCACCACCGTCTCGATGGCGCCGCTGTACCAGATTGTCGCCACTTCAGCGCAGGCGCCGGTCATACCGCCCATCACCTTGGGCGTGTTGTAAGTTGTCCAATCTTCACGACCGGGATCGACTCGTTCGGGCGAGAAGCAGATAAACAGGTCTTCGCCCACAATCAGTCCGGATTTTTCGGTCAACATGGGAGCCAGCAGCTCGCGCGTGGTGCCCGGATAAGTGGTCGACTCGAGCACGACGACCATGCCCTTGTGGACATATTTCGCCAGCTGCTCAGTGGCAGAAAGGATGAAAGACATATCCGGGTCGCCAGTTTGGCGCAGCGGAGTCGGCACACAGATGCTGACGGCGTCCATTTCCGCCAGATCGGCGAAATCGGCAGTCATGTTCAGTTTTCCAGCCTTCTGCAGGCGGGCGACGGTTTCAGTGGGCACGTCCTGAATGTAGGAAATTCCCTTGTTGAAGGTTTCCACCTTGCGGGCGTCGGGATCAATCCCGAGAACATTGAATCCTTTTTCGGCGAAAACCACCGCCAGCGGCATACCGACGTATCCCATGCCCAGAATGCCAATTTTGGCGGTCTTATCTTGCAGTTTCTGAATGAGTTTTTCTTTTGTATTCATAACTTCCTTGGTCATCATCAATGGTTTGATATTTATGAGCTATTTTTCGTCAGGCAGGCCAAATCACTAAAACAACTTGATTTGCCGGGCTTCTTCCGTTTTTTGTGGCTGATATGGCGCTTTCGGCTCCGCTACCACGGACTTCACCAATTCCTTGCGCGCCACATCCAGCTGCCCCGGCAGTTTGGCAAAATCAGCCTTGATATGCGGCAGATAGGTGGGATTATGCAGCGCCGCTGCCGGGTGGAACATGGCAATCATAAACCGTCCGCCAATTTTGCGCATCTGGCCGTGGACTTGGGTTATTTTCACGCCGGGCAGGAACTTTCCCATGGAAAAGCGCCCCAGGGTGATAATAATTTTTGGGTTAATCGCTTCAATCTGACGTTCCAGATACAGGTTGCAGGCTGCCAATTCATCCGGCATGGGATCGCGATTGCCCGGCGGACGGCACTTAACCACGTTGCCAATCCAGACGTCGCTGCGTTTCAAGCCAGCCTGCGCCAATAATTCTTCCAAAAACTTACCCGCCGCACCCACGAACGGACGCCCCTGTTCATTTTCATTCGCGCCCGGGCCTTCACCAATCAACATGATTTCTGCGTTGGCAGGTCCTTCTCCCGGCACGGATTTATTGCGCGTGGTATGCAAAGCGCAGCTGGTGCAATTGGAGACTTCGCTGGCGATCTGGGCCAGAGTTTCTCCCGCTAAGGCATCGGATTGAGCGCTCATACATTCTCCAACAGGTTGAGTGTCATCAAAAGGGCGTCTTCGCCATTATCTTGGTAATACTTTGGCCTGCGCCCGACAATTTCATAACCAAAATCCGCATACATCTTTTGCGCCGATAGATTGCCAGCGCGCACTTCCAGGTGATAGATGCGCGCGCCTTCGGCGTAAGCCGCATCCATGCCAACTTTTAGCAGCGCTTTTCCGTAACCATGCCGCCGAAAATCGGGGTGAACCGCAATCGTGGCGATGTGCGCTTCATCCAGCACGCGCCAGATAACCAGGACCGCTACCACGTCAGAACTTTGGCTGTTTTCTGCCACCCAGCAGCGGGAATTGGCATTGACCAGTTCAATACCAAAAGCAGCGGGCGGCCAGGGCTGACTGAAACTTAACTGGTCCAGTTCGGTCACAACGGCCAAGTCGGCCGCCGTCATTGTGCGGATGTTCATCCCGGCAGTGCCTCGCCAATGTGCAGGTAGAGCGGCGCAAGCGTGGCAGCATCGTCAATGCGGCCAGCCTGCCAGCGGGAAAAAGCCAGTTCCGCCAGGATGGCGGGGCGGCGCGTGCTCAACGCTGGGGATACCAGACGAATATGCTCATTCTTTTGCAGGATTTGACGCTCCGAGGCGCTTAAATCGCCACAAATAACGGAATCCTGCTCAATGGAAGTGGACAACGCTTCAGCGGTGACGATAACCGCTTCACCCGCAGCCTGCCAGCCGTTATGTTGAGCGTAGTACCAGCCCAAAGCCAGTCGTCCGCGCCCGGCGGGCAGGAGACATGCCAGGGGGAGTGTGCTCACTGGCTGACTGGCGGCAACCACTTCCAGGGTGTTGATTCCGACGATTGGCAGCATCCGCGCCAGGGCCAGTCCTTTAACAAAAGACAACCCCACCCGCAGCGAAGTGAAAGATCCTGGGCCGATCGCCACACCCAGAGCTTTGAGCGCATCCATTTTGAGACCGGTGCGCGCCAGCATCTCGACGACGGCGGGCGCGAGTTCCACGGTGTGACGGGCTTTGCTCGTCCAAAGCGACTCGGCCAGGACCTGCACGCCGTCATAAAGCGCCAGTCCAATTTGCGGAGTGGAGGTGTCAACAGCGAGCAGCATCAGTCGGTTCCAAAGCTGGTGTGGCTGAAAGCAGCCAGCAGCGTTTCGTAGCGTTTGCCCGTGGGCAGAAAGGTGATCTGGCGGCGATCTTCATCGACATGTTCCAGCTTGAGCCACAGCCACTCGGCGGGCAGGATGCCTGCCATGCGTTCCGGCCATTCAATGACGAGCGGCCCGGCGGCCAGCATGGCATCCAGGTCGAGTTCTTCGGCTTCAAGCGCGGATTCAACGCGGTAGGTGTCGAAATGAAAAAGCTGCCCGCCATCAGCCCGCCGGTACACGTTGACCAGGATAAAAGTAGGACTAGAAACGGCATCGAGTGAGCCCCAACCGGCGGCAAGTCCCTGCACGAAGGTGGTTTTGCCTGCCCCCAATTCGCCTTGCAGACAAACCACATCCCCGGGCTGGAGCAATGCACCGAGGCGCATCCCCAAACGACGCGTTTGCGCGGGGCTGTGACTGAGAAAATCGAAGGCGTTGACTGTCAGGACGGGCATAACAGAAAGATTATATCGCAGTGTCAGTTTCCGGTTGTTTCGGCTTCCGGCAAAGGCAAACCCAGCTTCTCGCCAATTGTGTGCGCAATCTCAAGCGACGAATCGGGGCGGGCCGCATGCTGGCAGGCTGCAACAACTTTATCGCGTTCCGCCGGTGCGTTGACCCAGCGCCGCAGCGCAGAGACCACCCGCTGCGGGGTAGGCGCCCAAACACCCGCGCCGACTTCGACCGAGTAAGTGACGTTGCCATCTTCCTGACCGGGCAGCTTGGCGAACAAAATGATCGGGAGATGGGCATTGAAAGCCTCGGCAATCGTGCCGGGACCGGCTTTGGTCACCAGGACATCCGCGGCGCGCATAAAATCGGGCATTTCCTTGGTGAAGCCATAGATCAGGGCCGGGATTTGCCAATGATGCTTTTCCAGGCTGGCTTTCAGGCGTTCATTGCGCCCGGCGACTACCACCAGCGCCACATCCAGACCGGATTCGGCAATAGCGCGCGCGGTCTGACCGAGGGGGCCCATGCCTTCGCCGCCGCCAACCGCCAGGACGATGAATTTATCCTTGGGCCAGCCCAGTTTTTCACGCAGCGCAGACTTGTCACCGCCAGGGATGCAGTATTTGCGCGCCACCGGCTGACCGACAACCTTCACAACCTCCGGCGGCATGCCGTATTGGATAGCCTTCTGGCGGGCAATATCGGTCGGGACAAGAATGGCGTCAGAACGTTTGTCGAACCATAGGGCATGCGTCGTGACCATATCCGTCACCACGGTGATGAACGGCGGGCGATTCTTGCCGAGCGCTTTCAAAATCCATGACACCGCCAGCGGATGGACGGTGACCACCAGGTCGCTCGGATGGTTGCGGATGATGCGGCGCGCCGTCCGCGCGGCGACCGGCCAAATGGTGCCCGTAATGGCGCGCGCCTGCGGGCGTCCGTCGGTAATGTGGAAGCTGGCGCCCCACAGCTGCGGCGCTTTGACCATATAAGGGTACCAGTCCGGCATGCGATTGAGCGGACGAGGCGCGTAATCCTTGAAGATATCCACCATTTCACAGGAGAAGGTATCGCCGTATTCCAATTCAAGCGCTTCGATAATGGCCTCAGTAGCGGAACGATGTCCACCACCAGTATCTGAAAATAAAAACAGGATATGTGGTTTCTTATTTAGGCTGGGCATTTTCATCTCGATGAAGAATTGTTTTGATTCGGCGGGAAAGTTCCCGGCGCGTGAGCATCACCCGGTGACCGCAGGTGCGGCACTCCAGGCCAATATCCGCGCCGAGACGAGTCACGATCCATTCATACCCACCACAGGGATGTGGTTTCCGCAAATGGACAATATCTTGTACTTGCAGGTCAGGAAGCATGGTTAACGGAATCCGGTCAATGGTCAGGTTGGCAAGGCACCAGCAAAGATTATACCGTAAGAGAGATTGCGCCCAATCGCACGATTCACCTACGGAGTTGTGATAAACTTTCGCTGTTTGGAAACCCACCCGGAGGAAACGCCATGACCACTTATGAAACTTATGCCATCGAAATTGCCGGTCTCAAGCGCAATTTACGCCTTTTTCAAATTGCGCCGGGACTGCGAATTGCGATTTTAAACATCCTGGGCGATACGGAACTTGTTCAGGCGAGCGCCACAGCGCTGGCCGAAAAGCTCAAAGACCTGGATTACGATATTCTCGTGACAGCCGAAGCCAAGTCCATCCCGCTGGCGTATGCTCTTTCGGCTGAGACGAAAAAACCGTATGTCGTCCTGCGCAAGTCGTACAAGCCCTATATGGGAGAGGCCATTCAAGCCGAGACTCTTTCCATCACCACCGGCCAACCACAAACGCTGATCCTGGATGAAAAAGACCGCGACTCGGTCAACGGCAAGAAAATCATCATCGTAGATGATGTCATCAGCACCGGATCAACCTTGCAAGGCATGCGCATGATTATGGATAAAGCCGGGGCGAAAATCGTCGCTGAAACGGCCA
>CAILYI010000044.1 GCA_903838415.1 uncultured Anaerolineae bacterium | reverse complement strand
TGCGCTCCAGCCAAACCATTCGATCACCCCCGGCGGGGGGGGGGGGTACGATAGGATTTCCTTGATCAACGACGACACAGTTGCGCCCGCTGTGCTTGGCGCGGTACATCGCTCCGTCAGCATTTCTGAGCAGATCGTCGATGCTCGACATCGCTTCCGAAATTACTGCCACACCAACGCTGACGGAAATAGTTTTACTCAAAACCTGGCCAGATATCTCGAAAGGCGTATTGGCGATGGACTGCCGCACTCGTTCAGCCAACACGACTGCCTCTTCTTCCGATGTATCCGGCAAAAGCACGGCAAATTCATCGCCGCCCAGTCGCCCCAGCAGATCAATTTCTCGCAGGCTGGATTTCATAATTCCCGCCACCTGCTGCAGTGCCTGATCCCCGGTTTCGTGGCCGAAAGTATCATTAATTTTTTTGAACTCATCAATATCCAACATCATAAGCGCCAGGGGCTGATTGTTGCGTATGGCGCGTTTGAGCTCTTCGGCGCCGCGCTGCATAAAATAGCGCTGGTTATACAAACTGGTCAGGTAATCGGTCAAGGCCAGTTTTTCCAACTCGATATTCAAAAGGCGGATCTTTTCTTCGATTGTCCTGCGCTCGGTAATATCACGCCCCACGCCTACAATGCCAACAATTTCTCCCTGTGAGTTTCGCAGCGGTGAGACTACAGTTTGATAATATGAAACACCACTAACAGCTGGCGTGGACCATTCATAAGTTACATGCTCTCCAGCCAAAGCGTGCTGATTGGCTTCTTCATGAACAAGAGCCGCCTCTGCGCCGAAGATTTCCCGCGACGTTTTACCCAAAAAGAATTCAGGAGTCAATCCGATATTCTCAACCCAATTTCCATAAACGCCGCTATGGCGTTGTTGAGTATCCAGCGAGTAAATGATATCGTTGAAAGATGAAGCCAAAGAACGGAAGCGCTCTTCACTTGTTCGTAGGGCCTCTTCCGCCTGTTTGCGCCGCAAGGATACAGTTGCCAGGGAAATGAATCTCTCTAATATGTTCTTCGGCGGATCAATCTGATCCACATTCATCGCCAGCATGGATGTACCGTACAGCTTCCCTTCAATAAGATAGGATATCCCAATGAAACGGTCCACCTTGAGCAATACCTGCAGCGCTGCTCCAATTGGATGCGAGATGGTCCCAAGGCTCGCCTCGTGCAAAGTGCTTCGCTTCCCTATGCGTTCTGTGATCATCTGCTGGTACATCTCATCACTCACAACAAAATGAAATTTCTTCACTCGTTTTCCAAGCCGCCGCACGATTTTTTCGCGCAAACCAGACTCCACTTCAATGTGGTGGGTGGTTATTGTTCGGTTTTCATAGTTGTATTCGTTGAATGTTGCCAAAGTAGCGCCAGTAATTTTTTTGACCCACTTGGTAATCAACGCTTCAAGATTTTCATCAACTGATATCGTTGACAATTCCATTGAAAATTGATTCAGTTGTGACATTGCTTCAATTTGCTGCGCCAGCGCATCTTCCGCCTGCCTGCGCTTGCTAATATCGCGCAATATTCCTTCTTCGCCTAGCAGGTTGTCGAAGGATTCAGCCAAGCCATGAGCGCGTGATAAACTTTCAACATGACTAAAAAATTTACGCTCCTCAATTACGAAGAAACCTTGGATCAAAAGGTGAGCCTCCGCGAGGCCTTGC
>CAILYI010000043.1 GCA_903838415.1 uncultured Anaerolineae bacterium | reverse complement strand
TACCTCCAGTACTAAACGCATAACGCTAGCCCTAAAGCTATTTCGGGGAGAACCAGCTATCTCCGAGTTCGTTTGGCATATCACCTCTACCCACAGGTCATCCCCTACTTTTGCAACATAAGTAGGTACGGGCCTCCACGAGTGGTTAGACTCGCTTCACCCTGCCCATGGGTAGCTCACCCGGTTTCGGGTCTAATCCCAGCGACTATACGCCCTATTCAGACTCGCTTTCGCTACGGCTTCGGATGTTACTTCCTTAACCTCGCCACTGAGATTAACTCGCAGGCTCATTCTCCAAGAGGCACGCCGTCAGGCATAGCGCCGCGCACAGAATCGCTCCTTAGCACCGACACGCCATTAGCCCTCCGACTGCTTGTAAGTTTACGGTTTCAGGTTCTATTTCACTCCCCTAACAGGGGTACTTTTCACCTTTCCCTCACGGTACTTGTTCACTATCGGTCGCAAAGTGTATTTAGCCTTGGAGAGTGGACTCCCCAGATTCCCGCCGGATTAGCGTGCCCGGCGGTACTCAGGTACCAGACGGAAGTCAATCAGTTTTCGCATACGGGGCTGTTACCCTCTTTGGCAGGCTATCCCACACCTTTCTGCTAACTGATCGATTTGTAACTTCACATTGCCTGGCCCTACAACCCTCAGAAGGCAAGCCTTCCAAGTTTGGGCTACTCCCCGTTCGCTCGCCACTACTAGGGGAATGATCTCTTTTCCTCCGGGTACTTAGATGTTTCAGTTCCCCGGGTGCCCCTCCTCAAACCTATGTGTTCAGTAAGAGGATACTAGAGGTTCGCTCTAGTGGGTTTCCCCATTCGGAGATCTCCGGGTCGAACGCCTGTTAACGGCTATCCGGAGCTTTTCGCAGTTTCCCACGTCCTTCATCGGCACTTTGCGCCTAGGCATCCACCGTAAACCCTTAGTAACTTCTCCGCATGATGCGGAGAATTTGATACTCTTTTGGTTTATTATTTCTGCTTTAGGTCAAAAAAAACGCTTATTCAGTTGTCAAGGTTCTGGTTTCACTGCCTGCACTCACCTAGAGTGTTGACCAGTGAGCGATGCTCTTGAGTTCTCTCAAATGCATCGTTCACACTTCAACTTCTCTCTTTCAACAACACGTCCCGGCTCACCGCCAGGCCTTCGATCTGCCGCGCGATGTCTTCCGTTCCTATGTCATTCTCCGTCGCTGTTTGTCGCCAAGCTGCTTTCCTTATTCTTCTTTCTCACTTCACCTAACGCAGCTCTGTGGAGATGGCGGGATTTGAACCCGCGACCTTCGCCTTGCAAAGGCGCTGCTCTCCCGCTGAGCTACATCCCCAAGCCTCTACTTGGTGGGCTTGACAGGATTCGAACCTGTGACCCCTGCGTTATCAGCACAGTGCTCTAACCAACTGAGCTACAAGCCCGAGCGGTCTTTCAGCCTCAACAACTGAGAAGTGATAGAAAATACTTTTCCTGCGTTTACCCTCTCGCACCGCGCGATTAGGATTTTGTAGTAGAGCTAGTTCGCGTGAGTGAACTGCTCATTTTCAAGAAAGGAGGTGATCCAGGCGCACCTTCCGGTACTCCTACCTTGTTACGACTTCGTCCCAGTCACCAGCACCACCTTCGACAGCGCCCTCCTTGCGGTTAGGCTACCGGCTTCAGGTGTTACCAGCTCCCATGACGTGACGGGCGGTGTGTACAAGGCCCGAGAACGTATTCAACGCACTATAGCTGACGCGCGTTTACTAGCAACTCCAACTTCACACAGGCGAGTTGCAGCCTGTGATCTGAACTGAGACCGGCTTTGGGGATTGGCTCTACCTCGCGGCTTAGCAACCCATTGTACCGGCCATTGTAGCGTGTGTGTAGCCCCAGACATAAAGGCCATGCTGACTTGACGTCATCCCCACCTTACTCCGGCTTGATACCGGCGGTCCCGCATGACCCTTGTAACATACGGCGAGGGTTGCGCTCGTTAGCGGACTTAACCGAACATCTCACGACACGAGCTGACGACAGCCATGCAGCACCTGTGAAGGCTCCCTTGCGGGTCGGTCCCCTTTCGGTTCCCTACCACCAACATGTCAAACCTGGGTAAGGTTCTTCGTGTAGCATCGAATTAAACCACACGCTCCGCTGCTTGTGCGGGCCCCCGTCAATTCCTTTGAGTTTTAACCTTGCGGCCGTAGTCCCCAGGCGGTAGACTTATCGCGTTAGCTTCGATACCGAAGGCTTTGACACCTCCGACATCAAGTCTACATCGTTTACTGCTAGGACTACCGGGGTCTCTAATCCCGTTCGCTACCCTAGCTTTCGTGTCTGAGCGTCAGATGCATCCCAGAGAGCCGCTTTCGCCACTGGTGTTCCTCCCGATATCTACGCATTTCACCACTACACCGGGAATTCCACTCTCCTCTGATGCCCTCAAGTTCGGTAGTATTGAACGACCTCTCCTAGTTAAGCCAGGAGCTTTCACATCCAACTTGCCGTACCGCCTACACACGCTTTACGCCCAGTAAATCCGGATAACGCTCGCCTCCTACGTTTTACCGCGGCTGCTGGCACGTAGTTAGCCGAGGCTTATTCCTGAGGTACTGTCCTTTCTCATCCCTCAGAAAAGCACTTTACGACCCGAAGGCCTTCATCGTGCACGCGGCGTTGCTGGGTCAGGCTTGCGCCCATTGCCCAATATTCCCTACTGCTGCCACCCGTAGGTGTATGGCCCGTGTTTCAGTGCCATTGCGAGGGACCACCCTCTCAGGTCCCTTACCCGTCGTAGCCTTGGTGGGCCGTTACCTCACCAACTAGCTGATGGGAAGCAGGTCCCTCCTGAAGCGCATTTCTGCTTTAATCACCAGCTTCTAAACCCGGTGATCACATGCGGTATTAGCAATCCTTTCGGACTGTTATCCCACACTTCAGGGCAGGTCACCAACTCGTTACTCGCCCGTTCGCCACTAAGTCTCTATATTGCTACAAAGACCCCGTTCGACTTGCATGTATTAAGCACGCCGCCAGCGTTCATCCTGAGCCAGGATCAAACTCTCCGCAATAATTTTCACCTTTGCAGGTGTAAGTTACGGATTTTAAAAAGAACGACAGGGTTGTCGTATTTTCTATCACTCTTCAGTTGTTAAGGTCCTGTTAACCGAGCGGGCTGTATTCTACCCGCTTCATGTTTGCCTGTCAAGTACCCTAGAGACAAATTTACCGATGTCTTTTCCAACATCGGCTCAGTGCCCTTCACTAGGTTTTTATCGATCTGCCGCTAGGACGAAATCGCTCTTTCTGACTGGCTTGTCTATTATATTCAAGAGAGGCTTTCTGTCAAGGCTTTTGCTAAACCCAGTTTGTGCGGATTTTCTCAAGCGGTCTAAATGCCGGCGAAACGGATAAGGCCTTCAGGTCAAAGGGAGGCGCTGGGCCGAGATTTACGCCCAAAGTAGCAGCGGAATCTATCAAAATGTCGTTTCCCAGCAACATCCAGACGGTTTGCTGATAAAATCGTCGATATTTCCCTGCGCAACTCTTTGCTCGCTTAATTAAATACGAAACAATGCGAATTTTCACCAGGCAGGCCGCATCCGATATTTTTCCGCCCAATCGCCATCCCAAACAGCAGGAGTTCTTATGGATCTTGGTCAATATTTCATTAAAGACTACACTGGCGCCGGTTTTGTTTTGTTCGGTGCGGCACATCTTGGCACGCTGGCGGTAATTGTGCTGCTCAACTTGCTTTTATTGCGATTTAGGGGCGCAAGTGAAGCGACCCGTCAGAAGGTGCGCTGGGGATTGGCGATCATGATCTGGACGGCAGAAGCTTCCTGGCACATCTGGAATCTCGCCATCGGGACATGGACCATCCAAACGATGCTGCCGCTGCACATGTGCAGTGTGTTGATCTGGCTGACAGGGTTCATGTTGATTTTCAAGAATTATTCGATCTATGAGTTTGTTTACTTTTTGGGCATTGGCGGCGCGTTGCAGGCGTTGTTGACGCCGGACGTGGGGATTTATGGCTTCCCGCACTTCCGCTATTTTCAAACCTTTTTCTCGCATGGACTCCTGGTAACAGCAGGGATTTATATGACCGCCGTGGAGGGTTTCCGGCCAACCTGGAAATCCATCCTGCGCATTTTCGCGATCGCGAATGTCTACATGGTGATCATTTACTTCGTCAACACCGCCATTGGAAGTAATTATCTGATGATCAATGGCAAGCCGCCGATGGCAACCATCATGGATTTATTGCCTGCTTGGCCTTGGTATATTCCCTGGTTGGAAGTGATTGCCCTTGTGACCTGCATCTTACTCTATATTCCCTTCATCATAAAGGATTGGCGGACCAAACCGGCAACAACATAGCCATCAATCCAAAAATGCCCCGATTGCTCGGGGCATTTTTTCAAACGGCACTACTTCGTTTCCGCCGGACCGCGCACAACCAGCACGGAGCATGGTGCGTGTTGAACGATGTCCCGCGAGATACTGCCCAATAACCAACCGGTCAGGTTTCCTGCGCCTCGCGAGCCACAGACGATCAGGTCAATGTCTGCATCCTTGACGTAATTGAGAATCTGTTCTCCCGGGTTGCCGACTCGCAGCACGGTATTCACATTGAGACCATTCTTCTCAAGCTGAGTACGCACATGCTCAAGGACTTCCTTTCCGTGCACTTCATTCTCAAGGCGCAGACGCTGCTCATCCTCCGATGTGAGAACCGGTAAAGCCAAGCCGGTTGGCTCAACCAGATAAAGTGAATGTACCGCTGGAACGACATGCAACACTTCGATGTCAGTTCCAGCCGGGAGCGGGAAAGCTGCCATGTAATCACAGGTATACTGGCTGGCAGCTGATCCATCTATTACCAGCAGCACCCGTTTCAAGCCTTTGTACGGTTGATGGACAATCAGCACCGGCCAGCGTCCTTCGTGGACGATATTCATGGCCACGCTTCCCAACATGCCACCAAACGTGCCGGAGCCTTTAGCCCCCATAACGATCAAATCGGGCGCATGTTCTCGGGCATATTCAGCAATTCTCTCGGATGGGTAACCCATCAAGAGTTCCATGTGGAAATGGATGTGACGGCTTTTGAGAAGATTTTTTAGCTGGACAGATTCGGCTTCAACATCGGCGTATTCTGATCCCTGGATTGGGGTGAACACTCGCAGAGCTGTAATCAAGCTTGCCGGATCATGCGGCAAATCTGCGAGCAATTGAGCAGCGGCACGGGCATTCAATGATCCATCGTCAGCCAGCAGAATGTTGAATAGACGATTCTTGGCAGGTGAAAGCATACGAACCTCCTTTCGAATCGAACAGAAACTTCCCTCTCTATTAATACTTTAGCACGATTTTCTCCAAATGGATGTACCCAATTCCCAATTCCGGTCTATACTTGTTGCAAGCGAAAGGAGCCTGTTATGTCACAATCTGCATTGCAAGCACTCGCCATCCTGCGGGATGGCAGCCAGTTCCAATGGTATGTCATTCCCATGCTGTCCTTCGTTTTTTACGTTTACACCGTGGAAGCGGAGAAACGCAACTGGAACATTTTGCTGGCCGGGCTGGCTTTCTGGGGGATGGATTGGTTCAACGAAATCTGGAATTCGCTGGTTTTGCATTTTACCGGCTTCGCGCCGGTCTGGGCTGCACCCGGCAAGACGGCCTTTCTCATCCTGGCCGGGCTGAATATTGAGATTATGTTTATGTTCGCCGTCAGTGGCTTGATTTGGACAAAAATGCTGCTGCCCAACAAAGCGGATAAAATCCTGGGCGTTCCCAACCGCCGGTTTGTGGCGGTCGCCGGGTCAGCATTTTGTGTGTTTGTGGAGTATTTGCTAAACGCTGTCGGCGCGCTGACCTGGGATTACGCCTGGTGGAACCGGGGCGCGCCCTGGCTGATTTTTCTGTTCGGCTACCTGACGTTTTTCATCGTGGCTTTCTGGGTTTTTGATATGGAAAGAATAAAATCCAAACTGATGACTGTGGGCGCGATCTGGGGTTTTGACATCGCCTGCCTGATTCTTTTTGCGGGAATTCTAAAATGGATTTAGCCATTGAGTAGACGATCAAGTGCTTGACGCGCAAGGGTCACGGTGGTATCCTTGCCCGAAATATTATGCTGAATCACGGCCTGCACACCGACGTTAATTCGACTACCACCCGCACTCGTACAAACGCGGGACGTTGGTGCATAGGAAAAGCCCTCCGGTTTCTTCACAGGAAAACAGGCCACGCCTAGCGCAACCAACGCCCCGATCACCTCGGGGCGTTTTTCTTAAATTCTTTAGGAGAGTAGCATGAATAATATTTCCAATACCACCCCCGTTTACGCCGTGCCTGACGAAAACCTGGTTCCCGTCAGTGGATACTTGAAGGACATGATGGCGATTCCGCCTTCGCGCATGTTCCTGATCAACAAATCGCTCAAAGTCTACCAGGAAAAGAATCCCGGTTCACCGGTTTATGATGCATCCCAGGGCGATGGCGGCGCCTCCCTGCCCGGCGTGCCGCGTGCCATTTTGGAACGCGCCGCGCAGATGCAGATCGAGCACGGAACATCTTATGATATGCCTTTCGGCACGGAACCCTACCGCAAGTCGGTGGTGGAAAAGTACTGGAAGCTTGACCCGGCGCTTGGATACGGTCCCAATAACATCCTCGGCACCTGTGGCGGACGCGACGCCCTCGTCAAGGCGTATCAGGCCATGCTGGCGCTCGGCCACGGACGCGAAGGCGATGTCATCGCCGTTTCGCGCGTGCCATGGATTTCGTACAACTGGGGACCTTATGGCATCGGCGCGAACGTGATGTGGTCGCCAGGCGATCCGTCCAATGGCTGGGCGTATTCCGAGGACGGGATTCGCGCCAGCGTGGAATTCGCCGCCAGATCCGGACGAAAGGTGGCGGGGTTGGTCATTACCAATCCGGATAATCCCACCGGTCTGACCACTTCCGCCGAGCGTCAGGTGGCTCTCGCCAAAGCCGCGCTCGAAGCCGGAATCCCGTTTGTGTTGTTTGACTGGATGTATCACTACGTCACCGACGAGCAGCCGATGGATTTGAACGCGTTCCTGGCGAATTTCACGCCCGAAGAGCGCAAGCACCTGATGTTTTTGGATGGCATCACCAAGTCGCTGGGTGGCTCAAACATCCGCAACTGCCACCTGGTTGCCAGCGAGGAAGTGGTCAAGTTCAGCGTGGCGCGCGCCTCGCACACCGTCATGCCGACCTTTTATTCACTGGCCGTGGCGATGGCCGCTTATGAGATTGGTTATACCGAGGCATCCAAAACCATCGTCGAACCGACCAACGCCAGCCGCAAAGTACTCAAACCGCTGCTGGAACAGAACGGCTTCCAACACATCATCGGCAAGGGCTACTACGCCTTTATCAATGTCGGCGAGTACATTGCCGCCAAGGGCCTGGCCGATAGCGAACCGCTCGGGCAATACCTGGCGGAGAATTACGGCGTGGCCGTTGTGCCGGGTGCGTTCTTCTCGCCCTTTGGCAATGACTGGATCCGCTTCTCTTACGCCACCCCGGCCGAACGCACCATTGGCGCATTTGAACGACTGATGGCCGGGTTGAACAGCCTGAAGAGTTAATTCGCTACACTTCGCCAAACTACGTAAATCTTTCCCAACAGGACGAGCGTAGTTTGGCGAATAATTTATCCCTGCAATCATTGTAATTCCTGGCTAAAAATATGACCTTCAACCCCAAACAATTCGCCGAAAAATACCACCTGGCTGTTCAATCGGCCGAAAAACAGAAACCAGATGGCGGCCTGAACGGCTTCGAGCTCGAATGGAATCTGCTCGACGAGCAGTTCCGTCCGCTGCTGACCGTTGGCGCCGGACCGGCACGCCAATCCTTCGTCGATTATCTGCGCGCCGAATGCCTGCCGCCCTGGCTGGCGAATTTCTCCCAGCTGGAAGTCTTCCACTGGATGGTTGAATTCGCCACCCGCCCCTACTTCTCGCCACGCGGCGCAACCTACGAAGCGCGCATCATGGAAGCCATCCTGATGAACGCCCTGGCGCGCGCCGGGGCCAAATTTGACGAGCGCCTGTTCTACTGGCACGGCAACCTGCTGTTCCTGACCAATATCGGCCACGACAGCGTCCCCGGCAACTGGGGCATCGCCAAGCGCCGCTACCTTGAGCGCTGCGTTGACCTGTATGGCGATACGCTCGCCACAGCCGGGATTCACGTCAACCTGTCCCTGCCCGAAACGCTGCTCTCCTGGGATTTCATGCACCTGCCCGCTTCCGAGCGCGGCGACAAGCACTTCGACGATTACAAATCCGAATTCTACATCACCGCCACCCGCCTGCTGCGCGCATTTTCCAGCCTGTTTATCGCCACTTCGGCCTCCACTCCCATGCAGGCGCAGGTGCGTGACGGAAAACCGGTGCTGGTGCTGACCGAAAACGACTCCATCCGCAACCTGACCTTCCCCAATCCGCCCGAGATGGATTTGCCCGACCTGTACCGCTCCTACTCCGACTACCTGCAAATTTCCTATGACCTGGTCCGGCGCGGCATTCGCTTTGGGAATAATAACTGGGCACCGGTGCGCGCCCGCTCATTTGCAGAACCGGTTGAGCGACTCATTTCAACAACCGGCGACCAGCTCTCCGAGCTCTACACCCGCGGCCTGTACTCCATTGGTGAGGCGGCACCTGCCGAGGAAATGGCCCGTCAAATTGAAAAACAAAACCTGATGGCGCGCATCAACCTGCCGATGGGACGCGTTGAAATCCGCACCGATGACGGCGGCAACCCGCTCGACCTGGACGTGGCCAACATGTCCTTCAAACAGCTACTGCTGCTGCGTTTCTACGCAGATCCGCTTTTCGCGCGTTCCTTCCGCTACGACCGTGAAGACATCACGCGCGCCCGCACCAACGAACGACTCGCCGCCGAACACGGCCTGCGCGCCGAAATCGAAAACCCGTTGACCGGCAAACCCGTCAACATGCGCGACTTCCTGAAATGGACGCTCAACGAACTGCGCCCGCTGGCGGAAGCGCTCGGCATGTGGGAAGACCTGAATCCGTTAATGGAAATGGCCAATGGCGGCCCGAATACCGCCGAACGCATCCGCTCACGCCTGCGTATGCAGTTGGGCGAAAACGACGAGGTGCCGGTTTCCGTTATGCGCGAACTCGCGCTCGAAAAGGAATACCAGGTGCGCGCGGACGTGGAAAAGATCGCATCCAAGGCTGCCCAACTCAACGGTGACTCGGAAAAACTGGGCGAACTGCTCCAGCATGCCCGCAACGATGCCCGCGATGACGCATCCCTGCCAGTGCGCTTCCGCGCCGCTTCGGGCATTACCCTGGACGCATCATACCCGAACAAGACCGCCGAGATTCTCGACCTGGCCCAGCACCTGATTCGCATCCCCAGCGTGACCGCCTGCCCCGAAGAACGCATCGACGAAGTCCATCGCGCCGGAACCTTTGTCCACGACTATTTGCGCGGCAACGGACTGGAAGTCCGCTATTTTGACGGCAAATATCCGGCAGTTTATGCCTCCTTCCCCCAAGCTACCAAGCCCCCATCCAGCGAAACCATCCTGTTGACCGGTCACTTTGATGTCGTCGAACCGGAACCGGACGACAGCCAGTTTACGCCCTACATCGAAGGCGATTACCTGCACGGACGCGGCTCCGCCGATATGAAGACCGTCGTCGCCACGTACCTGGTGTGGATGAAGGATACAATGGCCGCCCACAAGAACGACCTGGCGGGACACTATCCCAACATTGCCCTGCTGCTGGTGGGCAACGAGGAAAACGGCGAAGCCGAGGCGATGGGTACGCCTTTCGTGCTTAAGGAATTGGGCAACCTGCTGGGTCAGCCCTACGAGCCGGCGCTGTTCATCGCCGGAGAACGCACCGGTGAAAAAGGCAACGAACTTTTTGGCGAAATCTGCATCGAAAATCGCGGCGTGATGCGCTTCGATGTGATTGCGCGTGGCGTGAAGGGTCACTCCGGCGTGGCCGGGGCTGGCGATTTGAGCGAAAAACTCATCAACGCCCGCACCGCTTTGAATGAAATCTTCGGCAAGCACCTGACGCTCAAGTCACCCGATGGCTGGCAGTCACAGGCCAAATTCCCGTTTATCAACGTCGGCACAACCGGCGTGTACAACGTCACAGCCGCGGAGGGAATTCTCGGTGTAGAAATTCGTCCCATCCCGCGGGATAACGTCGCAGCCTTGAAGGCGGCGGTGGATACCTATTGCGCGGAAAACGCGCTGGAAGTGGTTTATTCGGTGATGGAAAACGGCGTGGCCTGCGACCCGGAAAATCCGGCCCTGAAAGCGCTGATCGGAGCCGTCCGGCAGGCTTCGGGTGCGGAGCCCAAAATTGGCCGGAAACTGCCCGGGACGAGCGCCCGCTTCGCGCCCGGCGGACAGGCTGTCGTCTGGGGTCAATCCGGGATTGGGCCGCACGCCAAAAACGAACAGCATTTCATCCCGAGCATTGAGCCGTATTACAACGCCTTGAACGAACTGGCGAAAAACTGGAAGTAAACACAACGCCGTGGCGTGATCAAATAACAACCGGGGAATTAATTCCCCGGTTGTTATTTTTATTTGTCAACTTGATAATTTCTTAATCTCTCCGGCCGGCGCGCGAAAATACGTTGCCAGACAAGATGCATCAGCCGCCCCGTCCGCCAAAAAGCGACGGCGGCCATGCCGTGAGCGAAGACTGCAAAAACTGGCGGGGTTTCGCGGCTGTAATAGGTCCAACATTCGCGGGTGGTGCCCCAGCGTTCGAGAAAATATCCCAGCCCGGAACCTGCCACAAAAACGAGCAGGGCCAGCCGCTGATCGGTGGGCGTCAAAATCATCAGCGCGCAGATGACCAGCGCTGCCAAAGTGTAGGATTTGTCGAAGGTGGGCGCAACGTACCAAAGCATGAGCGCATAAAAGGCAGCAAAAGTGAGCCAGTAAGCGGCCCGGAAGAAGGAATCGCCCCATTTGGCGGTCACCCGGCGCAGGCCGCGGGTCAAACGGTCAATGCTCAGGCTGGCGATCGGCCAGGCCGGGATAATCCACAAAGGCGGACGTTCCGCCGTGTAATAATGCCAGAGATTGGTCTGTGTGCCCCAGCTTTCGATCACCAATCCGCCGCACAAGCCGACAAAAACGATCAGGCTGTCGGTTTTCAGATCAGCGCGGGCCATGATGGTGACGGACATAAAGGCGAAAATTCCCAGCAGCAGCCAATCGACGAGCGCGTACCACGGATACCCGGCCTGCTGATAAACGCGGATGTAGCCCAGGTATTCTTCCATCAGCGGCCACCAAATGTAGATGATCAGCAGGCAAATCAGCAGGAAGGCGCTGAACAGGTAGGATGAATGGCGGCTGAAACCGAACAACTGGCGAAGTCTGGACATGCGCGGATTATACTGCCGGAATTTCAGAACTTGACGTGCTCCCTACTTCGGTTACAATTGTGCAAGAAACAAGATTGAAAATGAAGAAGCATCCGGGGCGATGGCGGAATAGGCAGACGCAGCGGACTTAAAATCCGCCGGTAGAGATACTGTGTGGGTTCGACCCCCACTCGCCCCACTGTTTATGAGGCCTCCGAGGTCTCTTGAGACTCGGAGGCCTTGTTATCTGAAAGGTTGGTCCATGTATTTTGACCGTACCATGCTCGAAGAACTGGAAGACAAGGCCCTGGCGCCCTACGGGATGCGCAGCAAAAACACCAAGGGCCGCGCCTATCTGGATGGCGAACCGGCATATCGCACCGCTTTCCAACGCGACCGCGACCGCATCCTGCACACAACCGCTTTTCGCAGGTTGGAATATAAAACCCAGGTTTTCATCAACTTTGAGGGCGATTACTTCCGAACCCGGCTGACGCACACCCTCGAAGTTGCCCAAATCGGACGAACCCTGGCCCGCGCCCTCGGCGGTAACGAGGACCTGGTGGAAGCCATTTGTCTGGCGCATGATCTTGGCCACTCCCCTTTTGGACATTCCGGCGAAACGGCCCTGGCGCGACTGATGAAGGACTTCGGCGGCTTCGACCACAACAAACAATCCTTCCGCATCGTCACCGAATTGGAGCAGCGCTATCCCGAGTTCCCCGGGCTAAACCTGACGTGGGAAGTACGCGAAGGCATTGTCAAGCACGAATCGGAATACGATATCTCAGACGCGCGCGACTTAAACCCCGAGCTGCGCGGCAACCTCGAAACGCAAATTGCCAATATGGCCGATGAACTGGCCTACACAACGCATGACCTCGATGACGGGCTGCGTTCGAGCATGATCGACGCTCAAATCCTGGAAGGCGTTGCCCTGTGGGAGATTCTGAAAGAGACCTACAACTGGCGCGGACCCAACCTGGGAGATATCGAACGTCACCGCATGATCCGCCACCTGGTTGGGCTGTTGGTGACCGACATCGTCCAGACCACTGACCAGCGTTTGAAGGAAAGCGCCGCAAAATCCGCGTTGGATTTGCAGAAGCTGAACTACAATGTCATCGGGTACAGCGAAGATATGCAGCGTCGCAATCGCGAACTGAAAGATTTTCTGTATCAGAAGCTCTACCGCCATTACCGCGTGGTACGCATGCAAGTCAAGGCTGAAAACATCATCAAGGATTTGTTCGACGCCTACCAAAGTGAACCTGCCATGCTGCCCACGCAATTCCAGAAAAATATTGCCCTGCGAGGATTGGAACGTACAATCTGCGACTACATCGCCGGCATGACCGATCGATTCGCCATCGAGGAACACCAACGTTTGTTTGATCCCTTCCTCAAAACCTGACCTTGTTTCCCTGTACTTTCAGAATAACTCCGGGATAAGGTCAACCTTGAACCCGGAGTTTTGTATTTTCTCGTGGAGGATAGCATGTCTGAACATATTTATCTCACCGCTGAAGGCGCGCAAAAAATCGAAACCGAGCTAATCGAGCTGAAAGGGCCGCAGCGCCAGGCGCTGGCCGCGCGTTTACGCGACGCCATCCAGATGGGCGACCTGTCTGAAAACGCCGATTATCACAAAGCCAAAGAAGACCAGGCTTTCCTGGAAGGCCGCATCCAGGAACTGGAATATACGATGAGCAATTCCATCATTGTCGATGGCGCCGCCAGCAAGGATGTGGTTTCCGTGGGAACGCGCGTCACCGTCCAGGAAGAGAACGATGAACCGGAGCAGTTCTACATCGTCGGCGCACGCGAAGCCGACCCGCGCGCGGGGAAAATCTCTTACGAATCGCCCTTTGGGCGCGCGCTGATCGATCACAGAGTGGGCGAGGTGGTCGGCGCTGAAACACCGGGCGGAACCATCAAACTGAAAATCCTGAAAATCGAATAAGGAACAAAAATTTCAATCCCTGGCTCGGGTTTCATTCCACTTTTTCGAAGAAAACCATATCAAAAAAGGACAAAAATGGGAAATCACTTTCGTCCTTTTTTGATATCATCCAAACTGAAGGCATTCAGCGCGTTTTAAATATACTTCCCAGTGATCACCCAACGCCGAAAGTGCGGCATGTTCCACTTAATGTGTGCGATTTCATCGTAATCCGCACACAGAACCATCCGGCTTGAAGCATCATTAAATCTTGCTCTGGATGCGATACAATAACTTTATGGCTCCCCCTCCAGACCCCAATCCAGACCAATTCCCTGCGCGAGCGCAATCTGACGAAATGACTTCCCCGCGCGGCAAGCTCAAAATCTTCCTGGGCTACGCCGCCGGAGTAGGGAAAACCTACGCCATGCTCGAAGCCGCCCGTCAGCGCCTTGACGAAGGCATGGATGTGGTCATCGGTGATATCGAAACCCATCAGCGCGCCGAAACGGAAGCCTTTATGACCGGGCTCGAAATCATCCCGCGAAAAAACGCCGAATCTTCCGGCGTAACCTTCCCGGAAATGGATGTGGATGCCATCCTGGCCCGCCACCCCAAACTGGCGCTGGTGGATGAATTGGCCCACACCAACGCTCCCGGTTCGCGGCATCCCAGGCGTTACCAGGATGTGAAGGAATTGCTCGACGCGGGGATCGACGTTTACACCACGCTCAATATTCAGCACCTGGAAAGTCTCAGCGACGTAGTTTCGCAAATCACCGGCGTCCGGCGGCTTGAATACCTGGAAATCCCCACCCCCGCCGGTGACTACAACCACGCCCTGCACGTTGACCACCCCGAAGCGCCCTCGCTGCTGGAACAATATCTCGTCAAACCAGAGCCCAAACTCGGTGGGGCGCCACAGGAAACCGAAAAACCAAAAGATGTTGAGTAATTCAATGAGGTAAACAGCAGCGCCCGCTCAAATTGAGCGGGCGCTGCTGTTTAAAAAAATGAGTAACCTTCTATCGGACCAGTTTTGTGACAAAAGCGTGCCGCCAATCTCGATAACGAGCGCTGGTTCGTCTGGGATTGGTTGCTTCGGGGGATGATGGTCTGTCCAGATCATATTAAATTCTTCGCGAATGGAGGAAGATCGAATTCAGATCGGTTTGATCGCATCCTTTTTGCAGCGGAGTCGTTTATGTGTTATTTATCCGAATTTACCCATATTTTTATTCTTTGGATAAATTTATTGCCTTACAATGTTAAAGTTAGTCACCTAATAAAAAAATAGGCGCAAAACCGGGGGAGTTCTTCATTTCTGCTTGGTAAACCTGGCTGGTTGCGGGCTCCAAGATTCTATTTCGCCAAACAAAAGAGAGTTTTACTCATATGAATATTTTCCAAAAGCCCTGAGGATCTATCGGATAGGATTCGTTTTTACCGATTATGGCAAGATGCGGCGATGGCGTAAGCCAAAGCGCATCATCTATGAGAGCCCACCTACAATCATGCCTGGGGAACATGATCAAATCAGCATAGGAGAGTGTTATGTCTCTGAAGAAACTGTTCTTGATCATTTTTGGAATCCAATTCATATTGGCGATCGGTTTGGGGGTCTTGACGATGCTTCTGTTTCAAAACCAGGAGAATCTAAATGAAAGCAGGGATGTTCAATTCCAGTCTTATATGCTGGCGGATGAATTGCGCCAGAGTTCGGATGATCTGACCCGCCTGGGACGAGCTTATGTCGCCACCGGCAACCCCGAATATGAGCGTGAATACTTTGCCATTCTCGACATCCGCAATGGCAAAGCACCTCGTCCGGTGGCTTACAACCGCATTTATTGGGATTTCGTCGCGGCGACAGGGCAGAAACCTCGTCCCGATGGAGAAACCATCTCTCTGCAAGATTTGATGAAGCAGGAAGGTTTCACAGAGGCCGAATTTGCCAAGCTGACCGAAGCGCAAAAGAATTCAGATGGGTTGGTTGTGGCCGAAACGATCGCGATGAACGCGGTCAAAGGACTGTTTGATGACGGGCAGGGAAATTTCACCGTGAAGAAAGCACCAGATCGCGAGATGGCGCTCAAGTTGGTGTTTGATGAAACTTACCACAAGAACAAAGCCAATATTATGAAGCCCATCGATGATTTTTATGTGCTGTTTGAGGCGCGTACTGCTCAGAACGTTGCCATGTATCAACAGCGTTCGACCGTTTTGCTGTGGAGCATCATTGCCCTGATCGTGGTGATGATGAGTATGTTCGTGTTGTCCTTTGCAGTCATCCAGCGGCAAGTTATCAATAAGCTGAAGATGGTTGTGAAGGCTTCCAAGAATCTTTCGGAAGTAGATTTACAGGCCTTTTCAAAGGAAATTGACCAGATTGCCCAGGGTGACCTGACCCGTTCTGCGCTGATCAATACTACCAAACTGAATCTTCGATCGGAAGATGAGGTTGGGCAGATGGCTCAAGCTCTGGATGGCATCATCGAGAACCTGGTCAATGTCAGTAATTCGTTCCAACAGATGACCACCAATTTCAGGAATGTGCTGCTGGATGTGCATTCCAACGCCAATGAAGTTGGCGCATCCAGTTCGAAATTGGCCCTGACCGCCTCACAGGCCGGCCTGGCGACCGCGCAAATTGCGACCACGGTGCAGCAGGTTGCCAAAGGTATCACCCAGGAAACCGATTCGATCAGCCGCACAGCCCAGTCAGTGGAACAAATGTCGCGCGCCATCGATGGCGTGGCCAGGGGCGCGCAGGATCAAACCGCCTCGGTCACCAAAGCAGCCGAGATTACCAGTGACATCAGCAAGACCATCGCGCAGGTGGCAGGGAACGCACAGTCGGTGACCAAAGACTCAGCAGATGCAGCCGAAGCGGCGCGCCTGGGAGCCAAAACAGTTTCCGAAACGGTCAAAGGCATGGAGCGGATCAAGATCAAGGTAAGTCTCTCGGCGCAAGCGGTGACAGAAATGGGCGCGCGCTCGGATCAAATTGGGACAATTGTGGAAACGATCGAGGATATTGCCAGCCAGACAAATTTGCTGGCGCTGAATGCAGCCATCGAGGCCGCGCGGGCTGGTGAACATGGCAAGGGTTTCGCAGTGGTGGCGGATGAAGTCCGTAAATTGGCTGAACGTTCCAGTCTGGCCACAAAAGAAATCGCGGGGTTGATTAAGGGGATTCAGAAGACCGTCTCTGAAGCTGTCAAGGCGATGGATGAAGGCGGGAAGGAAGTGGAGAACGGGGTGCGATTGGCCAACGAATCTGGCGACGCGCTGGGCGCGATCTTGAAGGCGGCGGAAGCGGTTTACCGTCAGGCGGAAGAAGCTGGCAAGGGTGCGGCGCAGATGAGCAGCGCTTCGAATCAGTTGGTGGCCGCAGTGGATGGAGTCAGCGCGGTGGTGGAAGAAAACACCGCCGCAACCGAAGAGATGGCAGCTGGAACGGCAGAAGTGACCAGAGCCATCGAGAATATCGCGGCTGTATCTGAGGAAAACAGCGCCGCGATCGAAGAAGTGAGTGCCTCAGCCGAAGAAATGAGCGTGCAAGTGGATGAAGTCACCGCAGCGGCGCAGTTGTTGGCGGATATGGCCCATGCTCTGCAAAAAGCGATCAGCGCGTTCACGTTGCAATAACAGTGATTTTGTAACAGGCGTATTAGAAAAGAAGTGCTGGCACCCGTAAAGGTGCCCGCACTTCTTTTCATTCGCGATCTTGAGCAAGGCCAGCCTTATGCCTGGCAACCTGGCCTTGCTACCACGTCAAATATGCTTGCTACCACGTCAAATGTGCTTGCTACCGCGTCAAATATATTTGCTACCACGTCAAATGTGCTTGCTACCACGTTACATGTGCTTGCTACCACGTAATATGTCTTTCCTACC
>CAILYI010000042.1 GCA_903838415.1 uncultured Anaerolineae bacterium | reverse complement strand
TAAATGCGTCCGGTGGCGCCCTGGTTGTTGCGTCGTTCCAGGAACAGCGGATTTAAGTCTCCAACTGGCGCGGGGTAGGTTGGAATGTTGATGTTTTCTACCCAGGCTTTTACTTCGTTTTCAGGCATGACGACTCACTTTCTTAGCGAAATGAATGGAATTACCGGTAATATAAAATGTGTTTTTCAGCCAGGATTTGGTTTTTTGCGGGCTTATCCGCCGTTGACCGGCGGAAATAACTTCACTTCATCGGCGGCGGTAACGATGGCCTCTTGCAATTCAACCAGTTCGCCGTTGATGACGACCAGATGTACTTCAGCGGCCGGGATGCCCAGCCGGGATAAGACGTCGATTAAACGGGCGGCTTCTTTCAGTTCAACTTCCACATGGCGCGGGTGCCCGGGGATGTAAAACGAAAATTGTCCGCCCAGATTCAGTTTCATTGAGCTTCCAGTAAATCGGCGGCCCAGCCCAACGACAGGGCTTCCAGCCGTTCGCGGCCCGGAACGCCGGTGGCAGGGTCCCAGCCTTTCAAGTCGTATAAAACCGTCAGCGCCTGTTCAAAATCCTCGCGCGGAATGGCGTTGCCTTGCAGCGGGCCATTTTCCAAACCCTGGAAAAGACGTTCGGGCAGAGTATCGTCCTGGCGTGAAAATCCTTCGCGCAGATTGAAGATGCGGGCCATGTTGGTGGCGCGTTCGCCAATTTGGAGGGTGTCTTCCATGCTCAAATTCCAGCCGGTGGCGGCGTTGATGGACAGGAGCACGTCATCGGGGTGAATGAAGGAGCGCGGCGAGGGGCCAAAGAAACAGTAGCCGATCGCTTTTTCCATGCTGCCCCATTTTTCCAATATGTAGAAATGTTTCATTTTTTCGGCATTCAACAGCCGGGGCGGCTGGGGGACGGTAATTCCCAGGGCTAAGGCGCTTTTAAACTGGATCGAATCGGGGTTGGCAAAGGCCGGGTCGTGCGCCACCACCAGGTGGTCGGCGCCAATTTCCGAAATGGCATAGCCCATGCCGACGTTATACTTGCCGCGTGGTTCGTGCATCGCCAGTTCCTGGCCTTTAACCTGGATGGCAAAGTATTTGGCATCGCCGCCGATTTTTTCAGCGGCGCGCAGGCTGCCCTCGGCCAGTAGATCGCCAAAACCTTCGCGCCGTGCTATGCGCTCGACCATGGTCAGCATGGCTTCGACGTTGCCAAAGCGCAGGTCGATGCCATCGGTCTCATCCAGCCCGATCAGGCCGTGTTCGAAACATTCCATGGCGAAAGAAATCGTCATGCCCGTGGAAATGCTGTCGAGCATGTAAGCGTTGCAGAGTTCACCGGCTTTGGCAATCGCCTGCAAGTTACTGATGCCGCAGTTTGAGCCAAAAGCGCCGATCGTTTCATATTCCGGCCCGCCATAGAGCGAGGGTTGGCCGTTGACAGCCACCTCGCGTTTACAGCGGACGGCGCAGGCGTAGCAGCTGCGCCGGGCGGTCAGCAACTCCTTTTCGTAGGCTTCCCACTTGATTTCGTCCACGCCTTCAAAAACGCCCTGGCGGAAGTTGCGGGTCGGCAGGATGCCGCCGGTGTTGAGCGGTTCGACCAGCCCGGGCGTGCCGCGCTGCTGCAAATCCCAACTGAGCGGGTTTTCGCGCGCGCTTTTAGACAGTTTGCGTCCCAGCGCCAGCAGAGTCTCGGGGTCATGCGCCAGCGCCTGGTAGCGCTGCGTGCCGCGCACCGCGATGGCGCGCAGATTCTTGGAGCCCATCACCGCGCCCATGCCCGTGCGTCCGTTGAAATGGCGCAAGTCGTTGGTCAGGCCTGCGTAGCGCACCAGGTTTTCGCCCGCAATCCCAATCTGCAGGACGCGGATTTTGTCATCACCCAGTTCGGTGCGGATTGTTTCCTGGGCTTCAGCCGTGGTGCGGCCCCACAGGTGCTGGGCGGGGCGGATTTCGAAGACTCCGTCCTGAATCCAGAGATAGACCGGCTGGGGCGAGCGCCCGGTAACGACAATTGCCTCGAACCCGGCCATTTTGAGCTCCGGCCCCCAAAAGCCGCCCGCTTCTGATTCGCCATAGCCATTGGTTAGCGGGGAACGCGCTGAAACAACATAGCGCGTGGCGGTGGAGACGGGCGCGCCGGTCAGCAGGCCGTTTGCAATCACGAGTACATTTTCAGGGGCGAATGGGTCGGTATGGGGGGGGATTTCATTCAGCAGGATATACCCTGCCAGCGCTTTCCCGCCCGGGTAGAGACGGTAAAAGTCCTCGCTCAGGGTTTCCACTGTCAACTCGCCGCTGGTCAAGTTGACCCGCAAAATCTTTGCAGTACTTCCGTAAGTCATAAGCGCCTCCAATCTTTGGGAAATTAATCTATTTGCAGAGTCAGGGACAAATCAGAAGGTGGCTTTCATTTTAACACCAGTGATGGCCAGTTCCAGGGATTTGCCCGGAACCTGACCATCACTGTGACAGAACCGGCAGGCAATGTGTTTTTGGCGCCCATCCCGAGTCCTTTGAATTGTTCAATTGAGAAAATCGTGAATGATGCCCGCGAAAATGGCCACCGTCGTGGGTAAACTTTTGAGCTCCACCCATTCATCGGGGGCGTGCGGATTGCCGCCGGTGGGGCCGAAACCGCACAAGGTGGGGATTCCCGCGCCGATTAGCATGTAGCCCTCGTTGGCGGGCCCGGCCCCGGCAGCTTCCCAGCGGCGCCCGGTAAAGGTTTCGGTGTAATCCTGGGCCAGCAGGGCAAGTGGATGGTCTTTGGGGATGAGCGCCCCGGGAATATCAACCGTCACTTTCAGCTCAAACGTAATCTTCGGCCGTTCACTTTCCACCGCGCGAATTTTTTTCTGGACATGTGCCAGCACCTCGGCTGACGATTGTCCCGGCAAAAGGCGGATATCGACGACGGCGTTGCCTGAATCTGGAACGATGCTGGGAAAACTGCCGCCATTAAAGAGCGTGCCGGGGGTGACGGTGAGACCAAGCTGCTCAAACCCTGGTGGGGGAGGGGCAGGCAGGCGGATGTCTTCCAATTTCAGCAACAGGTCTGCCAGGGCCATGACGGCGTTGGCGCCTCGAACGTGGTTATGCCATTCCGCCAGCCCGGCATGGATCGACTGCCCTTTTGCTTTTATTTCCAGCCGAACCAGTCCGCGGTGACCGATGCAAACGATATCGCTGGTGTAGGCATAAATCGCGCCACGCGCCTTTATCGCCCCGCAATCGAGCAAATGCCGGACTCCCAGCGGACTGCAAGCGCCGGATTCTTCATCCACGACACCGGCGACCACAACCTGCTGCCGCGCGGGGTCGATTAGCTTGAGATCCCGCATTAAGGCCAATGTGTAAAGCCCGCAAACGATCCCGGCTTTGTTGTCGGCTGAACCCCGCCCAATCAGGCATCCTTCCTTTATCGCTGCGTCAAATGGCGGGCTTGACCACCCGGCCCAATCACCTTCCGCCACGGTATCCATGTGACCGATCATGGCGAAGCTGTCGGCGCCTGCGCCATAGCTGACCAGGACGTTCGGCCGTTCGGGTTGAAGCGCCACCAGCCTGGAATCCAACCCCAATTTACGAGCTTCATCCATAATGCGGGCAGCCACGGGAGCTTCAGGGTTGCGTCCGTTGACGGATTGGATGCACACCAAATCACGCAGGAAGGCGGTCAGGTCGGATTGATATTTCCCGGCAGCGGTGAGCAGGTTGGACGGATTCGATATCACGATTCTTTCCCCGACATCTTGAACCACGCCAGAACCATCCATGGTGTCAGGGCGAACATCCCGGCCAGGGCCGGGCCGCCCAAGCCGCTTGTCAGCGCATTGATGGTGTTGCCATAGCCGGTGATGGCGAAGGCGGCCAATGCCAGTCGGTCGAATCCGGCTGATTTTTCAGTGTCCTGGCTGCGGGTGGTCAGCAGGTATAAGATGAAGGTCGTAAAAACCGTCAGCCACCAACCCCAGTAGTTTTGCAACGGAACCCCGAAGAAAGCGCCGTCCACTTCCCAAACCCAGTGCTGACCGCGGACCATCAGCGGATCCATGACCACATCCCAGGAGGTCATAATCAGCCCGCCAAGCGCGGCCACCGTCAGCAGACGTTTGGCGCCCGTCCATATAGCAGGCACCAACCATTCAGCAATTACAAAGGATGGGTACATCATCATGAACCAGGCCACGGCGATCAGATAGGGTACCAGCCCCAGGAATTTAGGCCCGAGTTTTTCGGTATAGTGATACGGTCCATAGACCAACCCGGTAGCCACGCCCACGCTCTCGAAAAGCAGGCTCACGCCAAAAACAAACGCCAACAACAGGAGCGCATTTTTCCAACCCAGGCGTTGACTGGCATGCAGCAGCGCAAAACTGAAGCCGATCAGCGTGGTGATGGGGGTCATGATGCCCGGCATTTGCCCGCCAAAAGCAAGGATCAGCGTGGTGATCAGTACCAGCAGACCAAAGATAATCAGCAGAATTAGTGTCAGGTTACGGCGCATGGCATCTTCCTTAGGGTGGGGTGATTTCTTCGATGTCTTTTCGGTGAGTAAATTGAGCGCCAGCCGTAGGTTTTCCCACTTGCTCGTTACAATGACGTTCGCTGGCAAAAAGTCCCGACGAATGGCATTGTTTTGCCTGCCCAGGCTGCGGCGACTTTGTTCCAATATTATATAACAAGTGGCGCTGGATAAGAAAAATTAACCAGTGGCGCAATTCCCCCTATCATTTTACGCTTGCGTTTCCGTTCGTCGAATATCCTTAAATGTCGTGTAGTTAGTTAAGTTTTTGGTGCGAGTCAGTCGCGGCGCGGATTCTGTCTAAAAAACGATTACGCTCCCCAGCAGAGAGCGTAATCGTTTTTGAATAACTCCAGGTTTCACGGCGAAATTGTCGTTGCCGGTTTATTTCTTTTTGCCCATTTTGATTTCAGCTTTTTGCAAATTTTCAGTCACTCTGAATTTTACAATTTTACTGATCAGTTCAAAGGGCAATGGTTGGTCAATTGGAAATCTGATGGAACCTTTTGCGCCTTCATAGACTGATAATTCTTCGCGGTAAGCCTGAATTCCGCTGGGGGTCGGGTAAAACCCGATATGATTTTTATAAGCGGCAAAATGGACCAAATTACCTTTGAGCGTGAAGGTGGGCATTTGATAGCCAATTTTTTCTTGCGCCTCAGGCGCGGCTGCTTTGATGACAGCCCGTAAGTCTTCCAGTTTTTTTTGTACTTCTGCGGGGAAGTTCGCAATATACTCGTCAATGGATGCAGGGCCACTTATATTACTTTCCACGGTTTATCCTTTTCCCAATGTTGAATTTGGGGCAAGCCTTCATCTTTTCTGGTTAAAAATAGCAGGCGCTTGAACGAGGGGGGCGTCCAAACGCCTGCTATTGCTATAGTATCACAAAAACCCTTCGTAAAGAGTGCCCGGAGACCAGATTTTTTAAAGTCAATTTGGAAACCGCCTTCTGCGGGATTCTCCGGTAAATTGTACTTGCAGAACCATTTTTCTCAAGGCAAATGCCTGGGATGAATTAGTAGCGGCCGTATTCCTGGACGGTTTCCCACATTGCCATGATGTTTTCGGGTGGGACATTGCCCTGGATGTTGTGGATGGTGTTGAAGATGAATCCGCCACCCGGCATGAAATCTTGCAAGCGCTTGCGCACATCGGCGCGCACTTCTTCGGGGGTGTGGCTTTCATCAAAAGCTTTTTGCGTATCCACGCCGCCGCCCCAGAAACAGATATCCCGGCCATATTCGCGCTTCAGTTCCGCTGAATCCATTTTGGCGGCGTTGACCTGTACCGGGTTAAGGATATCGACTCCCACTTCGATCAGGTCTGGAATCAGGGTGCGGATGGAACCGCAGGAGTGGAAGAATATTTTCGCGTCCGATTTTGAGTGGATGTAATCGAACATTTCTTTATGGTAGGGCTTCAGCAGCTTGCGATAGGAATTTGGTGAGACCAGCATGCCGTTTTGCCCGGCCAGGTCATCAGCCATTTGCACAACATCGATCGGGATGCCTTCCATCGTGGCGAACATTTTTTCCCAGTAGGCCATTTGAAGATCCATATATTTGCGCAGGATTTTCTTGGTAAGTTCCGGGTTCCCGGCCCAATCGGCGTAGCCGTCCTTAAAGCCGCGCGTCCACAGGTACAGCTCGAAAATCCCTGCCGAAATGTTTCCAATTACCAGCGCGCGCTTTTCCTGTTCGAGAATTATTTTGGATGCATCCCGTAGACCGGCAAAACGCGCGGGATCAAGCGGATCGGGCAGGGTGTAAGCATCCACAGTTGCGGGGCTGATTTCCCCGCTGATGGGATGATCGAACATATCGTAATACATGCCGCCATCGATGGGCATGCGCCAACCGATCTGGTATTCATCGTAAAAGTAGCGATACTTTCCATCGGGGGTTTCTTGCAGATCAATTTTGAAGCTGGCGGTCGAGCGTGGCGAGACGTTGCGCACATCCACGCCCAGGCGTTCCATGACATCATCATCGACCAGCGCAAGCTGTTGGAGCATGTCAATGATGACGACTTTCTTCTCGGGTAATCCCAGGTACTGGCGCAGGCGACGATAAGCCTTGGCCTGAATGCCGGTGACGACGGTTCCACCCATATCGAATGGAACGCGATCTGGTTCCTTATGGTTTAGTGCGCTCAATACTCGTTCGCGTGAATTCATTTGAAATCTCCATCCGGATATTTTTTCTAAGCCACGAATCGCTAATAATATGCGGTGGCAGTTAATTTGAGCAACTTTGGCTTGCTGAATGACTTGTACTAACTTTGTGGGTGAATGGCTGTTACGCAGGCCTGCGCTGTTGCGGCAATCTGATCAAATGCGCCCGCGGCGACGAGTTTATTGGAAACCAGGTTTCCACCGATGCCAACTGCCACGGCGCCCGCGGCGAGATATTCGCGGGCATTTTCAGGGCTTACGCCGCCAGTTGGAACCAGTTTCAGGAAAGGCATGGGAGCTAGCACATCTTTGATAAATTTGGGGCCTCCCAATTGCGCCGGGAAGACTTTTACCAATTCTGCGCCCGCCTCGTAGGCCTCGAGTAATTCTGTAGGTGAAAAGCCGCCGCATAAAATCAGCGTATTTCGCCTGACACACGTCGTAATGACTTGACGGCGCAGCGCAGGTGTTACGGCGAATTGTGCGCCAGCGTCAATGGCGGCCTCAGCATCTTCAGTTTTTAGTACCGTTCCCACGCCCACGCAAACCGCATCACCCAGCGCCTGGCGGGTGGCGCGAATGGCTTCAAATGCGCCGCGACCTGTCAGCGTAAATTCCAATACGTTGATGCCGCCAGCTACGAGGGCTTGAGCAACTTCCACGGCGCGGTTGTAATCTTCCAAGCGTACCACCGCCACAATTTTTTGAGTAAGGATTTGTTGAATAACAGACATGCGTACCACCATGCGATTTCTTTCTCTACCGTGAAATATCGCGCCGCTCTGATGTTAACATTGCGTTCAGTTCGGTGCGTGAGGATAAAACCCGGTCGCCAAATTGCGAGAGGGCGATGGCTGCCAGGGCCACACCGCGCCGCAAGCCTTCCCGCAGCGCAGAAGTATCAAAGGTGGAAATGTCACTTGAAAGCCAACCGTCCAGCACACCTGCTGCGAAAGCGTCTCCGCTGCCGATTCTGTCCACAATTTGAACTGGCAGGGCAGGTTGAGATACAAACTCAGCGCCACTTAACAGCGCCGCTCCGTGTTCGCCAAAGGTGCAGAAGATGGCGGGCGCGCGAGTCAGTTTTTGCAGTTCGGTCATCAATTGCTGCGGTTCTCCCCGACAGTCGAATAGTGCTGTCGCGTCTGCGGCTTTGCAAAAGAGAATGTCCGCTGCGGCAATCAATGGACGCAGTTTTTGGCCAGCGGTGGCTGCATCCCACAACTTGGCGCGGTAGTTGACATCCAAACTGACCATCACCCCGGCCGCATGGGCGCGCCGGATCGCCTCGGCAATCAGATCGTAACAATTTTCGCTCAAAGCTGCCGTAATGCCGGTCAGATGCAGGATTTGCGTATCCAGCAGGTAATCCCAATCCACATCCGCCGTTGTTATGTGCGAAGCTGCAGAGTCTGCGCGGTCATAGATGACTTGCGTGGTGCGCGGGGCGGTGGCGTATTCGATAAAGTAAGTTCCCAGGCGTTCGTCGGGCACACATTTCACCGCGGATGTATCCACGCCGTCAGCGCGCAGCGCGCGCAGAATCGCGTGTCCCAGGGCGTGATCGGGCAGACGGCTGACCCAGCCAGTGCGCCAGCCTAGGCGCGCCAAGGCCACGCTGACATTGCTTTCCGCTCCCGCGACTTCCAGGTCGAGTGAGCGGGTATCGTCCAGCCGTCTACCAGTTGGCACACTTAAGCGCAACATGGATTCTCCGAGGCTGACGAAATCAAAGCGAGTTGTGCGAATTGGTGCGTTCATGGGTTTATACGATCTGAAGGCATGCTGCGCCCTCCACAGGAACACGCCCGAGCGGGGCGCCAAGCGCTTCCGAGCCAATCAGTATTGGTAAAACGCAGATTTCATTACTATACTGATTGGCCATCAGGATGAATTTTTCACCGGGCGTAAGCGCAAAATTTCGTGGCCAGTTTCCGCCGCAAGCCAGGATGGCAACCAATTTCAGGCTGCCGTCGTCGCTGATGTCGTATATGGCGACACTGTTGTCTCCACGGTTGGAAACGTATAAGCGCTTGCCGGTTGCTGAAATGTGAATGTCGGCAACGATATTTTCTGGAGCGTTTGATGGAATGGTGGCGAGACTCTGCTCTGCGCCGGAAATGTCACGTTTTTCGAGCAAAATGCCCAGCTCCGGGTCATAGTCATAGGGCGTGACCGTGCTGTTGAGTTCGTTCGCCGCATACAGCCATTTGCCGTTTGGATGGAAGGTCAGGTGTCGCGGGCCCGCTCCGGGCTGCGTTTGGGTTTCATTATGATGGATCAATTTTCCTGTGTCTGAATCGAAGCGGTAAATCATAATTTTATCCAAACCCAGGTCAGCCACCAGCGCGAATTGATTATCCGGGCTGATCGTCACCGAGTGGGCATGCGGTCCTTCCTGTCGCTGCGCGTTGGGTCCCGAGCCGGAGTGCTGAATGTGAGCGCCCATCTCGCCCAGCGAACCGTCCGCTTGAATTGGGTAGACGCTGGCGCTGCCGCTGCCATAATTGGCGACAAAAAGCCAGTGACCGGTTCGATCGAGTTGGAGATAACATGGCCAATCGCCGCCGCTGGGCTGACGGTTGAGCAGGCGCATGCTGAATGGTTCGCGTTCAAAACTCAGGGCGCAAACTCCGCCGGGAGTGCCATCGTTGGCCTGCCCGGTTTCACTGACTGCGTACAACCAACGACCGTTGGGGTGGGCGATGATAAAGGAAGGGTTAATGATTCCGGTAAATGATCCATGCGGAGTCAATGTTCCGCTGGCTTCGGCAAACATGAAAGCATGAATTCCAGGTTGATTTGCCGCGGCGTAACCGCTGGCAAAGATGAGCGATGAAGAAGGCATGAGTGTCTCCGAGGTTGGAATTATGGCAAGCGTAGCGTAAATGGCAGCAAATCGGAGTGTTTCCCGAATCAATACACTTTCAGCGGGGCATCGATTCGGGGTGACTTGTTACCAATTTGTGACAGAGCCATCGCGCCGCTGCCAGTGAGGCGCTTCCCAGAATTTCCAGGTTTGAGCTTCGGCTACTTTTTCGTCAATTTCAATGCCCAATCCGGGCGCAGTTGGCACCGGGAACGAGTTTCCTTGCAGCAGAGGTTGCACCGGGAAGAGCGCTTCAGCGTCATTGATGCCCGATTGCCCATAGTACAAGTTCTCGGTCTGGGTCACGCGCACTTCCAGCCAGGCAAAGTTCGCGACGGCTGCCGCCAGTTGAATCGTCGCGGCTGTGCAGACCGGGCCAAGCGGGTTGTGCGGCATCAAGTCAATGTAGTGCGCTTCAGCCCAGCCAGCCACTTTCATCGCTTCGGTGAAGCCGCCCACGTTGCAAATATCAACGCGCGCAAAGTCGGTCAGGTGTTTTTCGATAAAGGGTAGGAATTGCCATTTGCTGGCGAACTCTTCGCCCACGGCAAATGGGACATCCGTCAATTTGCGCAGGGCTTCATAGGCTTCCGGGCTTTCATCCCGAATTGGCTCTTCAAGAAAATCGAGCGTGCCCATCGGCATGCGCTGGCAGAAAGAGGCGGTTTCGGCAACGCTCAGGCGGTGATGATAGTCAATGCCCAGCACAATCTCGCTGCCACATTCTTCACGCGCTTTTGTCAGCCATTTGGCTGTCAACGCAATGCTCTCGCGCGGTTCAAAAATGTTAGATTCGCCGGTGAAGCCGCCTTGATGGTCGAGCATCATCGGGCCGGTGCGGATGACTCGCCAGCCGTGTTTCATTAGCAGCTTGATATCCTCGATCAAACCTGGCCCCGCGCCGGTGGCAGTTGCGAAGCAGGGAATTTCATTCCGCTGTTTGCCGCCCAGTAGTTGGTAGACCGGCACGTTGAGAGCCTTGCCGACGATGTCATAGAGCGCAATATCAATTGCGCTTTGGGCGGCAAGCAGAACACGGCCGCCTTCAAAATACTGGCTGCGATATAACTCCTGCCAGATTCGCCCAATTTGCATGGGATCTTTGCCAATCAGAAACTCGCGGAAATGTTTAAGCGCGCCGATGACGGCCAGTTCGCGTCCGCTCAATCCTGATTCGCCCAAGCCGTAAATACCCTCGTCTGTTTCGATTTTAACGACCAACTGGTTGCGACTGCCCACCCAGACGGGTAGCGGCTTGATATCAGTAATGCGCATGGATCAATTCTCCTGATGGTGCCAGCCGAGCACTTGCCCGGCGCTGGCGCAATTGAAAAACCCTTCCTGATTCGACAAATCTGCTCGAATTTCAGTGTCGGGGTAATATTGATTTGCCAACTCCAAGGAGGGCTGTGATGCGGCTGTTTTGGGCGCAACGGTGTAGAAAACCTTATGCCCGGCGAACCCGGCAGTGATTGATAACAGGCAGGCCCGGTTGGCTTCACCCAGCAGGGTGTAACCCCATATATGCCGGGATGCGAATTCGCCCATATGAGTGGTCGCTTCCATGGCTTGCTCACGGGTATCAATCAGCATGTGCAGGCGTAGACTTGCGATGCCCATCCATTCGAAGCGGCGGGCGAAGGCATCCCCTTGCTGTTCCAATATCCACTTGGACTGGCTGTAGGGATCTTCGGCGTACGTCGGGTGCTGCTCGTCCACGGGAAAATAATCGTACCGGGGTGTACGGCTGAATACGCCGCCGATGGCATTGATGGATGATGCCATGCAGACACGCTTGATGCCGAGTGCCGAAGCGGCACTCAGCGCATTGAAGCTGCTGAGCGTATTGTTGGCGTACACAAATTGGGGAGGGTGATTGGATGGTCCGCGAATGGCGGCCAGGTGGATGATGGCCTCGCAGCCCTGCATGCTCATGATGAGCTGGCCCAAATCCATCGTATCGGCCACCATAAAATCCACACCTGGCTGGTAAGGCCCGGATGAATAACTGGTGGGCAGTGTTCTGTCGATGGATACCACGCTATGATTTTGTTCCAGCAAATAAGGGATCAGGCTTCTGCCCATATCGCCGTTGCCACCAGTTACTGCGATTTTCATTTTTCTTCCTGTTGAATGGCGTCAGATGTGGTGGTTTGAAGATTAAGTTCCTGCTTGAGCGTTTCAGATTTCATTATTTCTTCCAACATCGAGTTCATATGGCCTTGCATTAATAACCGCGCTTGCGCGGCATTTCGTATTCGCAGCGCATCAGCGATGAGTTGGTGATATCGCAAAGCGCGCAACACGGCGTCCGGATCCAATAAAATCGTTCGGCGACTCTCCAAAAACAAGTCGCTGACGCCTTCCATGGTCTGGCTGAGAATCGGATTGCGCGCGGCGCGCGCAATTTGTCGGTGGAAAAGAACATCCAGATCAGAGAAATCAATGCCATCGTGGGCTGCCTTTTCCATTTCGCGGACCAGGGTTTCGATCTCATTCAATTCTTCATCAGTGCTACGTTCGGCCGCCAACGCCGCCAATTCAGGTTCCAGCACCCAACGTGTTTCTGCCAGCGCCATGCGCAAGCCCGCGCCCACATTCTCAAAATGGCTGGATATTTCGGTGGAAGGGCGCGAGCCGGTGACATAAACGCCACTACCATGTTCAATTTTGACCACCCCGATTGATTGCAGGGAGCGCAGGGCCTCACGGATGGATCCGGAGCCGGCATGAAATTCCTTCGCTAACTGCGCAATACTGGGGATGCGCTCACCCGGTAACCAGTTTCCCTGCCGGATACGCAGCCGCAGTTCTTCGAAGACAGCATTATGAACGCTGCGTTCATTGGGGGCATTTATTTTTGATTTTTGGGTTGGCGAAGTTATTGCGTCTGGCTCAGGCATGCAATTTTCCACCTATGGTGTGGGATTATTAAAAAGTCATCCTACCAGTTATCACGGCGTACTTTGTGAATTGATCGATGAGAACTATATATTGTGAAAATCCTGATTAAATCCAGTTTTTTCATTAGCTGTGCTTGAAATTATACATGCAATATGCAAAGAGATGTGATGACTTTGGGAAATTGGACAGTCAGTGATTGACATTGACTCGCTACTCGCCTATAATTATGACGTTCGCCCGGTAAATAGTCACAACACTCTGAAAGAGGTGACCCGATAAAATAATTCATTCGATCACTTTACCTTGTTGAACATATTGGGAAACATCCTAATCTAAAATGGAGGAGAATAGTAATGCGTAAATTTAAGTTTTTTAACATATTAATGCTGGCTGCGATGTTGTTAGCTGCATGCGCCAGCCCGGCGCCTGCCGCCACTGAAGCCCCTGCCGCAGCTCCCGCTGCCACCGAAGCTCCCGCTGCTGCACCTGCCGCAACTGAAGCCCCTGCTGCACCTGCTGCCCCTGCTCTTGCAGAAGTTGCTCGTAATGCTACCGTCAATTTGGGCTGGAGCATTTCTTCACCAATTGGCGTTACCAGCCCGTGGGCTGTACCAGGATACACCCACCAGGAAGGGAACGTCTTCCTATGGGAAGCTCTGTCGTACTACGGCATCTTCGCCAGCAAGGAAATCCCGTGGTTGGCTGATAGCATGGAATACAATGCTGATTTCACCCAACTGACGATCAAACTCAACAAGGATGCCGCCTGGAGCGATGGGCAGCCTTTGACCTCGAAGGATGTACTCTTCACCTTTGATGGTCAGTTGAAGAATGAGAAACTGCCTTACCACTCATCCTTTGTTCAATTCGTGAAGGACATGTCGGCTCCTGATGCTCAGACCGTCGTCGTCAACTTCTTGATGCCGGCCCCGCGCTTCAAGTATGAAGTCCTGACCTTCAAGTTCGACACCGGTATCCCGATCGTACCTGAGCATATCCTTGGTAAAGAAGCGGATGTAAACGCTTTCCAGGGCGGCCTCGATATGCCGCACTCCGGCCCCTACACTCTCGTTCAGTGGGATGCCAACCAGAAGATCTATGACCTGCGCCCCGATTGGTGGGCTGTCAAGGCTGGCAAGATCGCCATGCCGGCTGTCAAGCGCATCGTCATGGTCAATATCGGTGGCCAGGTTGGCCAAAACATGGATGTTGTCATCCAACGCCTGGTCAACAACGAATTTGACGCGATCCTCGATGTGCGCGCCAGTGTTGCCAAGCAGATTCTTGACTCCAACCCGAAGATTACAACCCACGCGGGCAGCAGCGCTCCTTATGGCTACCTCGACTGGTGGCCTAACTCATTGTGGATGAACACTTCAGTGGCTCCCTACAATGACGCGAATGTCCGCCGCGCTATGTGCGATACCATCGACCGCAGCAAGATCAACGAAATCGTCTACGATGGCGCCAAGATTGCTAATGTCTATCCGTTCCCGCTCTACCCGAGCCTTCAGAAGTTCGCCGACAGCGAGGCCGTAATGGCAGAATTCAAGGCCAACGCCTCGAATGCCATGCAGACCGGCACCGCCGACCTGGCCGAAACTGATAAGCTGATGGCCGCCGCCGGCTTCACCAAGAACGCCGATGGCCTATGGGTTGACAAAGATGGCAAGACCGTCCCAGCCGTCATCAATGGCTTCGAAGGTATCCACAGCGACATCGTGCCCGTTTTGGTGGAAATGCTCAAAACCGGTGGTTTTGATGCCAGCATCAACTTCGGTACCGACGCCTACAACAATATGGCTGATGGCAAACCCGGTCTGTACATGTTCGGTCATGGCGCCAGCACCGTTGATCCCTACGCTGTGCTCGATTTGTACTCCAGCCGCAACGCCAAGCCGATCGGCACCACCGCTGGTAACAACAGCTTCGCCCGCTACTCCAACCCCGAGATGGATGCCCTGCTCGATACCATGGCTCCTCTCTCTGCGGATGATCCCAAGTTCCAGGAAGCTGCTGCCAAGGCGATGGGCATCTACTGGAAAGACACCATTGATTGCCCCGTTATCCAGTGGCTGCACCGCATCCCCTACAACCAGACTTACTGGACCAACTGGCCGACCGCTGACAATCAGGCCATGGGCGCCAACGGCGCCTTCTGGGCTGAAACCGGCATGCTGGTCATCACCAGCCTCAAGCCCGCTCAATAAATTAACATGTTTATATTACGTGGTGCGCCTCAGGCGCACCACGTAATTGCTTTTCGGCATGTTCGTGTCACAGGTATTTGATGCTGTTGACATGGTTTGAAGTCGAAGGGATGTTTCTGTAACATCCCTTCGACCAACAAAATAAGCGACATAAAAATATCTGGCGTAAGTTATCAGCAATCTTCAAAGGAGAAGCCTTATGGTCAAAATTATCATTCGTCGCCTGCTCTTTTTAGTTTTGGTGATCTGGGCCGCCTCCACGATCGTCTTCTTTATCCCGCGCATATCCCCGAAGAACCCGGTGCGCGAGCGTTTCGCTGAGCTGTCGCGCGTGGGTGGTTTTTCACCCGGTGACCTCGAGAAGATCATCGCCTCTTACAATACCAAATTTGGTCTTGATAAGCCTCTCGGTCAGCAATACCTCGATTACTTGGCCAGTATCGCTCGTTTTGACCTGGGTGTCTCGTTTAACAAGTATCCCAAGACTGTGATTGGGCTGATTATGGATTCACTCCCGTGGACAATTACGCTCTTATTGGTAACCACGATCTTGTCTTTCGTGATCGGCAACCTGCTTGGCGCAATTGCTGCCTGGCCGCGCGCGCCGCAGTGGGCGCGTACCATTGCCACACCTTTTATCCTCCTGCAAGGTGTGCCACCGGTTTTGATGGGGGTGCTGCTCTTGTTTTTTGTTGGATTCAAGCTCAAGCTGGCTCCGTTAGGTGGCGCCTATTCCACCGGCGTCATTCCGAATTGGTCCTCCCTCGCGTTTGTTTGGGATGTGGTCTGGCATCAAATCTTGCCTGGTTTGGCGCTTCTGTTGGGTTCGGTGGGCGGCTGGACTCTGGGCATGCGTGGTATGGGCATTACCATCCAGGGCGAAGATTATGTTAACTTTGCCGAACATAAAGGCTTGGGCGCCTACACCATTTTTAAGGATTATTATCTGCGCAATGCGCTTTTGCCACAAGTAACCGGGTTGGCCCTGGCCCTGGGCAGCGTGGTCAGCTCTGCGATCGTGATTGAATCACAATTTGGTTTGGCCGGGCTTGGTCGTGTGCTGCAAATGGCGATTGCGTCCAACGATTTTATGGTCATTTATGGTGTCGTCTTATTTGTTACTATTTCCGTCGCTACATTGATGGTGTTGATGGAATTTGTTTACCCGCTGTTGGACCCGCGGATTCGCAATGAGTAAGGAGATCTAATCAATGACAACTGCATCCTTGGTGGCCCAGCCTGAAGTCGTCCAACCCAGCCGGTTAACTTTGGTGTTGCGCTATATGCGCCGTAATAAAGGCTTGGTGGTCGGCCTACTCATTTTGCTTTTCCTTGTTACTTTCACTGTTTACGGTTCACTCACTGCTGACCTTAAGCATGCCTACCCCCTGTCGGTTAAGAGCAAACAACCTCCGGGATGGACCTACCCGCTCGGCACGGATTTCTTTGGCCGTGACCTGTACGTGGCAATGGTGGTTGGTTTGAAGGAAACCGCCATTATCGGTATTCTGGCTGGAGCGCTGGGCACCTTTATCGGTGTGGTTTTGGGTTTCATTTCAGCTTACTTTGGCGGTTGGCTGGATACTACCATCAAAGGCATCTGCCAGATTCTCACACCCATCCCGGCGTTTCTAATTCAGGTTATTATCGCTGGTTCTCTGGATAAACGCGATGTTACGATTTACACGATGGCCTTCGTAGTGGTACTGCTGGCCTGGATGGGGCCAACGCTTGTCATCCGGTCCCAGGTTCTGACGATGAAAGAACGCCAGTTTGTCGCCGTCGCCAAGTTATCGGGGATGGGAGACCTGGGTATCATCTTCCGTGAAATTCTTCCCAACCTGCTGCCATTTATCGCGGCTTCTTTTGTGAACCAGGTTTTCTACGCGGTCTTCGCCTCGTTTTACCTGGCGGTGTTGGGGCTCGGACCGCTGCGCGAGCCGCTGCTGGGCAATATCATCTGGGCCGCGCAGGGCCAAAGCGCTTTCTTCAACAACTGGTGGTGGTGGCCTATGGCCCCTGCTGCGGCGCTAGTGCTGATCCTTGGTTCGCTGGCGCTTATAAACATGGGCATGGATGAACTTGCCAATCCCCGTGTGCGTCGGTCAGAATAGAATATTTTTACACATCACAGGATGATTTCCTATTCCCCCCGAGGATGAAGCCATGCCCCCTGTTCTTCAAATTAGTAATTTGCAAGTAACCTATTATACAGATGCTGGTCGCGCGCGCGCCCTGGATGGTGTCAACCTATCCCTTGAAGCTGGTGAAAAGCTGGGTCTGGTTGGCGAATCAGGTTCAGGCAAAAGTACCATGGCCCTGGCCATGATGCGCATGATCAAGCCGCCGGGTCGCATTGAAGGTGGACAGGTAATTGTGGATGGCACAGACCTGACGGCTCTTTCTGAAGAAAATATGCTGAAGGCTCGCCTGAGCAAAATCGCTTATATTCCACAAGGTGCCATGAACTCGCTCAACCCGGTCATTCGTATCGGTGCGCAAATGGTGGATGCGATCAAGGCGCATGATGCAGGCAGCAGCCGCGCCGATATCGAAAAGCGTTGTAAATATGCGCTTGAGTCTGTTGATCTGAGCAGTAGTGTCTTCAAGATGTACGCCCACGAGCTAAGCGGTGGCATGAAACAGCGCGCCTGCATTGCCATCAGCATTTTGCTCAAGCCAAAGGTCATTATCGCCGACGAACCCACCAGTGCGCTGGATGTGGTGACGCAAAGGCAGGTTATGGAAACCATTGACCGTGTTCAAAAGCAAATCGGCGCAGCTGTCATCTTGATCGGTCACGACATGGGCCTAATGGCGCAATTTGTTGATAAAGTCGCGGTGATGTATACCGGGCGAATTATGGAACTGAGTAGCGTGCGGGAAATGTTCACTGAGCCCAAGCATCCTTATGCCAAGGCTTTGATCCGCAGCCTGCCCAACCTTGAGAACAAAGGTGTCTTCCATGGAATTCCGGGCATGGCTCCGGCCCTGCTGCAACTTCCCAGCGGCTGCTCTTTTCATCCGCGTTGTACGCAGGTGATGGAAATCTGCAAGACACAGCGCCCTCCGTCCACTGCATTAGCCGGTGGTCGAATCCTCGAATGCCATCTTTATTCAGAGAAAGCCTGACCTATGTCTGATCTGTTGGAATTCAAAAACGTCACCAAAACGTATTCACACGGGTTGCTTTCGCGAGTTTCCACCACTGCTTTGAATAACGTATCGCTGAAGCTGGAAACTGAACAGCCAACGATTATGACAGTGGCCGGGGAAAGCGGCAGCGGAAAAACTACGATGGCCATGCTGCTGCTGGGTTTTATCGCACCCACTTCGGGCCAGATCCTTTACAAAGGCAAGGATATCCATGCCCTGCGCGGCGAAGAACGCATGATGTTCCGACGTGAGGTGCAGGCAGTTTTCCAGGATCCGTTTGCGGTTTTCAATCCCTTTTATACAGTTGACCATTTGCTGACGGTCCCCATCGAACGCTTCAAATTGGCGAAATCGAAAAATGAAGCGCGCGATAAAATGTATGAAGCGCTCACCGCAGTGGGTTTGCGTCCGGGCGATGTGTTGGGCCGCTTCCCGCATCAACTTTCGGGTGGACAGCGACAGCGCATCAACGTTGCGCGTGCCCTGGTCCTGCGCCCCAAACTGCTGGTTGCAGATGAGCCCGTCTCAATGGTGGATGCTTCGCTCCGCGCCAATATTTTGGAGACTCTGCGCCGTTTGCAGAGTGATTACGGCGTATCGATCATTTACATCACCCACGACCTGACGACTGCCTACCACATCGCAAAATCCATCGTTGTTCTCTATCGTGGCGCAGTCATGGAGGCCGGTGATGTGGATGCAGTCATCAAGTCTCCGCAGCATCCTTACACCAGTTTGTTGATTGACTCGATTCCGTGGCCCGACATTTCCCGGCGTTGGGGCGAGACCGCCATCAAGGTTAGAGAATCTGACATATCCTCCGACCATTCTGGGATTGGCTGCCGATTTGCATCACGCTGCCCGGTGGTGATGGATAAATGTAAACAATCCCCGCCGCTTTACCGGATCAGCGAACATCAGGCTGCCTCCTGTTTTCTTTATGAGAAAAACCCTTCCATTGAGCCGGAAAAACTATCGGAATTGCTACCGGTTTAATATTCTCGTTACACATTATAGGGGCAGACCTTTGTGTCTGCCCCTATAGATTGGAATAATAATTTAAATGAAAGTTCCTCGACCGCTGTCTTTTGCCCTGACGGGCTGGCTGGCAGGTGTTGTTGTCACGGTTGGCATGGGGTCGTATTGGCCCATGATTTTCCCAGCGATTGTAAATAATGAACATTACTATGGTTTTGGTCCCAGTCTGTTTGCCATCATTGGCATTGCAGTGTTGTTTTCTTCCCCCGGCGGATTGCTTGGCGGCATGATTGGCAGTCGAATTCCTAGGGAAGGCGGCCTGACCGAGCAATATGCTATGGCGGCGATTATGGGCGTGGTGCTGGCTTTACCTTTTGCATGCTTGGGATTGTGGTTCTTCACGGGTTGGTAACCCAACTCAACGTTACTACTCAGATTTACGGGGCTGACCGCTGTGTAAGGTCGCACCCCACTGAGTATTGTGCTTAGCTCTTTGGACTGGCAACGCTTGGAACGATAAATGAAAATTATATATACACTGTCCTATGCTCTGATCGGCTGGGTGGCAGGTGTTGTTGCAACGGTTGGCGTGGGCCTTTACTGGCCCACGATTTTTCCGGCCATCGTAAGAAATGATCATTACTACGGCGCTGGTCCCGGCCTGCCCTTTATCATCGCCATCGCTGTGTTATTTGCTTCGCCCGCTGCTTTGATCGGTGGCATGATTGGCGGTTGGATTCCCAAGGAAGGTGGCCGAACCGATGAATATATCATGGCTATGATTTTTGGTGTGTTCTTGGCAACCCCTTTTGCCTGCTATGGGATGTGGTTCTTCACCGGTTGGTAATTGAATATCCCGGTGTTTTGCGAAGGTGAACGATAATCGCTGAAACAGCGCGGACTCTTTGCCAATAAAACCTGCAGAGCCACAAATATACATCTCGCGGTCACAAATTGCGATTTTTGCTTAAGTGGAAAACTGCAATTTGTGACCGGGGCATTAAACAATTAATTTCATGTTCGTGTGTGGCCCCCCGAAGTGCTGGGGGTGGTTAATAACTGGAGATTCAGTATGAGCCAGCTTTCCATCACTCGTACCCGCACCAACGGATTCGACAGCATCCACGTTCATACAGGTGTTGTCGAGTTGATTTTTATACCGGAGTTGGGCGGCAAGATCAGCAGTTTACGCGATACGCGCACCGGGCGTGAATGGCTGTGGCGGCACCCGCGCCTGCCGTACAAGCGCGTGTCCCATGGCAGTTCCTACGTGCGCGAGGCCGATACCGGCGGCTGGGACGAATGTTTTCCGAGCGTCTCTGCCTGTGAGTATCCATCCGCCCCCTGGCAGGGCGCGGCCATTCAGGATCACGGCGAGCTATGGTCCCAGTCTCCTGTTTTTGAGATTGAGGAGCACGCCGGGAGCGCGGCAATCCGTACCACCTGGCAAGGCAACGCCTTGCCTTATACTTTCACCCGTACCATTCACCTGGCTGCTGGTTCCGCATGCCTGCGTGTGGACTATGGCGTGATGAGCCAGTCTGACCAACCCATTAATTTCGTGTGGTGTATTCATCCGCTCCTGGCGATTGGGCCGGGTATGGAATTGCGCTTGCCGCCTGCCGCGCGCTTCAATGTGGCAGGCTCTTTCCCATCTGACTTGCTTTCATCGAATATTGTGTCCGGCTACCCCTTCAGCGCATCCGGCCTGGATTTGCCACGGCTGCCCGCCAGGGATGCCGGGATTTCCCTCAAGATTTGGAGCGATCCCTTGCCCGCGGACGCAGCGTGGGCCGCGCTGGCCGCGCGCGATGGCGAATTGCGCATGCGTTGGGATGCGTCCCTTTTGCCGCAGTTGGCTGTCTGGATGAATTTAGGCGCCTGGGCGGGTGATGGCGGTACGCCATATTTTAACCTGGGCCTGGAACCGTGCATCGGCGCACAAGATTCGCTGGCTGATGCCGTCACCCAATATGGCGTGTACGCCAGCCTGGCACCGCGCGAATCCAAAGCCTGGTGGCTTGAAATTGACCTGTCCGGGCCGGTATGACGCCTTCGCGCAGGGCTATCATTAATCGAGCAAGATCACTCCCCGGCCTGATAACCGGGAGATGCAATCTCAAAAAGGAATGAACATGAGCTACTCTCCTGCTGAAACTCGTTACACTACCATGCGCTACAACCGCTCTGGTCGCAGCGGACTCAAACTTCCTGCCGTTTCGTTGGGGCTCTGGCACAACTTTGGCGGAGTGGACGTCCTTGAAAACAGTCGCGCGATGGTTTTGCGCGCCTTTGACCTGGGTATCACCCACCTGGACCTGGCTAATAACTACGGTCCGCCTCCCGGATCTGCGGAAGAAACTTTCGGGCAGATTATGCGGGACAACCTGCGGCCCTACCGCGATGAATTGGTCATCTCATCCAAGGCCGGATACCTGATGTGGCCCGGGCCGTATGGCGAGTGGGGCTCGCGTAAATACCTGGTCTCCAGCCTCGACCAGAGTTTGAAGCGCATGGGCCTGGAATATGTGGATATTTTTTATCATCACCGCCCAGACCCGAACACGCCGCTCGAAGAAACGATGGGTGCGCTCGATTATGTCGTCCGCAGCGGGCGGGCGCTGTACGTGGGCATATCCAACTATCCGCCCGAACAGACCAAACAAGCTGCGAAAATTCTGCGGGATCTGGGCACGCCCTGTCTCATCCACCAGCCGTCTTACAGCATGTTCAACCGCTGGGTCGAAGATGGCCTGCTGACGACGCTGGAAGAAGAGGGGATTGGTTGTATTGCCTTCTCGCCGCTGGCCCAGGGCTTGTTGACGGATAGGTATCTGGGTGGCATTCCCGAAGGCTCGCGTGCTTCCAAGCCGCACGGTTTCTTGAAGCCAGCCAATATCACCGACGAGAAACTTGCCAAAGTTAAAAGCTTGAACGATTTGGCCAAGGCACGCGGACAGACGCTGGCGCAGTTGGCGCTGGCCTGGGTGCTGCGACATGCTGGCATGACCTCTGTGCTGATTGGCGCCAGTCGCGTTGCCCAAATCGAGGATGCCGTTGGCGTTTTGAATAACCCGGCGCTGAGTGACGAAGAACTACAGACGATAGAAACCATTTTGAAAGGATAGCAGTAATGATGCAAATTGCAGAGTTTTTACCACCAACCCCTTCGCCGTTGTGGAAACTTTCCAAACAGGCAGGTGTGGATTGGGCAGTTGGCGGGCTGCCTTTTAACGAACCGTTTAATGGTACGGATGCGCCCTGGGATTATTTGCCCCTGGTGCGTATGAAGCAGCGCTACGAGAGCGGCGGCTTCAATCTTGCTGTGATCGAGGCCCGTCCACCCTTGAATAAGGCCAAGCGCGGCTTGCCCGGGCGTGATGAAGAAATCGCGACAGTTTGCACCTTGATCGAAAATATGGGCCGCCTGGGTATCCCGGTCTGGTGTTATGAATGGATGACCGACTTCAATTGGTTGCGAACCAGCACAAACACGATCTCACGTGGTGGCTCAGTGGTGACGAGTTTCGATTACAACCTTGTCAAAGATGCACCGCCCACCGATGAAGGTCCGCTGAGTGAAGAGAAACTTTGGGAAACGCTGGAATACTTTTTGAAGAGAGTCATGCCTGTGGCGGAAAAATGGAACGTCAAACTGGCCATGCATCCCGACGATCCGCCGCTTTCTCCCCTGCGCGGCATCGGACGAATCATGAGCAGCGTGGAAAATTATCAGCGCCTGCTCGATCTGGTTCCAAGTCCAATGAACGGCATCACGCTCTGCCAGGGCAATTTCACCCTGATGACCGATGATTTGCCGGGCGTAATCCGCCACTTTGGCCGTCAGGGCAAGGTCTTCTTTGTCCATTTCCGCGATGTGCGCGGCGATGTGAAAAAGTATGAAGAGACCTGGCACGACGATGGCAAAACCGATATGCTGGCCTGCATGCGCGCCTACCGCGACATCAACTTTGATGGCGTGCTTCGCCCGGATCATGTTCCCACTGTGGAAGGCGACAGCAACGAGAACGCCGGTTATTCGTCCTTTGGACGACTGTACGCCATCGGCTATATCCGTGGTTTGCACCAGGCGGTTTATTCTGAAGCGGGGCAGTCACTATGAAAATAGCCGTGACAGGTGGCACGGGCCGCATTGGTCGCGCCATCATTGATATGGCCTTAGCCCAGGGCCACAGCATCGTCAGTATCGACCGTGTTCAACCAGCGCATCCTTGGGACAATCCCAACGTCGCCTTTATCCTGGCGGATGTCAGCGATTACGAAGCCTTTGAAAACGCCATCCGGGGCTGCGATGTGCTCGCCCATATGGCTGCCATCCCGGCGCCCGGTCACCTCCCCGATCATGTGGTGCACAACAACAACGTGACTGGCAGTTACAATGCCCTGCGGGCCGCGGTGGCCGTGGGCATGCAGCATATTTGCCAGGCTTCCAGCGTGAATGCCACCGGTTTGGCGTACAGCCGCTGGCCGCGTTTCGATTATTTCCCGCTCGATGAAGAGCATCCCACTTACAGCGAAGACCCTTACAGCCTTTCCAAGTGGATTTGCGAAGAACAGGCCAATTCGATGGCGCGCCGCTACGAGAACTTGACCATCTCAAGCATGCGCTTCCATTGGGTAGTGCAAGACCGCGCCACCGCCGTGGGTGCCTCCGGTTACAAGATGACCGAATCTGGCGCCAAGAATCTATGGGGTTACACCAGTTTCGATGCCGCGGCGCGCGCCTGCCTGCTTTCGCTCACCGCCAGCTTCAAGGGACATGAAGTCTTTTATATCGCCGGGCCAATTTCCGTCAGCGAAATTCCCTCGATCGAACTTGCCGAAAAATACTTCCCCGGTGTGCCGATTCGCGGCGATTTCAGTGGGAATAAGAGCTTTTTCAATTCCAGCAAAGCTGAGCGCTTGCTTGGCTGGACACACGATCCTGTCCAATAACCCACATAAAAAAGGATGATGTAATGCATATTCAACCTTCCAAAGAAGATTTGATCGAACTTACCAGCCTGAGCCCTTTTGAGCGTTTCCCGGATGGACGCCCCTGTGTTCCGGAAGATTTGCTGGAACGTATGAAACTGGTGACCACCGAGGAAGCCTGGGCCGTTTTGCAGAATCATGGCTATCACCGCCAATTCGAGGGTGGCTTTATGCAGACCCACCCCGGCGTGGTGCTGGTCGGACGCGCCATCACAGCCTCCTTTCTACCGCATCGCCCGGACTATCACGCCGCCATCCAACAGGCGGGCGTGGCGGAAGGCCGCGGCAAAATCGGCGGGCAGAATTCATGGATCATCGAATCGCTGCAAATGCATGATGTCATGGTGGTTGACTTGCGCGGCAAAATTGAGAATGGCACCATCGTGGGGGATAACCTTGGCACCGCCATTCGCACCCGCACCCGTGCCGGTCTGGTTGTCGACGGCGCAATCCGCGACCTGGCCGGGCTTGTCACGCTGACGGAGGTCAACTTCTTCATGCGGGATGTCCATCCCACCGCCATTGCCGATGAAACCCTGGAAGGGATTAATATCCCTGTCAAGATTGGCGGCGTGACGGTTCTGCCCGGTGATGTGGTTTTAGGCACGCCGACTGGCGTGATCTTCATCCCGCCGCATCTTGTGCAGGAAGTTGTCGAAACGAGCGAGGCCACCCGCGTCCGCGATGAATTCGGTAAAATGCGTTTGGCGGAAGGTAAATATACCAGTGGCGAGATTGACGTGGCCACCTGGCGCGATGATATCGAAGCCGATTTCAAGGTCTGGCTTGCTGAAAGGTCAGGCAAATGATGAGCGCGCGTCCGGAAGACCACGTCAGCCAGTATTCGCGCCCCAGCGACCTGCGGATCACCGATATCCGTTCGGCCACCGTTGGCTGGGATGGATGGCGCTTCCCCATCATTCGGATTGACACCAACCAGGGTCTGAGCGGCTACGGCGAAGTCCGTGACGGCGCCAGCAAAACATACGCCCTGATGCTGAAGAGCCGCCTGCTCGGTGAGAATCCCTGCAATGTCGATAAGGTTTTTCGAAAGATCAAGCAGTTTGGTCATCATGCGCGCCAGGGCGGCGGCGTCTGCGGCGTTGAGATGGCCTTGATGGACCTGGCGGGCAAGGCCTATGGCGTCCCTGCCTATGTTCTGGCGGGCGGAAAATTTCGCGATGCCATTCGCATGTACTGCGATACCCCCAACGAGCCAACCGGCGAGGCGATGGGCCATATGCTCAAGGAACGCCTGGCGCGCGGTTTCACCATGCTCAAGATGGATGTGGGCATCCAACCCCTGATTGGCGTCAAGGATGCGCTCACCTATCCTGGCGGAATCCTGAAAACGGAAGACGGCACCGAGTTCGAGCGCCTAGTGGATATCAATACCATTCAACACCCCTTCACCCACGTTCGACTCACTCCCAAGGGCATCCAGATGTTGTGCGAATACGTGGAACAGGTGCGCGCTGTGGTGGGTTACGAAGTGCCGATCGCCGCTGACCATTTTGGGCATATCGGTGTGGATGACTGCATCCGCCTCGGGCAGGCGCTTGAACCCTATAATCTCGCCTGGCTGGAAGACATGGTGCCCTGGCAGTTTACCGAGCAATGGGTCAAGATGGAACGCACGCTGAAGACCCCGGTCTGCACGGGCGAAGATATCTATCTCAAGGAAGGCTTTTTGCCGCTCCTGCAAGCCCATGCGGTCAACGTCATCCATCCCGATCTTGCCACCAGCGGTGGTATTCTCGAAACGAAAAAGATCGGTGACCTGGCCCAGGAGTACGGCGTCAGCATGGCGCTGCACATGGCGGGCACACCCATCAGCACCATGGCCGGGGTGCAGTGCGCCGCCGCCACGGAGAATTTCATCGCGCTGGAACATCACTTTACCGATGTGCCGTTCTGGGCGGACTTCATCGATGTCCAGTCCAAGCCGATCATCCAGAAGGGTTACATCCAGGTGCCAGATGCTCCCGGATTGGGCTTCACCCTCAATGAAGAAGTCGTCAGGGAACACCTGATTCCCGAAGATCGCGGCTTTTTTGAGCCAACTCCGCAATGGGACACCGAGCGAAGCTGGGATCGATTGTGGTCGTAGAACCAACTGTCTAAAAGGAACCTTCTTTGACCCGCAAACCGCTCATTCCCCTATCCCCCGGCATGAAAATTGCCGCCCAGATCACCCCCGAACCGACCCAGGAAGACCTGGATTTCATCCGCCAGATGGGTGTTGAATACGTCGTCCTGTGGACCGGCGGCGACAAGGCCAGTTACGACTATTATGCCAGCCGCAAGCAGCTTTTTGAGGCTGCGGGGTTGAACGTCTATGGTTTTGGCAGTTTCAGCGTTCATAACCAGGATGTCATCACGCTCGGTCTGCCCGGCCGCGATGAAAAAATCGAAGAATACAAGACTCACCTGCGTAACCTGGGGCAGGCTGGTATCCCTTACACCACCTATGCCCACATGGCAAATGGCATCTGGAGCACCGAGCAGGAACTTACGCGAGGAAACGCCCCGGCACGGGCCTTCAACCTTGAAAAGGCCCAAAAAGGTTGGTGGGTTGGCCGCGAATATGAGGGTCCGCTTACCCACGAACGCAAGTACAGCGAGGATGAAATCTGGGAAAATTTCATCTACTTCATCAAGCAGGTCGCCCCGGTGGCTGAGGAGGCCGGTGTCAGGATTGGCATCCACCCCGACGATCCCCCCGTATACGATTTGGGCGGCATCCCGCGCTGTATCTTTGGGAATTTTGATGGATACAAACGCGCCCTCGAAATCGCTGACAGCCCGAATGTGGGTATGTGCTTGTGCGTCGGCTGCTGGCTCGAAGGTGGCTCGCAGATGGGGAAGGATGTATTCGAAACGATCCGCTATTTCGGTGAGCGCAAAAAACTCTTTAAGGTGCATTTCCGTAATGTGGATAAACCCCTGCCGTACTTTGTCGAAACCTTCATCGACGACGGCTATATGGATATGTACCGGGTGCTAAAAGCGATGCGCGCTGTCGATTTTGACGGCGTTCTCATCGCTGACCACATCCCGACGATGGGCAATCATCCGCGGGTGGGTACCGCTTACACCATCGGGTATATGAAAGCCCTGGTGGCGCGCGTCAATGCCGAAGCCGGAAAATAATCCGACGCAGAGATTCATCGCTACGGTCAATCTGCCGGGATTGCGCAAGCACTGTTTAGCGGTAGGACAAAATTCGGATCGTTGATTCTCGAAAAGGAGAAGCCTGTGAAAATTACCAAGGTAAGACCCATTCTGACCGCGCCAGATGGCATTGCGCTGGTCATCGTCAAAGTTGAAACCGACCAGCCTGGCCTGTATGGAATTGGCTGCGCCACGTTTACCCAGCGTCCCACCCTGGTGGCAAAAGCCGTGGAAGAGTACCTGGCGCCATTGTTGCAGGGCCGCGACCCGTCCAACATTGAAGACTTGTGGCACATGATGTATGTCAATTCGTACTGGCGCAATGGCCCGGTCTTGAACAACGCCATCAGCGGTGTGGATCAGGCTCTGTGGGACATTAAAGGCAAAGTCGCCAACATGCCGGTCTATGACCTATTGGGCGGCAAATGTCGCGAGGCGGCCATGGTTTACCGTCACGCCGATGGACGTGATCCACAGGAAGTGCTGGACAACGTGCTCAAGTACCAGTCCGAGGGTGCGCTTGCGGTGCGCCTGCAAATGGGCGGTTACGGCGGACGCGTGAAAGACATCAACAAGCAGAATGCCCAACCGAGCGGGAGTGCGCCGCAAGCCACGCATCGCATGAAAACGATGGATAACCTGCAAAGTGACTTCCCTGGCGCCTATTATGACCCGGATTGGTATGCGCGTTCCATCCCGCCCTTGTTCGATTATGTGCGCAACAAAATCGGCTTTGACCTGTTCCTGCTGCACGACATCCACGAACGGCTCACGCCGATTGATGCCATTCGGATGGCGAAAGCGCTCGAGCCTTATCGCTTGTTCTTTCTCGAAGACCCGCTCGCGCCTGACCAGATCGAGTGGTTCCGCCGCCTGCGTGCCCAGAGCGTCACACCTATTGCGATGGGCGAGCTGCACAACAACCCGTTGGAATGGCGCAGCCTGATTGCCGAGCAGTTGATCGATTTTATCCGTTCGCATATTTCCCAACTGGGAGGAATTACCCCGGCCCGCAAACTGGCCTCCCTGTGTGAAGCCTTTGGCGTTCGCACCGCCTGGCATGGACCGGGTGACACCTCGCCGGTGGGACACGCCGCCAACTTGCATCTTGATTTGGCCTGTCACAATTTCGGCATTCAAGAGATGATCTATTTTGGCGATTCGCTCAAAGAAGTCTTCCCCGGTATTCCTGAATTGCGGGATGGCTATTTGTGGTCGAATGACCAGCCTGGCTTGGGCATCGATATTGATGAAAAGAAAGCGGCTAAATACCCTATCAGTATTCCGCCCATCGAGTGGACTCAAAGCCGCTGGCCCGATGGAACTATCTGGACACCGTAGAACCTGTAAATAAGGCGAAACTCGCCCTGAAATAACCGTCCCGAAGGTTGAAAAGCGGCCAAAAGCGTAATAAAAACCTTCGGGACGTTCTTTTGTTACAGCATCTTCGCCCAGGGAATTATTTTCTCGTTTTCAAGGAGACAATATGAGCGGTACCATGACTTCGCTGGAACGTGTTGAAACTGTCTTGCGTGGTGGCATCCCGGATCGTGTGCCGGTTGCCATGCACAACTTTATTATGACGGCGCAGGCCTCAGGCATGCCCTATCCGGAATATTTCCAAAATGGGGAGGCTATGGCTGAGGGACATCTCAAGGCCTGGCGCGAGTTTGGCCAGGATTTGCTGGTGTTGGAGAATGGCACGGCGGCCCTGGCCCAGGCCTGCGGCTGTCAGGTGGAGTACATGGCGGCTGGCGCGCCTGTCACCCACGGCCCGGCCATCCGCAGCCTGGATGAGATCGATAAGCTGGTCATTCCTGACCCGTACAGCGCCCATCCGCTGGTTGAGAATCTCAAGATGACGCGCAATGTCGTTCGGGAGGTTGGTCAGCAGGTTTTCGTCATGGGGCGCGCGGACCAGGGGCCGTTTTCGCTGGCCTCCATGCTTTTGGGCATGGAATCATTCCTGATGGCGCTCAGCGACCCGACTCAAAAGGAAAAACTTCATCGCCTGCTGGAGTTTTCGCTGGAGGTGGTCTATCGTTACGCCATTGCCCAGATGGAGCAGGGTGCGCACATCACCTCGATCGGCGAGTCGATCGCCGGGCCGGATGTCTGTTCTCCCAAGATGTACATGGAGTTTGAATGGGGCTACGCCAAACGGCTGGTTGAGCGGCTGCAGAAGGCCAACATTCGGCTGGCGTATCACATTTGCGGCAATGCCACCCGCATTGTGACCGATATGGTTGCGACGGGCGCCTCGGTGCTGGAGCTGGATTACAAGTGCGACCTGCCGAAGATCAAGGCCGCCACGCTTGGCAAATCCACCATCCTGGGCGTGATTAACCCGAGCGAAATCCTTGATCGTGGCACTCCGGAACTGGTTTCTGCCAAAGCCCGCGAGGAACTGGCGATCCTGGCGCCGGGCGGCGGACTGATCATGAGTCCTGGCTGCGCCCTTTCGCCCCTGACCCCCGCGGACAACCTGCATGCGTTGATCGAGACCACCCATCGCTATGGGCGATATGATTCCGCCGGAGGGCTGGAAGCAGCATGAATCCTGAATGGGAATCCATCCCGGCTCTTTCTGGTTGGTTGGTTGAATGAAACTGCCAGTCTCTTTGACCCGGATGCAAATGCACTTTGAAATGTGGTTGGTCGGCCCGCTGGAGGCCGGTGTGCGCCGCAATATGTATGCCGATCTCTCGGCAGCCTGCGTCCACAGCGTGATGGCAACCATCATCACCTTCATTCCCATCATCCTGCGGCGGATGGGCGCTTCCACCGGGCAGGTTGCCTACTATTTCGCGATCACAGCCCTGGGACTGCTCACGACCAACATCAGTGTCTGGTTGATGCGACGTTGGGGCACGAAACGGGTCGCCTTTCTGTGCTGGCTGCTGGGCCGCGGTTCTTTTTTGCTGACGGCCTGGGCGTTCAATGCCACCAGCCTGCTGATGATTTTCACCTTTTTCTGGCTGATGGAGGCCTGGCCCAGCCCGGCCTATGTCCGCATCATCCAGATCATTTACCCGATTGAGCAGCGAGGGCGCATTTTGGCGGCGGTGCGAGTGGGATTGGTCTCGCTGATCCTGATATTTACACCGCTGGCGGGCTGGATGCTCGATCATCTGGGTTTTCGCGCCTTGCTGCCCCTGGCGGGCATCTCCGGCATTGGGTCAACGTTGATTTTTTCCAATCTGTTGCGAAGAGTGCCGCTTGAGGAGAGTGTTGCGGCGGTTGGCCCGGAGCGGCAGCCGGTTTCGGCCTGGCATATCTTGAAAACCGATGGGCGCATGCTGTTTTACCTGGGCGGCGTATTTTTATTCGGCCTCGGGGCGCTGATGGCTTCGCCGCTCTACTCAATCATCCAGGTCGACCAACTCAATTTGTCCTATACCACCATCGGGTTGTTCGGCTTTGTGCAATCCGCTTTCTGGTTTTTGGGGTATTTGTTTGGTGGCCGCCTGTTGGACCGGATTGGCGGCATCCGCAGTTTGCAAATTGTGTTCGCCATCAATATGCTGGTGATGCTGCCGTACGTCTGGGCCACGCAGGCCTGGATGCTACTGCCGTCTTTCGTGGCGGCGGGCCTCGTCACCGCGGGCGCGGATTTGGGCATCCTGTACACCGTCTCATCCCTGGCCGGGCCGGAGCGGGTGCCCGCTTACGCCGCGCTCAATTCCACCATCTCCGGCTTTCGCGGGTTGCTTGGGCCGTTCATCGGCTCGATGTTGGTCTCGTTTGGCTGGCATTATGGAGCCATCTTTGTTTTGAGCGCCCTGCTGACGCTATCCGGCGCCTTTGCGCTGGCTTTTATCAAGAAATCTCAGGCGCCCGTTCTGGCGGGATAATGAAGAGCGGCGCTGACGGCCCCAGCTTGCGAACTCGCTTCGAGCTGTTCATGGTCGGCGAACTTGATGCGGAGGTGCGCCGCAGCATGCTGATCGATCTCTCCGCCGCTGGCGTGCGCAGCGTGATGACCGCCATCATTGCCTTCATCCCGCTCATTCTAAAGCGCTCGGGCGCTTCGACGGAACAGATCGCCTATTATTATGCGATTACGGTGGGGGGGCTGGTCACTTTGGGGATCAGCGTCAGGTTGATGCGGCGCTGGGGGATGAAACGGGTCTCCATGATTTGCTGGGTGCTGGGACGAGGCGTTTTATTGTTGACGGCCCTGGCGTTTGATGCCCGACATCTGGTCACGAACCTGCTGATGATTTTCACCGTCTTCTGGCTGTTGGAGGCCTGGACCGCCCCCGCTTATAACCAGACCATGCAAACCATTTACCCGGCCCGGCAGCGCGGACGCATTCTGGCCGCGGTGCGGGTCGGGTTGGTGGCGCTGACTCTGGTCTTCACGCCCCTGGCTGGGTGGATTCTGGATCATCTGGGGTTTCGCGTCCTGCTGCCGCTGGTGGGTGTTTTTGGGATCGGTTCAACGCTGATATTCTTCCCCCTTTTGCGAAAAATTCCCGAACCTGTGGCCGGGCCATCCCGCCCGCCTGTTTCAGCCTGGCAGATTCTGAAAACTGACCGGCGCATGCCGTTTTACCTGGGCGGGATTTTGCTGTTTGGCCTGGGGACGCTGATTTCGGCGCCGCTCTATCCGGCTATCCAGGTTGAGCGGCTGAATTTATCGTACACGGCCATGGGGCAGCTTGGTTTTGTGCAATCCACCTTTTGGCTGCTGGGCTGCCTGTTTGGCGGGCGGATTTTGGACCGACTCGGCGGCTTGCGCAGCCTGCAAATCGTCTTTCTGATCAACATCTTTGTGATGCTGCCCTACATCTGGGCCACGCAGGGCTGGATGTTGTGGCCGTCCTTTGTGGCCGCCGGGTTGGTGACGGCTGGCACCGATCTGGCCATCCTTTACACCGTCATCCAACTGGCCGGGGCGCAGAGTGTGCCCGAGTATTCTTTCCTTAACGCCACCGTCTACGGGTTTCGCGGTTTGCTGGGGCCCTTGCTTGGCTCGCTGCTGGTGCGGGCCGGGCTGCCCTTCGGGCTGATATTTGGTCTGAGCGCCTGCCTGACGTTTTCCGCGGCCGGGATTCTGATCCTGGCTGCCAGGGCCAAAGCGCCCATCCTGCCCAGCCAGGCTTGAGACGCTGAGATCAGGGCGTTGTGACCGGGATGCCATCCAACGCGCCGGAGAGCGTGACCGGTTGCAGAAGCATCCAGGCTTTTTCGCCGAGTTTTTCGGGGATTTCGATTTGCGCCCACTTGCCATCCACAGATTGGGCCAGGACGGTTGCGCTGGCGTTGACCACGAACGATCCCACGATCACGCCGTTCAGATCGGGCGTGGCGCGCAAGTTGACGGAGCTTGGCCCGGGGTTGCTGACCGTCACGGCGCTGACCGGCGCGGGCGTGCTGCTGGGCGGCGTGACCACCGTCAGCCCCATGATGGAGGCAAATTCAAGGGTGTAGGCGTCATGCAGGCCGCGCGCGTCGTTGATCCCGGTTTGCAGATCAGCGGCCTGGGCGCCGTTAAGCAAGGCCAGCAGGGTATCGATGACCTTGTTCATGTGCGCCACTTGCAGGTCTTTCAGTTTCCCCAGGCAGGCGGATGGAACCGGTTCATCCTGGGCGGCGCGCCGGATGCGCTGCAGGTCGGCGATGGCGCCGGGCAGCTGGTGGTGGTCAGGGCCGCCGCCAGCGTGGAAGCGTCGTCAAATTCACGCATGTGATTGTGCATACGCTGGGCCAGCACGCGTGCGTATTCCGGCTGGCAGGGGTCAATCGTCTGGGTGGCGGCGAGCGGCGCGTTGTTGACCGGGGCCTCGCTGGGCGCCGACGGTTGGACGGAATCAGCCGCGGCCTGCGGCGCGGACGGGCCGCAGGCGCTTAACGTCAGCGCGCAGAGCAGGATAAACAAGCAAAGTAATTTTTTAATCATTGGATACTCCAGTTTGACCAGCTACCGGAAGATTTCGATTTGTATTTTCTTGCTTGCTTTTTGGTCAAGGGTTACTGCAATGGTACTTGGAAACGTTGGAAATCCTATAAGGAAACGCGAGAGATCCTATAAGGAAACGCCGGAATGGTTGTTGAGCTTGTCGAGACAAAAAAGCTCTCACCCGGCAGGCCCGGCAGAAAAACGATCATCACCAAACCGTTCAGTAGACCTTTTGCAGAAGTCATCGTTGAAGAAAAAAAGTCCTTCGACTACGCTTTTTCGCATCTTTGGAAACCGTCCTGAGCGCAGGGCGGCACGAATTTTGCGCCGTCTGCAGTCGAAGGACGCTCCGCTCAGGACTTATGCAAGAGATCTAATAACCCAGGCCAGGTTTACAGCGGGGCTGACGGGAAACGGTTGGAACGGATAATGTCGGTCAGTTCCTGCATGGTCAATATCATCACCATCTCTCCGGATGGCCCTCGGACGAATTTGCTGCTGGGGTCAATGCCAATCAGGATCAGATCGGGGTACTGATGCAGAATGCGGGAGGTGCTGGCTGGGGCCTCCACGCTGACTTCATAAATAACGACCGATGCTGGGTGGCTGATCAGCGCTGCCTCGCAGGCCGCGTCGCCATGATCCACGATGGTGACGACGATATCCGGGTAAGCCGCCAGGCTGAGAGCCAGCCCGACGATGTAAATGGAATTACCCAAAAGAATGACGTAGTTTAGCGTTGGCATGGCTGTCTATGGAAAATGAAAAGAGAGTTGTTCGTTTCAGTTGAAAAGAAAACCGAGGGTTGAATAGCCGGTGCTTTTACCGCGTATCGAGGTCCGGAAGCGTTGGTTTCGAGACGGGCGTAAGAGCGTCGCCCTACTCAACCAGCTCCAGATGGAGCAAAAGGACGTCCCGAAGCCTTGATGCGAGCGTTGAGCCGCTCTGCAAGGCTTCGGGACGCTTTTATTTACTTGCTGACCAGGACGTAGATGCCGCCCTGCGTGGTCTTGACGTTGAACAGACCGTTGCCAGATTCAAAGCCGCCCAGGTCGATCCATTTGCTGCCATCCCAAAACAGGATGCTGAAGCTGGAGGCCTTCGCGCCAGCTGGCAGGGCAAAGCTGACCAGCATGTCGCCTTTGAGCGGTGCGGAGAGCTTGACTTCCAGGGCCGTCACGTAGGAAAACTGGCGGTCGACCGCGGCGGGCAGCTGCGCGCCGGGCTGCAGGGATAACGAGGCGCTGGTGCCTTCGCCGTCGCCGGAGAGGCTGCCGCAGGGCAGGGAGACTTGATTGCCCGCCAGGTCCAGGTTGTAGCCGCCGGTGCCGCCGCCGCAGCTCAGGTCAACGCTCTCGCCGCCTGAAACTTCGACGTTCTTGATGAAAGCGCCGTGATCTTCCGGGAAGGCAGGATCATTTTCCCAGTCATCGCCGCCGGAAGGAGGTGTCTCTCCGCCGCCGGAACCGCTGCCGCCGAGTTCGCCGCCGCCCGGGCTACCGGAGCCGCCGCTGCTGGTGCAGGTGATCGTATCAGCAGCCCCGTTGTTGGTGATGGAATTGCTGGTGCAGATAACAGCTAGCGATGAGGCGGTCAGGTCGGAACCACTTAGTCCAGGAGATTTTGGGGATGAGGTCAGACCATTGTCGTGCGCGGTTACGGTATTCAGGGTCACGCTGGGTGCAGCCCCGCTGAATTTGAGACCGGATTTGTAGTTATAGTTGGCGGTCACGGTATTCAGGCTGATGGCTGCATCAGTTGTCACCGCAACGCCAGGTCCAAAGTTTTTAGCTAGCCAGGCAGAGCCATTGTAGTTGGCCGTGACGGTATTCAGGCTGGTCGCCCCGCCGGATTTGATTTCCAACCCCATGCCACCATTGCCCCACTTGCGGGGATCAGCATCCTTATTGCCGGTCGGATCGCTGAAGATGCTCGGTGCTGAACCGAATGTGCTGTTTGTAACCGTGACCGTACCGGTTTTGCTGCCATATACTGTATCCAGAGATGCGCCGTTGCGGGCATTGCCACTGGCCGTCACACTACTGACGGCAATGTTGCCGCTGGTTTTCACATTCAACCCATCGTAAGCATAGTCGTTGGTATGGTAGGTTTGACCGCCGTTATTACTGAAGGTGCCGCCGGTAATGGTGTAGTTGCCCGTCTCGGTAGCGCCACCCAATTCAGCGCCGTGCTGACCGTTATCGGTGGCAAGCACCGAATTGAGAGTGACAGCCCCGCCCGCGGATTCGGTTTTGATGCCATCCATGCCGTTGTGGCTGAAACTGCTGGCCGGGGAGGATGGGCCGGTCTTGCCAATCGTCAGGGTGCCGCTGCCACCTACACCACCTTTTAAGCCATTGGCCTTGTTGTAATCGGCGATGACCGAATTGAGGGTGAGCGCGCCCTTGGAATAGACGAGCAGGCCTTCACCGCCATTGCCAGCCAACGCGCGATCAGCAGCTAAATAGGGGGATGCCACAGCGGAGAGCAGTTTGGTGGTACCAAATGTGCTGTCTGAAATCGTCAGGGGCTTTGTCCCATAATCATTTTGTATCCTGGCGCCAGTACCAGTATTGCCGTTGGCCGTCACACCGGAAATGCTGATGGTGCCATCAGTGTTTACATACAAACCCTGTGCATCTGTCGGTTTGACTACAGAGCCGTTCCCATTAAAGGTGCTGTCTTCGATCTTGACGGTGCCGGTGTCACAGAGATCAGTAGTACCGGATGTATGACAAGTTATGGAAGCTCCATAGCCGCCATTATCTGAATTATTGTTGCTGGCGTCTACACGGGTCAGGGTGAAATTCCCAAAGTCATAAAGACGAAGCCCGCTACCCTGATTCAGGTTGAATTTACTGTCGGTAATTATGACGCTGTCTGTATCTGTCCCGGCAATATTTGTGCCCTGGGCCAATCCATTTGTATTATGGGCACTCAGGACTTGGACATGGTCCAGCGTCAATGTCTTCCCGGTGCCGGTCGCTCCAATGATCAACCCGTAATCGGGGTTGGAGCTATCACTTGTTCCATCGTATGTGATATTCTTGATGGTTAAATTCCCGCCCCATTGGAAGGCGAGCGTCATGGCATACGTGGAAGTGCCATCAATTGCACCCGTGCTGCTGTTCCAACCGCCTTGAATGGTCAGGTTGTTGGTATTACTCGAGCCTAGCAGGTTGTCGGACGAATCGGTGTTTTGCGAAGATAAACGGCCATTCGAAGCAAAATTGGCCTGTGATTTTGGAAAAAAGGACGTAAAAGAGCGTTTTGGGGCCTGAATCAGCCCTGGCTCACGAGCAGCAGGCGCGCGAAAACGCGGGCCGGGCTATAACAGCCCCTTCGCCTGGTAAAGCGTACACATCCGCTTCAGGTTGTAAGCGATACAGACCAGATACCACTCGCCCAAAGCCGCAGCCAAACCCCGCAGCGAAAACTGACGAAAGCCCAGCACTTCTTTGATAATTCCAATGACTGGCTCCACTGTGGATTTGCGCAAGCGATAAATGGTTTGTCCAATCTTGGTTCGCAATTGATAAGCCATCTGTTCTTTGGGAGTGGCACCTACTCCTGGAGCCGCGCCCAGTTCTTCCAGGAAACTTTCCCAACTCAGATGATGTGGCTCACGTCCAGTCGCAATATAGGGGGTCACCCCTCGCCGTTGACAAGCCTTCACGTTCGCTTCACTGTAAAAGCCGTTGTCAAAAGCGGCGGCGTCCGGTTGCCCGATTTCGGGTGGGATCGCATCCAGAATGGGTTCAACTTCGCGCTTATCATTCGGATGATTTGAGAGGGTGACCGCCACAATCAAACGAGCTTTTTGATCGACCCCGATCTGGGCATTGTAGTGTTGGTCGAAGCCCGCATTGTTGCTATTTTTCATGATGCGTGACTCTGGGTCCGTGAAGTTGTACTGATCGGTCGCCCTCGGCTGGGCATTGGGCGGCTGGGGTGGGGTTCCACCGGGTTTACGGCCGCTTTTCTGCGCTTTTTCTTCCCGTTCCCGGAGTTTCGCTTCATATTCGGCCTGCTCGAGCTGGTAGCGTTCTTGAGCGCGAGCTTTCAAGACGGCTTTGGCTTCCGCCAACTTCGCCAAGCGTTCCTGGCGAAGCATAATCTCATTCCCCGGAAACCAGTCTGCGGGCAGTTGAACTTCACCTTGTTCGGCTTTTTCCGCCAAGGCAAACAACTTTTCCACGTCCTGGCGCAGTTCGGCTTCCATTTTTTCCAGCCGTTTATAGCTCACCGCTTTGCTCTTCGAAGCGTCCGCATGAATCTTGGTACCGTCCCCACTCAGGTTTTCCAGCTTCAAAATCCCGGCCATTTCAGCTAACATCAGCAGCTCGACAAATAAATTCTGGATTTCAACCCGAAAAGTCTTGCGGAAGTTAGCAATGGTCGCATGGTCCGGATGCAAATTATTGGACACAAAACGGAAGGCCAGGTTTTCGTAAGTCGCTTGTTCGAGCTTACGAGAACTAAAGACGCCGGTGGCATAGCCATAAAACAGCAAGGCCAACAAAATCTCCGGCGCAATCGCGGTGCCACCGCCAAGGACTGAAAAATGGGCATAGATTTTGCTCAAGTCTAATTGAGCGATAATTTCCACCGTAAAACGCGCCAAGTGCGTCAATGGCAAGGCCTCGCGGAGGCTCACCTTTTGATCCAAGGTTTCTTCGTAATTGAGGAGCGTAAATTTTTTAGTCATGTTGAAAGTTTATCACGCGCTCATGGCTTGGCTGAATCCTTCGACAACCTGCTAGCTGGTTGAGTCGGGGGGGGAGTATCGAATTCAATCATTCGGTTCATGCACAAATATTGGCAAATTAGCACTTACGTTTTAAGATATCGACATGAAACTTAGCGTTTATGCTCGCCGCGTAGGTGTCTCCTATCGCACCGCCTTCCGGTGGTTCAAAAGCGGGAAGATCCAGGGACGTCAGATGGATACGGGCACC
>CAILYI010000041.1 GCA_903838415.1 uncultured Anaerolineae bacterium | reverse complement strand
GCCTCTTGGGAAGAGACTCATTGCCTCTTGGGAAGAGATTAACGGTAAAGTCGCCCGCAATTCCGTCGCAGAAAATACGACGGTCCACCTGAATGTTGGTAAAATCCACTACTCTTGTTGATCGAGGTTCATCAATGAATTCATCTGACCGCCCCACTTTTCAATCCTGGCTGATGGCAGCGCGCCCGCGCACACTGCCCGCCGCCGCCGCTCCGGTTTTCGTGGCAATCGCCTTCGCTTTGCGCGACGGCGTTTTCCATTGGGCCTCGGCGTTGTCCTGCTTGCTGATTTCCCTGCTGATGCAGATCGGCGCGAATTTCGCCAATGACCTGTTCGACCACGAGCGCGGCACCGATACGCCCGATCGCCTGGGACCCACGCGCGTCACTGCCTCTGGGATAATTTCCCCGGCGCAGATGCGCATTGCCACCGCGGCTGTCTTTGGGCTGGCCGGGCTTTTCGGCTTGTACCTGACCTGGCTGCGCGGCTGGACGATCCTGGCTTTGGGCGCCTCCATCCTCGTCGCGGCGCTGGCCTATACCGGCGGCCCCTTTCCCTATGGCTATTATGCCCTCGGCGATGTCTTTGTCTTCCTATCTTTTGGCATAGCCGCCGTCTGCGGCACTTACTATGCTCAATCGGGCATGCTGACCGCCGCCGTGGGCTGGGCGGCTGTTCCGCAGGGCTTGCTGATCGTCAATATTCTCGTCGTCAACAACACGCGCGATATTCCCACCGACACCGTCGCCAACAAACGCACCCTGGCGGTTGTTCTCGGGCGTCAAGCGATGTTGACAGAATACTTGCTTTGCCTGATGGGGGCTTATCTCGTGCCGTTGGGATTATGGATATTTGGACTGGCGTCTGTGGGCGGATTGCTGTGCTGGCTTTCCCTCCCTCAAGCCGTACTCATGTATCGTGAGTTTTCCCACGCTGAGGGCCGCGCCCTTAATAAAACCCTCGGCGGCACGGCGCAGTTGGCGCTGGTGTATGCGGTCTTATTTGCCCTGGGAATGGTGATTTTTCGCTGAGTTTGCAGTCATTTCATGCTGCATATTGCCACTGGCACAGCCACTTTTCCAATTGATCGACGGCGAAATACATCCCCAAGCCCAGCAAACTCATCGCTATCACGCCAGCATACATGGCGGGATAATCAAGCAGCGTGCTGCCTTCGAAATAAATGTAATATCCCAGCCCCTGGGTGGTTGCAAAAAGCTCAGCGATGTACAACACCGCCACCGCCGTCCCTACGCTTTGACGTAAGGCCGTTAAAATGGCGGGCAGGCTGGCGGGCAGATAGACATAACGGAACAGCGCCCGCCGTCCAGCGCCTAGGCTGATCACCGATTGGATCAACTCCGGGCGCAAAGTGGCGGCCTGGTCACGGACGAGCACCAGAATCTGGAAAAACAGGATCAGGAAGATAATCACGATCTTGGCTGCGTCACCGATCCCGAAAAATAACAGGATAATCGGCACAAAGACAACCTTGGGGATTGGATAGAGTAAATAGATGATCGGGGAAAACAGGCGATTGACCTGTTTAGATTGTCCTAGGATCAACCCGAGCGGCGAGGCCGTCAAAATAGCCAAAAACATCCCGGCGAGCACGCGCCACAGGCTGATCAGGAAATGTCCGAGCAATTCGCCATTGAGCATATCCCGCCCAAAAACAAGAAAAACTGACAGCGGTGCTGGCAAAATGGGACGATTGATCAGCCACGCGGCAATTTGCCAGGCGGCAAGAATAATCAGGAACCCAAGCAACAAGTCACGGCGGCGGATGGTATTCATAGGGTCACATCTTTTCGCGCAGTTCGCGGCATAAGGCCTGATACTCCGCGTTATCGCGGTAACCAGGCTTCCCGGCGCTGGTATTTTCGATGACATGCGCGGCATGGTTGGGCGGCTCATTCAGCAGCAAAATCTTTCGCCCCAGCAGGGCGGCTTCCTCAATGGAATGAGTCACCATGACCAGCGTCAAACCATGCTCGGCAACCAGTTCCATCGTCAGGGTTTGCAGGGCTTCGCGGGTTGGGGCATCAAGCGAAGAAAAGGGTTCATCCATCAGCAGCAGGTCTGGCTGCAAAGCGAGCGTGCGCGCGATCGCTGTGCGTTGACGCTGTCCGCCAGATAGTTGCGCAGGATATTTATCCGCCATGGCATTCAGGCCGAGTCGCTCCAGCCAGGATTCAACCGGCAGGTTGCGGGAAAGTTCGCGGGGCGCATGAATTCCATCTGCCCCATAAAAGGCGCGCACTGCCAGCCCGAGACCGGCATTTTGACGGACGGTCGCCCAGGGCAGCAGTCCATAATCCTGCAGAATCAGCCCGGTATGCGGCCGGGGACGCTTGAGAATCTCGCCATTGATGCGCACCTTGCCCGCGGATGGGAAGCGCAGCCCGGCCAGCAGCGCCAGCAGGGTGCTTTTTCCACAGCCCGAAGGCCCGAGCACAGCCCAGGAATCGCCGCTTTGCGCCTGCCAGTTGAAATTTTCAAAGACAGGTGTGGTTTTGTAATGGAAGGTGAGAGCTTCGACGTTAATCATAATTTTGGGGCGGCCAGCTGGCCGCCCCGTGAATTTTACGGCAAAAATGTTGAATTGACCGAGTCTTTGTAAGCAATATCAACCTTCAACAGCCCTTTGCCCTTGGCCCAGGTCAACACGTCATTCCATTCGGCCTCAGACGGCACGCCCTTGGTCGGGAATTTCGGGGTGACATAGGAACCAAGCAGCGGCTGGGGTACGATTTTTTTCTCTGCCAGCAGGCCGCTGTACTTGGACGGGTCACTGTTGATCAGGCCGACTGCCTCTTCAACCGCCGCCAGGAAGGCTTTGATCGCATCAGGATGTGCGTCGATGACTTCCTTGCGAAAGGAAATCACGCTTGCGCCCAGTTTGGGGTTGGATGTGTCATCCAGGATGATTTTGGCGCCCTGCTGGACCGCCAGCGCCGCCAGTGGATCGGGCATGACGCCTGCCTTGAGTTCGCCCGAAGCGAGCAGCGACATGCGATCAGGGATTTTGGGGACTGCGATGGTCTTGATCTCGTCGGCGCTGAAGCCTTGGGCTTCGAGCAGGCGGGTAGTGACGTAATCGATGATGGTGCCCTGCGAAATGCCAATTTCCACGCCCTTTAGGCCGCTGACATCCGTAATACCAGCCTTGCCGGAAGCCAAAATAAAGAAGTGGCCGGAGCCTTCTGCTGCCATGTGGCCGTAACGAACCGCCTGCAGCTGGATTTTTTCCTTGTTGAATAACATCACGGCCAGCGTTTCGTTCAAGGTGCCATCCGCTTGACCAGCCTGCAGAACCTGATCGCGTTCCGGCGCGGAAGCCACCGGGATAAATTCAACTTTGACGCCGTGCTTTTCAAATAATCCTTCAGATTGCGCCACGAACATCGGCAACGTGTCAATCACGGGAATCACAGCCATTTTCAACGTGACAGGTCCGGCTGGGGTGGCTGAATTCCCGGCTGGGGCTGAGCATGCGCTTGCGACCACGCTCAACAGGACGAACAGCATGAGCACTCGTTTCATGGGTGAATCTCTCCTTGTAGTTGGTTCCGGGATGGAAATCTCGCTAAATCACTCACTGACATCGTCGGCCGCTGGCTGGGTTTCGCCATTGGCAACCCCGATGGAGCGTAACAGGAAAATCTGCAATGCCGGGATGGCGGATTCCAAATCCGGCTCGCCGGTATAAATCCAGTGGATGACGACCTCGTTCAGCGCGCCAACCCAGGCGCGCGCCGCCAAATCCGCCTGGAGCGGGGGGATGCTTTTATCCAGCACGGCCCGTTCCAGACGTGCCTGGATGATTTTCGCAAAGCGATCGTTAATTTCCCGGCGCCGGGCTTCAAAGGCTGTGCCCAACCCCACCGCCTGGACGAGAACAATTTTCGCCAGTGTGCGATACTGGCTGAACAGGCTCAGGCTGACTTGTAAAGCCGACTCCATTTGTTGGATTCCGTGCGCTTCTTTTTGGATGGCATCGTTTAATCGGCTTTCCAGCAGACCTGAAAAAGTGTCAATCAACCCCAGAAAAATATCCTGTTTGCTGGGAAAATAGAAATATACCGAACCTTTGGACGTTTTTGATTCGGCGACGATATCGTCCACGCGCGTTTCATGGTAGCCTTTTTGGGCAAAGACTTGCACCGCGGCTTCCAGGATTTTCGTGCGAGTATCGTTGGTTTCGTTTGACATAGCAGTAGACTGACCGGTCGGTTTAGTCGGTCGATCATACCAAGCAAATGAATATTTGGCAATACAAAACAGAAGGCCCCGTTTCAGTTGAAACGGGGCCTTCTGCGTGCAGATTCGGTTGGTTATTCAGCCAGGGCGGCTTGCTTTTCCTTGCTTTCGCGGCGGGCTTTGATCCACTCAAAGAGCATCGGCAGGACCGAGATCAAGATGATCGCGATGATGACGAATTCAAAATTCGCGCGGACGAAGGGGATATTTCCGAAGAAGTAACCCAGCCCGAGGAAAATCGCCACCCACGAAACTCCGCCAATCAGGTTGTAGCGGAGGAAATAGCCGTATGACATTTGACCAACTCCGGCCACGAAAGGTGCAAAGGTGCGCACGATCGGCACGAAACGGGCCAGGAAGATGGTCTTGCCGCCATGTTTTTCGAAAAAGGCGTGCGTGCGGTCGATATATTCCTTTTTGATTAGCTTGATTTCGCCGGTATACGCACGCGGGCCGATCTTGTGACCAATCCAGTAGTTGAGCGCGTCTCCGCCAACGGCGGCGATGGCCAGCAGGACAAATAACAACCAGACGTTCAGTCCGCTTTCAGGGATGGCGGCAAAGGTGCCAGCGGCAAAAATGAGCGAGTCCCCCGGCAGGAAGGGTGTCACCACCAAACCGGTTTCGCAGAAAATGACCACAAATAGCAGCAAATGTGTCAGCGTGCCGTACTGCTGAATAATTTGAGCCAGGTATTTATCAAGGTGCAGGAAGATATCAATCAGATTTTTCAACAGATCCATCGTGTTTTTCTCCAAAAGTTTGTGACAGCAAAGGTCGATTATACCCCAGCTTTGCGGCTGGCTCATTTTTGAGACTTTGGCGCATCTGGTGATTGTTGAATATCAGGCCGCCAAATGCGCCCAATGCCAGCAAGCTCCAGCCCGCATACCACGGCAGGCTGCTTTGCAGAAAAAACGGGACGACAGCCACGTAAGCCGTCAGCGTGTTCAGCGCCAGCCCCAGGCTGATGGCATTCCAGGCGCCGTGCACGAGCAGGACAGCGGAAAATGCGCCCAACAGACGTCCGTAGCGCTGTTCTTTCCAGGCGCTGACCAGCGCCCAGCCTAACAGGCCGCTGTTGAAGATGTGCGGCAGCGCCGACGTGGAGCGCGCCACTGCGCTGGCGGCCCAATCCGCGGCACCGGCGCTGGTAAACCCGATGTTTTCACCCAGCGCAAAGGCGGCGCCGCACAAAATTCCCAGTACGAACCCATCCAGCGGGCGGCGGATGCGGCCAAAATAGAACCAGAGCACCGTCAGCTTGAAAGTCTCTTCTATCAATGGGATGGCCAGCGAAAAAGCTGCCAGCGCGGCTACCGCAATGCCGGGCGCATAAAACAATTTCGCAACCAGCCGCGTCATTTCCGCTTCGTTGTTACTTTCGGATGTAATGGCAGAACCCAGGGTGAATAGAACATCCTTCAGCCCGGGCACAAAGCTGGCGTAAATCATAAACAGCACAAAAATTGCGCCGACAGAAATCACTTCGAAGATCAAAGCCAGGAATGGGGAAATGATGATACTTGACCCAAAGATGCTCCATCCGCGCCGCGCTGAGGGGAATTCCAGCCCACGCAGGCTGATGCGCACATACAGCAGGATGGGCAGCCCGGTGGCAAGAAGATTTGCCAACGGCAGTATCAGCATGGAAAGGGTCTGATTGCTGCTGATTTGCTGCCCAATCGCCAGCGTCAGCAGCCAGGTGACGACGATGGCCGGGATAAGAATCTGGTCGTTGATCGTCGGGAAAGTTAATTGCGCATCTGGTAAATGGAATAATTTTCGTCCATTGAGATATATGCCCGGCAGCAGCAGCAGCGCCAGCCCAAACAGGCCCAGGGCTAAAATCAGCAGGCTCAAAGGCTCACTGGTATTCAGTTTGGGCAGCGAGGTCAGTCCCAGCACCGCCAAAACCACAGATAAAAGCGATAGCGTGCCAAAGGACAACGTCAGGAAGATGCCCATCGTCAGCGCCGCCCATTCAACGGATTTTGGGCCATTCGAAGTTTGATTCATTTTGCCTCGATACTGACGCTGATCAGCATATCCGCTTTTGGCAGCGTACCGCCATCCGACGGATTGCGCGGCGTAATCTGCGAAAGAACCTCCAGCCCGCTGATGACTTCTCCAAACAGGGTGTAGCCCTCGTTTAAGTGGGGGGCTGGGCTCATCGTCAGAAAAAACTGGCTGCCGTTGGTATCAGGTCCCGAATTGACCATGCCCACCATTCCGGCCCGGTCATATTGCAGGGAAGCATCTTTCTCATTGGGGATAAAGTACCCCGGTCCGCCCAGTCCGGTGCCGGTTGGGTCGCCCGTCTGCGCCACAAATCCGCTCGTCACGCGGTGAAACGGAACATTGTCATACCATCCCTTTTGCGCCAGGAAAATAAAATTATTGACCGTATTGGGCGCTTTGTCAACGAACAAGTGAATTGTAATATCGCCTTTGGATGTTTTCAGCGTGGCGTTATACTGCTTCGCCGGGTCGATCACCACCGGCGGGCAAGTACTGAACTGTTTTTCGGGCAGCATCGCCAGCAGCACAAAGCCTTCCAGTTGATCCAGTAGGTTGGTCTGCCACTTGATGATTTCATTGTTGACCAGAATGACCGGCGCGCCGGGAAGTTTGATCTGCTGACCGTTATCCCACGCTTTTTGAATGAGAGCGGTGACCGAGGAACTGGTCAGGTCGGATTCGAATTGGCTTTGATCCAACCCGAGGTCGGTCGACTGTCCGATCAGCCATTTCTGAAACTCAGACGGTTTCAACTCCAGCCATTCGGCTTGTTTCTCAAAAAGGAGATCATGCGTCTCCCAGAATTTTCCCTGCAAAGCGGCTGCTTCCGCAGCTTGCGCGGATAGCGCCGCCTTATCGTGGATGCTTTCCAGCGGAAAATGCCGGAAAATCACGCGCACATTTTGGGGATATTTCTCCACGAGCGACTTCAGCAAAGCGGCCAGTTTCGCACATGAGGCGCACTGAAAATCGCTGTACACCAGAATGGTCACATAAGCATCCCGCACGCCGAGAATGTGATCCTGCTCGCTGACTGGCGGAAACAACGATGGCTCATTCGGGTTTGGAGTTGGCACACGCGCATCGACGCATTTTCCAAGGTTGAGCGCTACCGGGCTGGCAGTTGCTTGGACAACTCCAGGCGCGGGCGTGCTGCTGACGGGAGTTCCGCAGGCTGTCAGGATAAATGTGATGAGTGAAAAAAGAATAATATTTCGCATAAACACCATGTAGTGTTGCGTGAAATGACGGTTGAGGCTCGAAGTTAGCGTTGTCCGACAGCTTGCTGCAGTTCGGCGAAAGTGGTCATCCGCGAGATGCGGTCGAGAAATTCTTTCAGCGAGGCACTCTGTGCCCGCAATGCGCGGACTGCCGGGCCGACCGGGTCCTCGCCAGCCGCTCCGCCGGGCGTATCGGCATAGGCGCCGTAAAAGGCGAAATAAGCCTGATTCAGCTTGCGGATGGCGTAATGGTTGTCCCAAAATACCTGTCGGCGCTGTTCCATGTAGGCTTCGGCCTCGTCAATTTTTCCCTGGGTGAGCAACTCGTCCGCTCGGACGCGCGTGGTGTGCATTTCGGCGCGGAAATCAAAGGGGGCCGCTTCAGGGCGGGATGAACTTATTAAATGAGAGACAGTTTGCGGGGAGGTGGAGTCCTGCGCAAGCAATTCCGGGTAGTAGCGCTGCATCACAATTTTCCCCAATTCATTTCCAACGATGGAGGCGGTTGTCTCGTTCATGGTGCGCAGTTCAGCGGTGTCGTAATTGTTCCCGAGCGGGCGCAGGCCAAGATAAATATGCGTCCACTCGTGTGCGATGACACTCGTCAGCCAGTCGAGCGCGGTGGTTCGCATGATCATGGTGGGATAGGCCGCCAGCCCGCCGACATTGACTACGAGCGACGAGACGTTTAGGCGTTGATCGACGGTATTTTCGAGTGTTGCGGCGGTTTCCACCGTCAGCGGCGTCAGGATGTAATTGGTTTCCTGACCGATTTTTTCGCGCCGCGAGATGACCAGGTTTTGCGGCAGGGGCGTGACGTGGTACAAAACCCAAGGGATGGGCTGGCCGCCACTGGTCAGACCGGCGTCATTCAGGATGGCGGTCACCTGCATTTCGAGCGTGGCCTCGGCAAAGGGCGCCAGCGCGTTTTGACGTTGTGTGAGCGTTTCGAGCTGCCGCTGCAAGGATTGGGCGGCTGTATCGGGATCTTTGATGCCTGGGTCGCTGTAGATTAAGTCGATTTGGTGCGACGTGTTCTCAATATCCCGAACAGTTTCCAGATAGGTGCTGACCAGACGGTGCTGGTCTTGCGGCTGAAAATAGCGCGGCGCGTCGATGGCGCTCTGGGTCAGTTTGATCCAGACGGCATTAAACGTCCAGGTGGTGAAATCGAAGGCATGATCGACCGCCAGAATGTGGACATAGTCTTGGATGCCGGTCAGGCGCGCATCGCTGAACGATAGAGTGGCCAATAAACTGAATAAAAGGAGATAGTTCGAGATTCTTTCCAACCTGCGCATGGGTGTCATTATAACCAATGAATATAAACAACAGGTTAGAACAAAACAGCCCGTCGCGCAAGGCGGCGGGCTGCTGGATAGAAAAGCTGATTATTTTAGTTCGCTCAAGTATTTGTGCATCGACTCGGCGGCTTTGCGACCCGCGACCATGGCGGTCACGACCAAATCTGGGCCGGTGACGCCGTCGCCACCGGCAAAGACGCCCGGACGGGTTGTGGCGCCGGTTTTCTTGTCGGTGAGTGTCACCAGACCCCAGTCATGGACTTCGAGACCGGGTGTGGTTTTGCCGATAATCGGATCTGGCCAATAGCCGAGCGCTTTGATGGCGGTATCCACGGCGATGGAGAAGTTGGAACCTTCCACCGGTACGGGTTTGCGGCGGCCTTTGGCATCCGGCTCGCCCAGTTTCATCTCAATGCATTCGACAGCCGCCAGGCGTCCATCCGGCCCGGCGATGAATTGTACGGGTTGGGTCAGGAAGCGATACTGCGCGCCTTCGTCCTTGGCCATCTGACGGTCTTTTTTCCCACCGGGCATTTCTTTTTCGGTGCGGCGGTACAGGCAGACGACTTCTTCCGCGCCGATACGCAGGGCAGTGCGCAGGCAGTCGGAGGCTGTATCGCCACCGCCGATGACGGCCACGCGTTTGCCCATTTGCGGACGTTCGCCCTTATCCTTGGGGAGGTATTCCATGTCCACATTGCCGCGGATCAGGAAGTCAGTGGCCTCGTAAACACCGGGCAGGTCTTCACCTGGGACTTCCATCTTGGCGTCAATGCCGGTCCCGACGCCCACAAAGACTGCGCTGTAACCTTCAGCAAAGAGCTGATCGATGGTCTTGTCTTTCCCGATATAAGTGTCGCCGACGAATTTTGCGCCTGCTTTTTCCAGGTCGCTCCATTTGGAAAATAACGCACTCTTGGGCAGCTTGAAATTGGGAATACCGTACACCATTAATCCGCCGGGGGCCGGTTTGGCGTCAAAAACGGTCACTTCGTGGCCTTTTTCGAGCATCAGATGAGCGCAGGACATGCCTGCCGGGCCGGCGCCGACGATGGCGACCTTTTTTCCGCTGGCTGGGGCTTTTTGTATGACGAACGGATCGTTATCGTGCTCCCATTCCAGCGCAAAGACTTCGAGCTGACCGGTGAGAACTGGCTGGTGGCTTTTGTTGAGCACGCAGGAGCCCTGGCACAGTTGTTCATGCGGGCAGACGCGCCCACAGATTTCTGGCAGGGATGAGGTCTGGTGATAAATTTGCGCGGATTCTTTGAAGCGGCCTTGTTCGATCAACCACATGGCCGAAGGGATGTCATTGTGGGTGGGGCAGGCCACCATGCAAGGAGCAGGATCAGGGCAGTGGATACAGCGGGAAGCCTCAGCTTTGGCGCGTTCGGCATCAAACGAAATAACCACGTCTTCGAAATCGCAGACGCGTTCATCTGGCGCACGAAGCGACAAGTCGCGGAACGGTCGATTCACTCGTTCTTTGCGATCAATAGCTAAAAACTCGCTGGGGACAGCCTGCATGGATCCTCCTCAATTTTAAATAAACAATAACACTTGGGCGATTGTGTTTAAAATGATACCTAAACATCGTCAATTGACACAGCCATTAATGTCACCAAACTGGACGACATTCATCACAAAACCCGATATGCAAAATTCTCGTCAAATTGCATGAATGTCAACTGCTGATGGGAATTTGTGGATTAAAATAGGGGTTGAATGTCTTCCATCGTCCTTGCTCAGCCTGATTGGTGGGATTGTGGGTAGGTCAGCAATCGGTGGAAGTGCTGCGCTACGAATAGGTGCCTTGGGGGGGTGACCTGTTTCTGATCTCTGACTTTGGTAAGGGCACTCAGGTTCATTAATAAGGTAAAATTCATCCATGAACAACATCCTGATACCTGATGGTCTGGATGTCTGATCGTTTGATTTTTTCTACTTAACAGCATTATCATCTTTATAAGTTGGAGTTCCCATGGAAGAAAAACTTCAGAAATTGAAAGAGTTAATGGCCGAAGTTGCCGATCTTGGCCATGCAAATGCCCTTTTGGGCTGGGATCAACAGGTATACATGCCACCCGGCGGCGCCGAAGAGCGCGGTTATATGACCGGCACCATCGGCAAGATTATGCATGAAAAATTCACGTCAGATGAGATGGGCCTGTTGCTGGATGATTTGAAAAAATATCTACCAGAGCTTGACCCGGATGGCGAGACTTATCGCATTATCAGCGTCACATCCAGAGATTATGACAAAGCTACTTGTGTGCCTTCCTCCTTTATTACTGAGCAGGCCCAGGTCGTTTCGATTGCCCAACAGGCCTGGGTGGAAGCCCGTTCCAACTCGGATTTTTCCATCTTCCGCCCTCATCTCGAGAAGGTGGCGGAACTCAGCCAGCGCTATGTCAGCTTTTTCCCGCCAGCTGCCCATCCCTATGACACCTTGTTCGATTCCTACGAACCTGGCATGAAAACTGCGGATGTGAAGGTCATTTTCGATGATCTGCGCTTACAGCAGGTGGAATTGATTCGCGCCATCGGTCAGCGCCCGCAGGTTGATGATTCTTTCTTGCACCTGGCCTATGATGAAAAAAGCATGTGGGATTTCAGCGTGGAAGTTGCCACCGCCTTTGGCTACGACTGGAAACGCGGACGCCAGGATCCCACCGCCCATCCCTTCTGTCAGAGCATCGGCCCGGACGATGTGCGTATCACCTCGCGCTGGGTGCCTGAACTACCTTTTGCCCTGCTGTTTGGTACCATGCACGAAACCGGTCACGCACTCTACGAGCAGGGCGTCGGCCATGCCTGGAGTCGCACCGCCCTGGAAGGCGGCGCATCCTTCGGAATTCACGAATCCCAGAGCCGCATGTGGGAAAACCTGGTTGGTCGCTCGCACGCCTTCTGGGAATACTTTTATCCGCGCTTGCAGGATCGCTTCAAGACCCAGCTTGGCAACGTCGGCCTCGACCAGTTCTATCGCGCCATCAACAAAGTTGAGCCATCTTTCATCCGGGTCGAAGCTGATGAAGCCACCTATAACCTGCACATCATGCTGCGTCTCGAGCTTGAAATTGCCATGCTCGAAGGCTCGATCGCCATCAAAGACCTGCCCGAAATTTGGAATACAAAAATGCAGGAGTATCTCGGCGTCGTTCCACCCAACGATGCCAAAGGCGTTTTACAGGATATTCACTGGTCGGGCGGCATGCTTGGCTACTTTTCCACCTACGCGCTCGGCAACCTGATCTCCGCCCAACTCTGGGAAAAATTCAAAAGCATCAATCCCGATCTCGATGACCAGATTCGCAGAGGCGACTTCTCAGCCCTGCTTTCCTGGCTGCGTGTCAAAATCCACCAGTATGGACGCAAATACGAGCCGCAGGAATTGGTTCAGCGCGTTACCAAATCCAAAATTGATCCCGAACCCTACGTTCGTTATCTCAAGACGAAGTATGGCGAAATCTACGGACTGTAAACAATCCATCCCGCAGTTTTCCTGCGGGATGGTCATCAAATGCGACGAATTATCAAGCTTTACCCTCTCTTAGCCTTTGCGATTCTGCTCGGCTGTACTCGTGGACAAACTGCCGCGACGCCGCTGCCCGGACTGGTGAATTCCGCCACGCCGGTAACCTTGCCGCGCCCCTCGGCGGATGCGGGGCTCCCCGTCACCGTCACACCGTTTGTTGAGCCGCTTGCCACCGAAACGGAAACCCTCACCCCCACGCCCATCCCGTTGACGATTGATCCCACCTACCTGATTTTTCCCACCAACACTCCCACCGCCACCCTGGACCCGAGCCTGATTCTCCTGCGGATCGTTTCCCCCGGTCCCATGGCAAAAGTCATCTCGCCGATCGACTTTATCGTCCATGTTGCCCCAGAATACACCGGCACCACGCGCATCGAACTGATTGGCGAAGATGGTACCGAGCTTTACCGCAAAGTATTCAAAACCTATTCCAATATCGGCTACTACACGCGCGTCGCTGAACAGATCAACTATGAAATCAAAGGCGCGGCTGAAATTGCCCGCCTGCAGGTCAGCACACTCGACTCAAAAGGACGCTTGCAGGCCCATAACTCCGTTCGCCTGCTGCTGCAAGCGGTCGGCGAAAATGAGCTTTCCCCGCCGTTTGCCGTCCAGGATCGCATCCTGCTGCGATATCCGCACAAAAATGACGAGATTACGGGCGGAACCCTGCCGGTAACGGGCGATTTTCAGCCCGCCGACGACCTACCCATTACCCTGGAACTGATCGATATTGATGGAACCGTGCTCGGCTCGCGGCAGCTTCAACTTGCCCCCGCTGACGGAAAATATCAGCAATTTACCACCACCATCCCGTATACCGTCAATCAAAGAACCCCGGTACGGCTCATCATCCGCCAATCCGATGACCGCATCGATGGCCTTTCTTACCTTTACAGCACCCCGCTTCAAATTAGTCCTTGACGGCTTCGGGATGCCGTAGTAAACTACTGAGCCTAAAGAAATCGGCGCGGGGTAGAGCAGTGGCAGCTCGTCGGGCTCATAACCCGGAGGTCGCAGGTTCGAGTCCTGTCCCCGCAACTGTATAGTCCAAACGTCCAGAAATGGGCGTTTTTGGTTTAAACATGCGTTTGTGACTTGACTATAAAATTTAGAATTATGTTACCAGTGTAAGGGAGTAATCACAATCTATTAATTCCGATAGGTTTTCGAAGAAAAATATAGCGAAATAGATAGGTTTTAATCGCCCAAAGGCAGATGAGAAAAATCTTCATACGCAAGATCTCATTTCTTTAATAGCTTTCATGAGCCGTATTTGATGGTATTTTCATCAGGAACTCATAACCTTTGGATCGTCGGTTTGAGTCCTTTCGCCGTAGTCAAACAGATTCCATGACCTATCTATCAAAATATTTAGGCCAGAATAGCTTACGATGCTGATGATATTTTGTAATGAAGACTATATTGTTGATGTGAAAACAATTCAGTTCGGCAGGTGACGGTATAATAAAGTTATTATGACTACCCCATCATCCTTCACTGGTGAACAACTCACAACTGCTCTGCGTGTATTGGGCGTAGATTTCATTATGGGGGAGAATCTTGGGCAAGGATCTTTATATAAAAAACCAGTCAGCCTGATTGCTGCTCTGGCAAAAAGCCCTGAAGCCCGCTTGAGATTATCGCTGATTCCATTGTTTCTTGAACATCCAGAATTCTCTGAATATGTTCCATCTGTGAGCAAAAAACTAGGGCCGATTACTCGGGTCACCCTTCAATGCTATTACACTGCAGCGGTTTTGCTTCAGAAGCAGCATCAACACCAATTGGATGCATTAATCGGGTCGAAGCCGTCTTTGCCGGATTATTTTTCTAGCGGACTCGGTTTGGAAATAACCGCTGACTTTGAAGAAAACCTGCGCTCTCTAGGGCTGCGTCATCAAGAATTGAGCAATTCCCAAGTGAATTGGTTTGGTACTTACCAGCATGCATTACGAGTTTGGATTAAAGGCCTGGAGTTGCAGCGGGGATAAGCGATGGATAACACACAAATTCAATCCATCTTGCAATTATTGGGCGAGAGAGTTCCCCCATTGTCTCGTTTGTACCTGGTGGGAGGTGGAGCAATGGTTTTGCTGGGAAGCCCCCGTCTGACGATCGACATCGACTTTGTTGGTGATGACATTTCTCCAAATGAATTGCATAAGACCATTTTGCAAATTGCGAAAGAACAGAGAATTTACATGGAGCCTGTTGCCATCGAGCGTTTCATTCCCTTGCCTGATGGTAGCGAGGAGAGAACCATACGCATTGGCCAATTTGGGAATCTCGAAGTGTTCGTTGCTGATCCGTATTGTATAGCCTTGAGCAAACTGGACCGTGGTTTTGATACGGATTTTGATGATCTTGTTTTTCTCGTCCAGAAAAATATCGTGGAATTCCAGTTGCTCGAGCGAATTACAGAAATTTCATTATCCCGCGCGCGTGAGTTTGATATGAATCCGACTGAGGTGCTTGCTCATCTTCGGGAATTGAAGAACCGGATTACGTAGAAGGTGGTAATCCTTTATGCCTCGGGAATTTTCTAAGTCGCGGCTTGACACTGGGTAAGGTTCTTGGAATTGTTTAATGATTATACGGACTCAATCGTTCTTCTAATTGGTCGTTTTCTCTTTATTCCTGCGCCCGGAAAACCCTTTTGTGAGTTTGGAAAGCGCTTTGATCATAGTTATAGTTGTCTGATATTTTTCTCGGTTAGTGTCATCCGGATACCCTTGTTCCCACATTTTGTACCATGAAATAGCACCTTCCGGTTTTTCATCAGCCAGGAAAAAATCGATCTGACAGGCACATAACGCGCTGAATTCAGTGACATGTAATTCTGGCTTTGTCATCATTTTATCCAGAGTGATTTTTGCCTTTTCGAGTTGTTTCGTATTCAAGGCTTTCCGAACGGTAATAACCTGTCCAAAGAAATAGTCTGGAAAACGAGCCGGGATTTGATCGGCAATCGAGTCCGATTCTGCCTGTTTGCCTTGCATTTGGAGGGCCATTGCCAGGTTGTTGAGTAGACCTGGGTCATCCCCCTGGATTTCGAGGGCTTTGCGTAGATGAACTTCTGCCTCTGGGGCATTTTTTGCATGCAAGGCATTAATTGCCTTTTCCATCAAACGCAATGTCGATGGTTTTAAAGTTGATGGTTCTGCATCGCGTGAGATTTGGAAACCGATCATCATGATCTCGGTCCACGATTCCTTCAGCCACAAACGAATCATCTCACCCGAGTGAAAAATATTGTATCGTGAAAGAATTTGCGAACCTTCTAATCGCAAAGCATCCGGGCCATTTTGACCAAGTACGAATTCCTTTAACGATAAAAGAATTTTGGGGTGGGCAGACATATCGGCCAGCTGCAAAGCCATCTCCCTGCACTTGACGTCACCTGAAGAGAGCGCTTCTGGAACGAATTGGATCAGTTCTGGATGGTCATCGAAAAATGTGTTTACTCTCTCACGAAAAACATGATCGACTTTCTGACGTGAAGCTCGTTCAACTTCAGAGGCCATGGCCTCAATCGTTTTGCGAGAAATCCAAGAATCCAGCGGAAAGGCCTGGGGGCAAACTCGCTCATAGAGTGGCTTCTTCAACTCTTCGAGGTTCGTAATTGCCAAGGTTAAATTGGGTGATGCTTGAGCGCTTTTTTGCCAGTATTTTCGGGCTTTCGACAAGTCCCCATTCCGGTACTCTGCAACCGCGCACAAATGCCACATCATGCCAGTCAGAGTATCCTGTTCTTTGGCATGTTTGGCTTGTTCGATAATAGATAACACGCCATCATGATCGCCAATAAAACTAAGTCCTTCGGCCTTTTTCAGCCAACGATCAGCGGCACTGGCATTAGATTCTTTCAACCTTTTTGCGAAAACTATGGCTTCATCCCTTCTTCCCTGCATAAAAAGGAATCGAGTCAAATTTGAAAGCGCGTGGACATTATCGGGTTCAGTTTCCAGTACTTTGTGACTTAGTTCTATGGCTCCTGGTAAATTGCCATCAAGCCATTCAATCAAACTTAGATTGTTTAAGACCGGGACAAAGTTAGGGCGCTGTTGGAAAAGGAATTTTGCCAGTTGCTGGCAACGATTGTAATTTCCTTGTTCCATATCCAGCCGTAATTCTTCATGCTTGCTGGCAAAGCCCAGACCTTCGTCCAACGAAAAGCCGATTTCACTGAGAAATTCCGTAAGGCCTTTCTCCAATTGTTGAATGGTTTTTTGGATTTCCCCGACACGCTCATCGTTGGGCCAGCGTTTAAGGTACTGTCGAAAAGTTTGCAAAGCAAGGGCAAGACATCCATTTGCAAGATATGCACCAGCCAACCCGAGTTTGACCTCCGCTTTATTGGGCGTCAATTCATGTAGTTTGTAGATGGCGAGCAGATATCCATGTTGGTCACCGACATCCAGGCAGGCATTGACCATTAAGCCTAAAAGATCAGGTTGGCGTGGAAACTTTTGGTCCAGTTCTTGCAAAAGCTCCAAGGCTTGCTGTGGTTTATCCTCAGTGAGAAGGACATCGGCCTCATACAAGCCTTCACGAAGTCGCCGAGGAAGGATAATCGAGTCAGTACGAGCCTGTTTACCTTTTTTGTTCATTGTAGATAACCCTTTTATAAATATTCTTGCCACAAAACGCAGCACTATATTGCTTGAACAGCTACTTTTTGCGGTCTGCAATTATATATTTTAACGAAGTACAGTGTCCGGGGCGCGGAAAGACCGTTTCTTAAATGGTCAAAATAGTCCTTGAAAGGGAGCCTTCAAACAATAGCTACAAATTACTTAACGGAAGAGATGAAACACCTTGCCCAAGTGGCAAAACCATATTGCCAGGGTAAATTACGTATCCTGGCAAGGATTTTTCCTTGAAATCTTGTTGAAAGGCACGGATTTCCTTTGCCATTTCCGGGCGTGGTGTTTCGGATAATTTGATTTCGATTGG
>CAILYI010000040.1 GCA_903838415.1 uncultured Anaerolineae bacterium | reverse complement strand
ACCGAGAATTTTTCTGCAGACACACCTGTAAGTGCTCGCATTTGTCGTTCATCGCGAATTTCTGGTATCACTGGCATTATCTCCTGATATCCTTTTTACCAAGTCTACCAAAATTTGCACTAATCAGGAACAGGTCTATTATTTAGTTGGAGATTATTGCACATGAAAGAGAAAAGCTCATCCCAACTGGAGAATTGGATATAACACAGCAGTGTTTCGATATGTTGGAAGAATTTTCTTCGTGTGCGCAAAGCTGCGCGGATCAGGCGATACTTTTCGTCCACCAGATCAAGCACGGTATGGAAAAGGAAGGCTAATAGGTTCAAGCTGAGCAACAGGGAAGCCAAATATTGGCTGCCGTGACCGAAATTGTGTTCCAGGTGGTAGCCCTTGGTTTTTAGAACGTTGTTGTTCTCGTTTTCGACTTTCCAACGAGTGCGACCATCCAGTACAATCGCTTCGACCGTGGTTTCAAGAACTTGAAAGTCGGTGATAAAGGCGTTTTTATAGAGTTGTTCACCCGTGTCTTCACGAGTGACGGTCAGTTCGCACCAATTGACGTCAATCGCTTCCTGGTCGCCACGCAAAGGCAGCTTGTTTGCATAGCGATAGGTGTAGATTTCGCCATACTTGCCAGTCCAACGCCGCTTCTGATAGTACCCCAACGCCCCGTTAGCAGCCAGAAACTCAACCATTTCGTACAACGCGACATGCGAATCAGGTTTACACACCAATATGAAGCGCAAATTCTTGTCTTTCAATGCTTGGACAAAGGGTTGCCGGCTAAATAGGTCATCTCCCATCACCGTAACACCCTGCTTGGCTAAATAGCGCCCGTTTTCCGCTACCCAGCCCTTGGCTGCTTCGATTTCACAATCTTGTTTCTCTTTCCCATCCTGTGGAATAATGAATTCCGGGGCCATTGGGATCACGTGCTCATTCCCAGGTTGCGCAATCACCGGCGTCAGGACACTATGAAAGTAGTTGATCTTCCCATTGCTCAACTCCCGGCTATTACACTTTTCACAATGGATCTTTTGCGATGAAAAATACTGCGTTCCATCCAGAATAACCAACAGGTTATTCGCGTGTGAACGAAAGTTATTCAGCACCCCACTCCGATTTAACCGTTCAAATATCTCTCGAAACACTGGCGCTACGGAGGATGGAGCCACTGGATCCAGCAGCGAACGTATCTGATTGTCACAGGGTATCTGCTGCATTCCAAACAGACTTTCGGCATTGCAGCGCCCATTTGCCTTTTTCATGTCTTCTTGAGACGATAGAAAGGATGGGCTCTGGGTAAAGAAAACCGAAAACGCGCCTACTCCAGCATCTATCATATCGTACTGGGTGTTTTTCCCCTTACGAACATCGCGAAATTCCCCGAAACTCTGCTTGATGCCGCTTATTAAATTTTCCAGACTCAATTCTTCGTACATATTTACACCGGGTGGCCTCGTTTGATGGCAGGCAAGGTAAGATTTTCTCACCACTTTAGCCCTTTCTCGTCATTTTGCATAGGGGTTACCAACCCAATTCACATAATGAGAACTGCTGTTGCAGGTTTGCAGGTGCACCTTGCAATTTTGTAAGTTTGCGCTATAATGGAATTAGAGAACTGTAAATAGCAAACTCGTCGAAAGGCGGGGACGCAAAGTCATGGGTCTAACATCGCGTAACCCGCGAGTATGATTGCCAGACCGCCGAAAATCTCATAATTTCTTATACTTGAGCAGGCCTGGCTTTGTCTGGCCTGCTTTTAATTTTTAAGGCTGCTGCGTTTATTTTTCACCCAGCAAAATCCGCGCAGCGCATTACCAACGGTACCAGAAGGTAATATCACAATTCTGGGGACAGGTAAAATCATGGAAAACTTTTATGAAATCTTAGGCGTCGCAGCCGATGCGACAATGGAAGAAATCAAGAAGCGCTTTAGATTCATGGCTCAAGCTTATCATCCTGACAAATTCGCGACGCCTTATCATAAGCAGCTCGCTGAAGAACAGTTTATGATACTCAATGAGATTTATCAAACGTTGACAAATCCAACCAAGCGGGAGCAGTACGATAATAAAGTTTTTGGTGCGACACCCTCCAATTCAACAAATAAGCGCCAGGCAAATGAATATCGAACTGAGAATCCAGCAAAACCCACAAGCACTGAAATTCGATATCAACAGGAAAAAACAAAACGGACGGAAGAAACTCTACATAGGGCACAGTACAATCAACAGCAAAGAGTCAATCAAACAGGCCGGGAAAACCCGACATTAAATCAAGCGATTGAAAATTCCAGCCACGTTGTACCGAATTTATCAATTCTATTCACCGTATGCCTCATTATTGGCGGTATCTACCTTCTGCTTCTTGCTGAAAACCACCACACTGTTTTGTTTGTCGGTGGAACATGTATTGCGATTGGTTTCGTGATGATGGTCAAGCGTTACGGGTTTTTTAACAAAAACTATAAACCCGTGCTGGATGAAATTGAGGAGCGAAAGCAGCATCCGTACAGACTTGTGTAGGAAGAGCAAAACCAAATAAACGTAAAAATCGTCGGCTTATGGAAATTTGACAAGGGGGGGATGTAACTCGAAAGCCCCAACGCCTGTCCAACTCGCAATTAAAATTCCGCCATCAGCTACTTTTCAGGCGATTTTAAAACACCCCCAGATCCAGACTTAACACGCCATACTCCCCCGTCCATGCGGCCATTGCAGAAATTTCAAGAATCCTGTATAATCTCGCCCTCGCTACAATCTAGCCACCATAGCTCAGTTGGTAGAGCAGACGATTCGTAATCGTCAGGTCAAGGGTCCGACTCCCTTTGGTGGCTCAAGAAAAAGACAGTGGTACTCTCTTCATATATTAACTATATGGCTAAAGGGAGTATCACTGTTATGTTAAAGCCTGAAAATAATGACCGGACGATTCTTGATTTTGCTCAAGGTGGGTACTTGTCAATTGCGGTCGATTCCTTTATCACCGACCGCAGAGCTTCGGAGCTTACGAAACATTCCATCAAGTTTTATCAATCCTACTTGAAGGCATTTCTGGATTACTGCGATAGCTTGGCCGTCACGCAGATCAAACAAATCAATCATGACTTTGTCCGAAAATATCTACTTTTCCTCGAAGGAAAATGGAACCCGTGTGCCATTCATGGTTCCTTCCGAACCTAACGCGCATTCTTCCGTTGGTTGGATTTTGAAGAAGTGATGGATACTGGCTGGAAGAATCCGATCCTGAAAGTAAAGGCTCCCAGGGTGGTTCTCGAACCGATCGAGCCCATCTCCTTAGAAGACGTTGAAGCCCTGATCGATAGCTGTGATGACAACGATAAAACCGGCTTACGTGACAAAGCTATCTTTTTATGCTTGCACGGTACAGGAGCCCGCGCACACGCAGACTTAAACATTCTACGGCGTTACCTGGCTCAAACTGATGCATATATTCATGAAGCGCACTTGCTGGGATCTCCCGTGGATAAAAGTTTATAGGTGTTTCTTTCAGATAGTCACCTGTTTTATTGCTCTTCACAAGAGTGGTATACTTAATTTAAATGGTTCAATATCGAAAGGTGGCTTAAATGGAATACCGGGTTCAAGTACACTCAGGTGGCAGATTCGTACTACCTTCCAAATTACGGAAAGAATTACAGATCAAGACGGGAGATGAAATCGTTTTACATCTAGAAAATGGATCTATTCGGATGGTCCCACTTCATCAGGCCGTTGTCATCGCCCAGCAATCAGTCAAAAAATATGTTCCCCAAGGAACTTCCCTGGTTGATGATTTGATCCAAGCGCGTAGAGAAGAAACGGCCCATGAATAGAGTAGTGCTGGATGCTTCTGCCGTTCTGGCTTTGCTAAATGATGAAGTTGGGGCAAAAATAGTGCAGGAGTCTTTGCCCGGCGCAATTATTTCGTCTGTAAATTTTGCCGAGGTTGTTACGCGATTAACTATTCTGGGAATGCCAGAAAACGAAATTCGGGACGCCCTTAATATCTTAGCGCTAGATATAACCCCATTTGATGCAGAGCAAGCATTTCTGACAGGATTCTCTGCAATTAAAACCAGGCAATTCGGCCTTTCACTGGGAGATCGCGCCTGCCTGTCGCTTGCGCTCAAGACCGGTTCTGCGGCATTAACTTCGGATAAAGTCTGGCAGGCTCTTGATATTGGGGTGGATGTCAGGGTAATCCGGTGAGCGAGAAGTAAGGCAAAACTCGGTGTTCGTTCTTGGCTTTCCTACCGTGTAATATGTGCTTCCTGCCAATTACCTTCGCCGCGTAGGGTATTCCCAGTTAAACGGGGGTTTTGCGAGCGATGATTTTGATTGGAAGCGGAGCTTGCTCAGGCTGGAAATTCTTATCGGTCATTGGGCTTATTGATCCAAACCACCTGGTTCCGGCCTGCGTTTTTAGCCTAGTACAATGCCGCATCCGCGCTGGCTAACAATATATCCAATTCATAAGCTTCTGGATCGATCGAGGCAACCCCAACGCTGATGGATATGAAGAGTTGCCCAGCCACTGTTTCGATGCCCGCAGCAGCGATCTTTTTGGTTAATCGCTCAAAGATGTTTTCGCTTTTCCCATCACTGGCCCCCGGCGTCACCACCAGGAATTCATCACCGCCAATTCGCCCAAAGTAATCATAAATTCTCAGCTGTTTGGAAACGATACCTACCAGCGCTTTCAAGACTTCATCCCCAGCCTGATGGCCGTGTTGATCATTGATCTCTTTGAAATGATCAATATCAAAAAAACCAATGGTCAACCAGTGCGGCGAGCCGTCCAGGCGAGCACGCCTGACGCGTGCTATTTCTTTCGATAGCTGCTCCAGAATTGCGCGCCGGTTTAAAATGCCTGTCTGGGAATCGTGCGTGGCGAGATGTGTCAGGGTTTGTTGGGTTTCATACAGGCTGGTTTGCAGTTCGATAGAGCGCTGACCGACCCGGACTCTGGCATACAATTCATTGCGACCAAAGGGTTTACGAATAAAATCATTGGCCCCCGATTCGAGCCCTGAAAACACATCGCTTTTTTCATCCTTGCTAGTCAGTAAAATAATGTACGGAGGCTGCTGACTGGACAGAGCGCGTACGCGCTGAATGACTTCCAACCCATCCAAACCGGGCATGATCCAATCCAGAATGACCAGGCGCGCCGCATCTGGCTGCTGCAGAATTTCCCAGGCGCCCAGCCCGTTATCAACCGTCCTGACCTCGTGCCCCCACTTCTTTAAGACACCAGCCAGCACGGTGCGTTCGGTCAGGTTATCTTCCGCAACCAGGATCTGCGTATTGCTCCATTCCTTAATCTTTACTTTCCGCTAACAGGTGATAGACCAATCCGGCAAAATGTGTTGCGGACGGGTTTGAACCTTATAAAATGAACCATTTTTTGCGCCAAAAAGCTTATGTTGCCGCAGGTTGAGCCGTTTTTTGGCTTCGCACCAGGTTTCCTTTGGGCAAATGGCCCGTTACTGACTTCTTTTCTCGAAGTTGCCCTGAAATTTGGGCATCTTTCGGAAATGCCTTGCCTGCCAACTGCCGCCGCAACCGACCAGGGGTT
>CAILYI010000039.1 GCA_903838415.1 uncultured Anaerolineae bacterium | reverse complement strand
GATTCAGTATGCGAGATCGCCTGGTTATTGTCATCCCCCTTTTGGAAAGGTCCCGCTGGCACATAGACCATCACCATTCCGTCTTTCTCACGGGTCATGGTTGAGCCAATCCCAAAAACGGGCGTGGCTGTTGGCTCAGGCGTGGCGGTACTGGCAGGTATGGGCGTGATTGTCGGTCCCAATACCTGCCCAGGGCCACAACCTGAAACGATGATGCTGAATAACAGGAGGTAAGCCGCAATCGCTTGTGTGGTTTTGGTCATGGTGCCCCTCTAGGCGCATTAACTACTAAGTTAAATTCTCAACATCTGAGTAACAGAAAATGAATAATAATTCTAGTTCCCTCGCTACATCAGCGAGGAATGTGATGCGATATGTTTATTATCCATAGAAAGGACGCACAAATTCAGTAAAAATATTGATCTTACGTTTCAACCGCAAGATGTCCCAATATTTGGATTTGTCAGAGTCCAATCAGCCGCGTCAATCGTGCCAGATTTGTTGGATTCTCCACATTTCCAAAAAGTGTTTTCGCCTGGTCCGATAGACACATCTTTCCATATTACTGAACCGTTATTATCTTTTTTCCCACTATCTGCACCAAAAACCAAATAGCCTGCTTTTGGCGATAATATCTGATTGTCTCCTACACCACCAGAGTTTCCAGTTCTAAACCTCCACTTCCCATTTTGAACTTGTTGCCATTGATTTTTCGTACCGCCTACATTCGCGGTTAGCCAATCCGGCATTTCACTTGCGCTATTGACGCCTTCTGGAAGAACTTCAATTGCTGATGCATTTGTAAAAGGAACATTTGTTGGAAAGGGTGATCCTTGTGCTGTAATTTCTATTGATGGTGCAATTGGAGTAATAGATGCGGGTGTTGGGATTTCAAACTCAACTCCTCCGACAGTTATCTTCTTAGGGTTAGCGCCTACAACAAAAACAAGAATCACCATTAGAACAACGCCGATTGTAATTCCTAAGACAAGAATGGTAATAAAATCCTTTATCTTTTCCATTTTTTTTCTGCTCTTTGTCTAGCAAGGATGGTCTACTGGATGAGTAAGTATTCACGAACCGAAATTGGACAGTATTTTGTTATGTCAGAATTCGTCATTTTAAAGCGTGTGGATCGATGTAAGTAATTTGACTTGAAAAAACAACATTTGCTTGTAATACTTCATCGTATGTTGAGAAGGGATGGTTTATTCCAACATCCGCCAGGCTTGGTATAGTTTGCCAGCAAGAAAGAGTCCCATTGTAATTTTGCACCCATACTTGGTTTTCGGATTTGAATACAAAGGTTTTTTCTTTTCCGCCAAAAGGATAGAAATATAAAGCGCAAACTCCTGGTGAAGTCAAGGTAGTTTGTTGTTGACCTTGACCCAAAACACCATAAGAAAAAGTTTGTATTGGCAAAGGTAAATTAGCCGCAAGTGGCGTTGGTATCGCATTTTGGATACCAGATAATGCTTGTGAACTGCCACATCCACCTAGGTCCTTGCTGGAAAGTTGCTCAACTTCAATCGGAATACGCACCTCGAAATTTCCATCGGAGCCATTAATCGTTACATTACCTGCGTGTACTTCATCTGACCACCGTAAGACAAATTCCATATTTGTTTCTGGTGGGGCTGTTAATTTTTGACTCTTGGACACATTGCTATATTGGCCGTATTTTGCTGAAACATTGCCTTCAACTATTAGTTTGTATCCTGCTGATAGTCCTGCGCCGCCTTCAATAGTTGTGGCAAAAGAATGCGACGCTGTTTGCTCGCTGTCCGCTTTACCACCACAATTATTGATATGGATGGTTTCATCATAAGAAACAGTATTTCTGCTTAATTCGTTCACCTGTACATCAGGGGTACCACCACAACCACTTAACAGAATGAATACAATTAGCAAAACTATTTGGGAAAAAGCAGATTTGAGCATATTTACGATTCCTTTGTTTACAAAAACCCTATCGCTAAGAGTAGTTGGCTAATTAATTTAGAGTAACGGCTTTATGCCCCCAAATATCGGATGCTCGATATAGACGTTTATATCGGACAATTACTTTTCCAATTAAATCATCCTGATTGGGCAATAATTCTGTTTGGTAAAGATATGGTTGAGCGATGCCTTCAGTTACCCCTAACACTTTATAAACGCCTGCAAAACCCATTTGTCGCCTTCTATACTAACCAAAGAAAGAATGAAGTCACATTGAAAGTTTTTTTGGTTTTGCCCATCTTGCCATTCTTGAAAAATGCCTGCAAGAAAAGCGTCCAAGGGAGACGAAGCTATTCCTGTCGCAAGATGGATTTTACAGTTTTCGAGCGCTATGCCTTTTACGTTTAGCAAGTCTACAAGATTTAACATTGTTTTCCTTGTGGTGTATGCGGAATTGCGCAAAAGAATTAAGAATTGGCATGTCGAGAAAATAAAACTTACCCACCATAAACTAAAGGAAAGTTACTACCCACCGCTAATGCGTTAATTGTACAGCAAAAACATATTTTCTGATCCACGTAAATCAGGCGCAAAATCAGCGATGAATATTGTGCGAGAAAACCAGTTCAAATTCCCTCGAAGGAATCGGGACAGAAACAGACAGTTCATCAATCAGGGTACGCTCGATGTCGGTGGTAGTTTCGAAAAAATGATTGCGCTCTTCGCCTCTCAACAATATTTATTTTTGCATCATCCCACGGGAATCGTTACATGTAACCGCTCTGGTAAGCGTTGCCAAACTTTTATTTGCTGTTACGCCTTTGATCCCCGTTTGTAGAGCAAGATCAACGTATCGAACTTTCGATCATCTTCCCGACTGGCGATTCAATCTTCCTGGGGCTAAAATGAAAAGGCCCATATCATTTTGGGCTGAGTGGCGGAAATCAGTCTGTAGGGATACCCATATTTCTGGTATAGCCCCCAGGAACGATTTTCCGGTTTTTTTACCAAATAGGTGCATATTGTCATTATGTGCAATCCTGGTTCTAGCACGGGATGTGCAATCTACAATGAGCATATTGCATTTTTCGCGCTTTGCATATTGTCATTATGTGCAATCTTGGGAAATAAAAAAAACTCCCCGAGGTGGGGAGTTGTGGGTTTTGGTAGATTTATTATTATTTATTTTCAAGTTTTTGTTGCAACTTCTTAATATATTTCTTACCTTTTTCCGTTAGCTCATCGCCATTCATGTATTCAATAAATTCGCGAATCACATCTTCTGGAGCATCGTCAGTTAAATGCCAATTGAAAGGTTCTTTTATAAGATATGGACTATTGTAAAACGCAGGCATACATTGTGACATTATTTCAGATCCTTCATAAATTCATCTAATATCTTGCCAAACTCTATTGCGATTGGCCGAGGATTATCGCTATCAATGTATTCAGCAAATGCTTCTGCAAAGAATTCACGATCGCCCTTTGCTGCTGCATACCCTGATAAGTTACTGCCGATATCATTTTTCGTCAATTTCAATTTCTTTAGAACTAATTTCCGGATTTCAGTAGAAGCATGTTCTATCGTCCCGTTATTCTTTATTATCCCACGCTGAAGGACAAAAGTAAGAACACCATCGACCCTATGTCCAATCTCATGCGTGACAACAGATTTGTAATCAGTTCCTTCAGGGTGATAAAGTATCAATAAGTCTTTAGCATATTTCGATTCGAACTTATTTACATCACTAAAAAATAATTCATTTACTCTTATGTTGTCTCCAGATATCGGAAGACAATCAGCATAAATGTTTTTACTTAATTTCTCTACCGTTAATGATTCGAACTTTCCAGCCATTCCCGGATATTTGGCTATAACTTTCTTGTATTTTTCCGCAACTTCTTCCGCAACACGAAGGCTGAGCTTTGAAAGGTCTGGCGCGCCATCATTAAAATTTACAACTTGATGCAGTTGATCGGCTACATCGCTTACTGTCGCTGGAATAGGCACCGGAATAACTGGAAGAACAGGAACTGCTGGGACAACTGGAACAACTCCCTTCGCCGCACTCGTCCCCGCCCCCGCCATCTCCTTCAACGGCCTTACCCCAACGGTCGGACCCCAGGTCTTATCCTGCTTGATCTTGACCATATCGCCCAACGGTGTGCCCGATTTATACAGGTCATAATGCCCGCCCAGGATATTGCGCTGGGTCTGCTCATCCTGCTTCGCTAACCAGGTTTCTCCGCTCGCGCTGGCTGGTGGGGTAAATCCCGGAATGAGCGGCGTAATGAAACAGCGGCACTGCGGGTGACTATCCACTTCCGCTTCCACATTGTAAATCTTTCCATCCAGCGCCAGGCCATCTCCACTGTGGTTTGGCGTGCAAGAATTCCCTCGAGGGAATTTCCTGCCAGCAAGGGATTACGCTGTTTCAAAGCAGAAATCCTTGTCCATTCAGTCTCATTAGTGCCAATTGAAATATACCCGCAACGCAACTAGAACTTTAGTTCTAATTATAATGACACATGCCTCTTTTCAACCGCCTGCTGTCCCTGCTGGGCTACCGGTCTGACCTGCCATATCCCGCTTACCATTTAAATCCAGAGCTGGACGCCCTGATCGCAGATCTGGCTCAACAAGAACACTGCACGCCCGAAGAAATTGTCGAGCAATTGATCAATCAGGCTTTGCAGCAGCGACAGATTGCGGCAGATCTCTGGCAGCGCTGGCAATCCCTGTCCATTCGGGAGCAGCAGGTGGCGGCGTTAACTTGCCTGGGTTATACCAATTCTGAGATCGCCAGCCAGCTGGGGATCACCATCGACACGATCAAGTCGCACATCCGCAACATCTTCGGCAAGTTTTCCATCAACAATCGCAAAGAACTACAGCTTTTATTGGTCAGTTGGAATTTTCAAGACTGGATACCGCCAACATCTGGGGGATAACCTTCGAGGCCACCCAGCACTGGCTCACCCAACGGGCTACCACTTAAATCCCCCCTGAAATCATCCTGCGGGGGATTTCATTTTTCCGACTGCTGCTGTATGCTGGCGATATGGATATACTGCTTGATTTTCGCCCCGGTCAATGGGGCTTACTCATCCTTCCGCGTTCAATGCGACCCAAAGTTCTGACCGGCCTGGGACTCCTGGCCGAACGCGGACCGCTGTTGGTGCTGGATGGCGGAAATGGATTCAATGCCTACACTGTCTCCCGAGCCGTTCGTGGCAGGGACGAAGTGCTGGCGCGTATCCGCATCTCGCGCGCCTTCACCTGTTACCAGATGGTGTCTTTGTTGGAAAGCGTTCCGGCTGACAAAACTCCGGTGGTGTGTCTGGATTTTCTGGCCACCTTTTTTGATGAAGCGCTGCCCAATCACGAGCGACACCGGCTGCTCAAATCCTGCCTGCCGCACTTGGCTCGTTTAGGGAAGGCCGCTGGAGTGATGGTCGCGGTTTCACCCCCCAGAGTCATCCTGCCGGAAACAGCCACTTTTCTGGAATTGCTGACCAATGCGGCTGGCAGTGTCTGGTCGGCTGAATTTCCATCTCCATGCCCTGAACCATTACGCTTGTTTTGACATGGGACGCACACTACCAACTTCCACCGATCTACTGCTCCAGGAACAGGAATCCTTTGCCCGCTTCCGCCGCGCGCTGCGACGAGCGGACCAGCTGGCCCTGGATGACCTGTTTGTGGCTGCCCGCCAGCACCTGGCCGCAACACAGTTTGCAGCTCATGCCCTGCCTTTTGAAGTGATGCTGCTTTCCATGTTGCTGGAAGAACATAAGGCCGTCCTGCGTTTGCAGAATCAATTGGAAGACTTGACCCGGAGGTTGCCTTGAGAATAAGCGGATGGCTGTTTGATCTATACCCCAACCGGGAAAACGGGCTGACGCTCTGGCTGATCGGAGATGATGGGCAGCGACACTGTCTTCAGCACCGTTTTCCCGTCAGGTTCTACGCTGCCGGTGCCTCGAACAGGCTGCGGGCGCTCTGGAAATACCTGGATGAAATGGAAATGCCGGTCAAATTATCCCGCGCTGAGCGGCGTGATCTGTACAGCGGCCTGATCCCCGTTCTGGCCTGTGAAGTTGCCAATCCAGCCGCGCTGCATGAGCTATTCCAGCAGGTTTCCCAGGCCTTCCCCGACCTGACCTACTACGATGCCGACATCCACCCGGCTCTGCGCTATGCTGCGGCGATGGGCGTTTTTCCGCTGGCGCGCTGCGAAGTGGATACGCTTGGAAACCAGGTTCAATCCATCCGACCGCTCGACACGCGCTGGGAATTGGAGCCAACCCTTGCTCCGCTGCGCACGCTGTCCCTGGAACCGGATGACGACCCAGCCTGCCGCACACCGAAAGGGATGACTTTTCAATACGAACGCTGCCGCTATCGTCTTGCGCTGGAACCTGCGCGGGCGGTACTCATCAACCTGCGCGCTGTTTTGGAACGCTTTGATCCTGACTTGATCCTGACCAATCATGGCGATACCTGGCTGATTCCCTGGTTGGCAGACAAGGTCAAAGAAACCAACCTGCCACTTCCGATGAACCGCGACCCTGGTCACGGAATTCTTACGCACAAGGAACATACCTATTTCTCATACGGAAAGATCGTCTACCGCGGCCAGCAGAGTCAGTTTTTTGGGCGCTGGCATCTGGATAAGCAAAACACCATGCTGTGGAGCGACTATGGGCTGGATGGCGCGCTCGAAATGGCGAGAGTTACCTGTCTGCCTGTCCAGGAAGCCGCCCGGCTTTCACCCGGCTCGGGCATTTCCGCGATGCAGTTTGTCACCGCGATGCAAACCGGGATATTGATCCCCTGGCACAAGGCCGAGCCGGAGAAACCCAAGACGGCGCTTGAGCTGATCCGGGCCGATATGGGCGGAATGGTGTATCAACCCAGCATTGGATTGCATGAAAATGTAATCGGCATCGATTTCGTCTCAATGTATCCGGGCATCATGGTGCACTTCAACATCTCGCCAGAAGTGCCGCGCTCCGGGTTGGCGCTTGAACCTTGCACAGAAGAACCTGGCCTGATCCCGCAAACCCTGGCGCCGCTGCTAAAAAAGCGCATCGCCTACAAGTCAGCTTTGTTTGAGATGCCAAAATGGGATGAGCGGCGCGAGAAATACAAAGCCCGCTCCTCGGCTGAAAAATGGCTGCTCGTGACCTGCTTCGGCTATCTGGGATATAAGAATGCCCGCTTCGGGCGCATCGAGTCACACGAGGCTGTCACCGCTTATGGACGAGAAGCGCTCCTGCGCGCCAAGGAAGCTGCCGAGGAGCTTGGTTATGAAATCCTACACATGTATGTGGATGGGCTGTGGGTGAAAAACGGAACGAAGCCTGCACCGGAGGACATTCAGAAATTGCTGGAAAAAGTCGCGCGCCGCACCGGGCTGCCGATTGCCCTGGATGGCATCTACCGCTGGGTGGCTTTCCTGCCGTCACAGTTGGACAAGCGCATTCCAGTTGCCAACCGCTATTTTGGTGTATTTCAGGATGGCAGTATCAAGGTGCGCGGCATCGAGTGCAGGCGAAGAGACACCGCGCCGCTACTCTCCAAAACCCAGATGGGCATACTGGAAATCATGGCGAAAGCACCGCAATCCAGGGCTCTCCGGGATACCCTTCCAGCCGTGGAGCGATTCATCAACTTACAGCTGCGGGCGCTGCGCGAACATCGCGTTCCGCTTGAAGATCTGGTCATCCGTCAGCGCCTGAGTCGGGAACTGGATGCCTACCGGACACCCTCACCCGCGGCGCGGGCGGCAAAACAACTCGCCAAAGTTGGTAAAACCATGCGAGCCGGGCAGAGCATCCGCTTTATCCTGACTCGAGGGAAGCCAGGTGTGCATGCCTGGGATTTGCCAACAGAAATTGACCGGAAAACCATTGATATTCAACGATACCAGACCCTGCTGCAACGGGCGGTTGCCGCGGTACTGGATGCCGCAATTCCCACGGAGTTATTCGACGAGAAAGAGATGCGACTCCTGTTTCCCACTTGAATTCCATAGCACGCACGAGCAGATAAAGGTAGGGAATGACGGTGTCCATCTATGCCAGGAGCAGTTATCGGGGGGCGAGAAAGCGGCGCGAGTTGTGATTTAATTTGATTGAAAGCACCATCAAGAAATTGTTTCAATCTTGCTTGTATTGAGGAGTGCAATGGATGTACAATGAATTCATTAGTGGCGGTTCGTGATTTCGATTAATATTCCAGTGAGACATGGTGTCCGGGGCTATTTTTATTATTATCAAAAAAACAATGATCGAGTTGGTTTATATATAAAGCTTCGTTCATCGATTATATTCGCTTTGACGTATACCGGCGATGGTAAAAATTTGCTATAGTTCCCAGAGTATCTAAATGGCTCCCCAAATAAACTTTCCCCCCGAAAATACAACTTCCATGTCAGACGATCAGGCTTTCCAACTGATGTTTGAGAACCATTCGTCGATTATGTTGCTAATTGAGCCCCAAGCGGGCATCATTCTTGAAGCCAATTCAGCCGCAATAAATTTTTATGGTTACCCCAAAGCAATCCTGTGCGGCATGTCGATTGATGAAATAAATACTTTACCGCCCGAGCAAGTCGCGTTTGAGCGGCAAAAAGCTTTGGCTGAGAAACGAAATTACTTCAATTTTCTGCATAAGTTAGCCAGTGGGGAAGAACGCGGCGTGGAAGTACATTCCACTCCCATTGATTTTCAAAACAGCCAGGTACTTTTCTCCATTATTTATGATGTTACTGGGCGCAAGCAGGCTGATGATGCGCTGAAAAAAGCGAATCTCGAACTGGAACAGCGCGTGATGGAGCGGACGAAAGAGTTAGATCGGGTTAACCAAGATTTGCAGTCGAAAATCAGAGATCAGCAGCGAGTGGAAAAGGCCTTAAGCGAAAGTGAAGACATCTATAGCGGCTTTATCGAACAATCCACCCTGGGAAAGATGCTGATCGATGAGCAAGGTAAATATATCAAATGGAATCGCGCGATGGAAGAACTGACCGGGATTTCTCACGCCCAGGCGCTTGGGACCCCAGCCTGGGAAATTCAATTTGCTTGCACGCCTCCAGAACTACGCGCTGTTGTGACAATGGAAAAACTCAAGGGAGGCCTTCTCTCGGCACTACACAGTGGAGAATCTGGCTTCATGGGTAAGCCTGGGGAGTCGATGATCATCACGGCGGGTGGTGAACGGAAGATGGTGCAGCAGATGACCTTCCTAATCAAGACATCCAAAGGTTATTGCATGGGAGGCATGCTGCAAGATATTACTGCCAAGAAAGAAGATGAAACCATCCTGAAAAAGCGGCTCGAATTGATGGAATTTTCTTTTGAACATTCGCTGAACGATCTGATGCAAAAAGCGATAGACGAACTGGAATATTTGGGGTCAAGTTCTGTTGGGTTTTTCCACATCTTGGAAGATGATCAATCCAGCCTAAAGACTTCGGTCTGGTCGACGCGTACACGCGAGGAATATTTACAGGCGATAGTCAACCAGGAGCGCGTAACCCAGGTGGGCGCTGCGTGGGAAGAAGTATTGCGCAAGAAAGCTCCGGTGATTCATAATAATGGTGTCACCCTTGGTTTACGGGCAAGCTCTGTTTTGCGAGAGATATTCCTTCCAATCCAGCGCGATGGCCGGATTATTGCCGTGTTAGGGGTGGGTAACAAGCCCAGCGACTACACTGAGCGCGAGGTGGAGATTCTTACCCGTTTTGCCGATTACATTGGAGATATTGTCGAACGTAAAATCGCCGAGGGCGGAACGCAGCGCATGTTGGATATTCTGGAAACCGCTCAAGACTTGATTTCTTCCGCCGATCTTGATGGCCGCCTGACCTATCTCAACCCAGCCGGGAGGGTCATGCTGGGTATTTCACCTGGGACGTCTTTGTCCAATTACAGGCTGACAGATTTTCACTCCGCAGAAATCGCCGAAATCATCCTGGAGCAGGCGCTGCCTCAGGCTCAGCAGGTTGGGCATTGGGAAGGCGAGTCGGTCATACAAAGTTTGCAGGGCCGAAAATATTCTGTTTTGCAACATATCGTGGCTCATCGCGATGGAAGCGGTCAGATCAGCCACTATTCAACGATTGTCAACGATATTACCGATCTCAAGGTTGCCGACAAAGCGCTGCGCGATAGCGAATATCGCAATCGCTCCCTGCTGAATGCCATACCCGATATGATGTTTCGCATCGGACAGGATGGCACCTACCTGGATTACAAAGCAGATAAGAATCAACAGTTATATGTACCGCCAGAGGTTTTCCTGGGCAAGAAAATCGAGGCTGTCATGCCACCTGATATTCACGATTTGTTTAGAACTGAGATGGCTGCGGCTTTCCAGACGGAAACTTTGCACACTTTTGAGTATCAACTGGAGGTTGGCGGAAAATTGATGTTTTTTGAGGCAAGAGTGGAAGCTAACTTAAATGCGGCGGAATCGATTGTCATAGTTCGTGATATCACCGAGCAAAAACAAGCCCATGAAGGTCTGCTGACCGCTTATGATGCGACCATCCGGGGTTGGTCGCGGGCCATGGATTTGCGCGACCAGGAAACCGAAGACCACACCCAGCGTGTTACTGAGCTGACTGTGAAACTGGCGAGGTCACTGAACCTACCCGAAGAAGACATCATCCAGATTCGGCGCGGAGCACTTTTGCATGATATTGGAAAACTTGGGATTCCGGATGGTATCCTGCTCAAGCCCGGAAAACTGACGAAGGAGGAATGGGTCATCATGCAACAGCACCCGCAGTACGCATATGACATGCTCTCGCCGATTACCTATCTGCACCCAGCGTTGGATATTCCATATTGCCATCACGAAAAATGGGATGGTAGCGGTTATCCTCGCGGGCTATCTGGCGAGCAAATTCCATTGGCCGCGCGCTTGTTTGCAGTGGTGGATGTATGTAGTGGACCCATAAAACTGGACACCCCGCTTAGGGG
>CAILYI010000038.1 GCA_903838415.1 uncultured Anaerolineae bacterium | reverse complement strand
GGGGAAGATGTTATGGCGATCTTTGGCATATACGCGCCGGTCATCGTACAACTGCGCCTTGGTCAAGATCACACGTTTTCCCTTGAATGGGTCGAACATGATGAACACAACGGCATGAACCAAATTCTGGATGAGTTCGCCCGTCTGACCGTTGACACCCAGGCGCAGGTCGCCGGGTTTCTTCAACTTGCCGGTGTTCAGATGATACTGCGCCTTCTGTCCGCCTTCGTGAGTGACAAACACGACCGGGATGCCAATGCTCAAGATCGCAGTCACCAGGGGAGCCATGAGCGTGTTGATCGAACCCCAATCCTGCAATTCCATCTTGATGGGGGTGTAGTTGCCCGCAGCAAGTCCCTGAACCATCCCGGCGGCTTTGGTGTTGTCGCCGTAGCCAATCGTCTTGCCGCGAGAAGAATATTGCTCCACCACGGTCTTCATCATGATGTCCATGGTATCGACCACCAGGTACTTCACGCGCACGCCAGACGGCATCAGCAGGTACTGACCATCACGCTTGCAGGTTTTCAGTTTGACTACATCGCGCATGATCTTGATCGCCAGTTCCGGGTCACCGGGGTTGTACTGGATTTTGTGATTGTCATCGAACTCGGAGCCAGCGCCACCTTCAATGTCCAGACAGAAACCATCGGCGGCGGTACGGGTGAAATGGGTCTTGCCAACACCGGACTCGCCCGAGACAACGATGTGCGGGATGGCACGGATCAGATTGGTCATTGGTGCGCTGACCTGTTCCATGACGATGCCGGACATGCTAAGCGGGGTAACTTCATCAGCGAAATCTTCTGCGGTTGGGGCAGGGGGGAACATCACGTCAACCGGAGTAGAATTTTCAGTTGGCAGAATTTCGGATTGGGGGTAAGCGGTAGCAGTCATAAGCTTGTGCCTCCTTAGCACGAGAAAGAAAAAAGGGCAGGAAGATTTAGAACGTTTGTTCTAATCCATTATACTATGTTTTATTAGAATGAAAAAGAGAGTTCCCGTTGAATAAGGGAACTCTCTTCACTAAAAGACTCGTTGAGTAAGCTACTTGACGTTTGCGAATTTATCCTGCATCTCAGTGAGCAAAGCATTCGATATTTCCTTTGGGTCCACCTGCCTACCGAAACGTTGAGAGAGCTTGACGCAGAATTCATCGGGTGGTTGAAATGGGCTGGAGTCCATATCGTACAGGGTTTCATTGAGCATTGTCGCTTTTATCCGTTGAATAACCGGACGTAGCGTACCTTCTTTGACACCCATAATGCCACCAGATTCAAGTCGTTCCTGTACATCGGCAGGACGAATGTTGAGTGGGTCAAAGCCGGAACTTTCAGCGCAGAGTGCTTCAATCGCTTGTTTGATAAAGTGAGTGGTATCGCTGGCGGCCTGGGTAGTGTAAATGATTTGTGGTTGTGGTTGAGACTGTCCATTCTGATTAACCATTCTCTTCTGCAAGGTATTCGCCGTGGTGACACGATTGGCGATATGGGTCTTGAAGGCTTCCTGAAAGTTTGCGTTCCATTCTTTCTTGACCTTATCGTACTCAACCATCCTGCGCTTGTTCTCTTTGTAAACCCAGCCGAGATAGTATCCGGAGATACGCGCAGCCGGATAAAGCACGAGAACGGGAAGAACCGCAATTGCCAGTAGAACGATACTCTTGATGACCGTTTCAATTGCAGTACCAGGGGGAATGATCTGGAAATACAACAGACCTCGGAAGATGCCAGCGGTGGCCGCGGTAATACCTGCCGCCCAATGACTGATCTTATCGGCATGGGGTTTCTCATCGCTCTCACCCTGAGCCAGCCCGATGGATGTGAGCGTGAAGTCAATACCCATCACAGCCGCGAGCGCAAGTATCCCGGAAACGAGCATGACCATTGGATCAGTAATCACCACATGGAATTCTTTTGCCAGCACTTCCAGTTCGAGGAAGTAAAAAACGGTGCCGGTGGCTCCTGCTGTGGTCAGGTTGATCGCTACGGTTGAGATATGTGCAACTGTGGCTTTACTGCCAATATCCTTGTTGGTGGCCTGGACAAATTCGGTCAAGGGATTGGTGAGTTGGTATTCATCCTTGAAGGCTTTGGCGTATTTATCGCGCTGCCCAATCTCAAGGTCGGTTGCTTCGAGTAAGGAATTGCTGAAATTATCCATATTGCTAACCTGCCGCTACGAGTTCTAGTCGTTTGAAATCACATCGCGCCTGAAGTTTCTCGATGGTTCTATCCAGGCGATCACCACTCCAATCGAATGATCCAAGCGTAGTCATATCCATGCCTTCTCGTTGTTCGTTTCCAATGGTCTTGTTAGTCATAATTTTCTCCTAGAATTATTAGAATATTAGTTCTATTATACAACGTTTACATTCGTGTAGGCGCAAGCTTTGTTATAATAGTACATATTTTCTAATCTAATTATTCCAACAAAAGGAGCGACAAATGGCTAAAAAACGTGGTCAGGGCGAAGGAAGTGTCTTCAAGCGCAAGGACGGTCTTTGGGTTGCGCAGATCACCATTGAAACAGGGAGGCAGAAAAGCAAGTATTTCCATTCACAGAAAGAAGCCAGGGATTGGCTAAAGCTTACCCAGACACAGATCGATAACGGTCTGAATTTATCTACTGCCAATGTGGACTTTCAGACATTCTTGAACAAATGGTATGACGCTCATAAGCTCAGCGTTCGTCCTGGAACAGCAAAAAATTATCGAGTAGCATTGGATAGTCATATCATTCCAGTTTTGGGAAAGATGAAACTCAAAGATATTCGTTCAGATCATATTCAGAGTTTCTATTCAATCAAGATGAAAACTGATAGCAATAAATCCGTTATAGGAGTTATTCATTCGGTTTTGCATCTTGCTTTTGATCAGGCCATGAAATGGGGAATGATTGGACGTAATCCAGTAGAAGCAGTAATCAAACCAAAACACAAAAGCAAAGAGATAAGAACTCTTGATGAGAATCAGACAAGAACATTTCTTTCTATTGTTATTGGTACCCGGTACGAAGCAATGTTTTGGATGGCAATTACCACTGGTCTTCGCCAAGGGGAATTAATTGGGTTGAGATGGTCTGATTTGAATTGGAGTACCAAGCAATTACAGGTACAGCGCCAGATACAGCGAATATCAGGAAAAGGACTTAGTTTCTGTGAACCGAAATCAAAGTCTGGTAAACGCACCATTGTTCTAAGTGATGAGATGATTGAGAAACTTCGTAAGCATCTTGATACTCAAGACATGGCAAGAAGTTTTGCTGGAGATAAATGGAAAGAAAATGATTTGATATTTTCCACATATATTGGAACTCCAATTGATAGAAATGATCTATTCAAAAAATTTAAAGAATTTCTCGAGCAAGCAGGATTGCCAAATATTCGTTTTCACGAACTTCGACATACTGCTGCAACCTTGATGTTGAAGCAGGGGATTCATCCGAAGATCGTCCAGGAGCGTTTGGGACACTCAAATATCTCTATGACGATGGACACTTATTCTCACGTTTTACCATCGATGCAGGAAGAAATCGCTAACAAATTGGATGAATTATTGATGCCAATAAATGTGAGTGATGAGTTCAAACCGTTCGAAAAACAGGGGAAAAAGTAGCTTTTTTAGCCCCAAAAAAATGGATAACTGTAGGGTTACTGTAGTAAAAAAGAGCCTTTCTCACGAAAGGCTCTTTTTACACCATATATGGGGGGTATAATGTTGATAAAACACCATATATGGAATTTTTATGATAAAAAATCGGTTATTCTACAATTTACGGTATATTCGCCGTCCACCCTGGGACAGCGGAATTACCCCGCCCGAACTCCAGGCTTTCTTAAAAGGCCTTTCCCCGGGTCGCGCCATCGATCTGGGTTGTGGTACGGGGACCAACCTCATCACCCTTGCCCGCCTTGGCTGGCAGGTGACCGGGATCGATATTGCCTCCAGGGCGATCAATCAGGCTCGGAAAAAAGCCATGCAGGCTGGTGTGACCGCCGACCTGTATGTTGGAGACGTTTCCCGCCTGGATGGGATTTTCGGCCCTTACGATTTCGTGCTCGATTTGGGTTGTTTGCACGGTCTTTCGGAACAGGAAAAGGACGGATATCTCCGTCAGATTGACCGGATTCTGCGCCCCGGCGGAATCTGGTTCCTGTATGCTTATCTGCGTCCGCTCGATGGAACTTCCACTCTGGGCCTTACTCCCGCTGATTTGGAGCAAATGACCGCCCGAATCAGCCTCCGTTCCCGTCTCGACGGTTTGGGGCATGGCGATCGTCCCTCCGCGTACTTTATCTTTGAGAAACCGAAAACACTGGAAATAGAAAACCGATGACCGTGCTATTTATGTTCCTGGATGGTGTAGGACTGGGAGTAGATGACCCTGATATCAACCCCTTTGCTCGCGCTGAAATGCCCAATCTGCAAAAATTGCTGGGCGGACAAAAACTTGTCGCTTCCAGTGCTTCTTTTGACGGTGAGCGCGCCAGTCTTTTAGCGTTGGATGCCTGCCTGGGCGTTGATGGGCTGCCACAATCAGCCACTGGCCAGGCCGTTTTGCTGACGGGTCGCAACGTCCCGGCAGAAATTGGCTACCATTACGGACCCAAACCCGATCAAGCCACCGCTGCTCATTTACAGGATGGTGGCATCTTTGGCGAACTGGCGCGTGCTGGAAAGAGCGCCGCGTTGGTGAATGCTTATCCGCCCCGATATTTTCACGGCATCAATTCGGGCAAGCGCCTGTATTCCGCCATCCCGCTGGCTGTCACCCAGGCCGGTTTGGCCCTGTTTACCAGCGACGACCTTTTGGCATCAAACGCCATCTCGGCCGATTTCACGGCGCAAGGTTGGCGTGAACGGATGAATTTGCCCGATACGCCGGTTTTGACCCACTCTGAGGCTGGTGCTCATCTTGCGGCTTTATCCAAAAACTATGACTTTGCTTTTTTTGAATATTGGCTGACCGATTACGTTGGTCACGGTCAGAATATGGACGAGGCCGTGCAGTTGCTGACTCATTTTGATGCTGTTCTCGGCGGGTTGCTTGCCGCCTGGAATGACGAAAACCTGATTTTGATCACATCTGATCACGGCAACCTGGAAGACCTGTCCACCCGGCGACATACCGCAAATCCCGTTCCGCTGCTTCTGGTGGGAAATTCTGCAGCTCGGTCAACTTTCTCGCAAATGACCGATATTATTGGCGTCACTCCGGCAATTCGTCGTCTGCTATTGTGAGCGTTCAGTGATATTTGAATATACTAGAAAAATATCATAAATATTGACATTTTCCATCCAATTTGCTATAATGCGGCACTGATGAAAAGTTCGCCCGAAAGGCGTTAAAGCACATGGCAAGGAGAGTATATGTCTGAGTTGGTAATTAAAAATTTGCATGTCAGCATCGAAAACAAAGAAATTCTTAAAGGCTTTGATTTAACCATCAAACAGGGCGAAGTTCACGCCATTATGGGACCGAACGGCACTGGCAAGTCCACGCTGGCTTATACGTTGATGGGGCACCCCAGCTACACTGTCACAGAAGGCGAAGTCTGGTTTAAGGGAAAGAATCTGCTCGAGCTGGAGCCGGATGCACGTTCACGGGCCGGGATCTTTTTAGCTTTTCAGTATCCGGTCTCCATCCCGGGTGTGACAGTTGCAAATTTTCTGCGCACGGCCATCAATGCGCGTCGTCGTGTGGCCAACCCTGAAGATAAAGGCATGCCCATCCCTGAGTTTCGCAAAATGCTCAAAGAAAAGATGGAAATGCTGAAGATGGATTCGGTTTTTGCCGGGCGTTATCTCAATGACGGGTTTTCCGGTGGTGAAAAGAAACGGGCCGAGATTCTACAGATGGCCGCGCTCAAACCGGAAATCGCTATCCTTGACGAAACCGATTCAGGCCTCGATATTGATGCGCTACGTATTGTTTCTGAAGGCGTCAACGCTTTGAGCGGCCCCGAATTGGGCGTTTTGGTTATTACACACTATCAGCGCTTGCTGAATTACATCAAGCCGCAATTTGTGCACATCATGATGGGTGGACGAATTGTCGAATCTGGCGGGCCGGAATTGGCGCTGCATCTCGAAGAAGCCGGTTATGACTGGGTGCGCGAGAAGTACGAAGAGGCTGCAGCCTGAGTAACGCTTATTTATAGGTGGGCAGGCTACGGGTTGATGGAATCTGGATGAGAGAAGATCAGGTTTGATGAAATGGGATTTTGTCCATCGCCAGGTAGAGGCCTTGAATTTTATAAAGGTGACGATATGACCGAAGACGCGAAGATTCTTGATGAGATCGGTGATTACAAGTACGGTTTTCACGACCGTGATGATAATTATGTGTTCAAGTCCCAGCGGGGTTTGAGCCGTGAAGTGGTTGAAAATATCTCGCGCATGAAGAAAGAGCCGCAGTGGATGCTGGACTTTCGTCTGAAGGCGCTGGCGCATTATTTGAGCCGCCCGATGCCCAATTGGGGGCCGGAACTGTCGGAATTGAACCTGGAGCAGATTTTTTACTACGTCAAACCGACCGAAAAAAGCGAGAAATCCTGGGACGATGTGCCGGATGACATTAAGCGTACTTTCGACAAGCTGGGCATCCCCGAAGCTGAGCGCAAGTTTTTGGCTGGCGTGGGCGCGCAGTACGAGTCTGAAATGGTGTATCACTCCGTTTTGGAACATCTTGAGAAACAGGGCGTGATTTTCCTGTCGATCGAAGATGGTCTTAAGCAATACCCGGAACTTTTCCGCGAGTATTTTGGCACGGTTGTGCCGATTGAAGATAATAAATTTGCTGCTTTGAACAGCGCTGTCTGGTCAGGTGGTTCGTTTGTGTATGTGCCTAAAGGCGTGAAGGTGGATTTGCCTTTGCAGGCGTATTTCCGTTTGAATACGGCGAATGTCGGTCAGTTTGAACGGACGCTGATCATCGTGGATGAAGGCGCGTCGGTGCATTACGTGGAAGGTTGTACCGCTCCGCAGTACACCACCAACTCTTTCCACAGTGGTGTGATCGAGATTGTGGTGAAAAAAGGCGCTCGTTCGCGCTATTCCACCATCCAGAACTGGTCGACGAATGTCTTCAATCTGGTCACTCAGCGCGCCAAAGTCTTTGAAAATGCCACGCACGAGTGGGTGGATGCCAATCTTGGCTCGAAACTGACCATGAAATACCCGTCCTGTTATTTGATGGAACCGGGCGCGCATGGCGAAATGTTGTCCATGGCGTTTGCCGGGCCGGGACAGGTCCAGGATGCCGGGACGAAAATGGTGCATTTTGCGCCGAACACCACCAGCAAGGTGATTTCCAAGTCCATCTCAAAGGGCGGCGGGCGGGCTTCGTTCCGTGGACTGCTCAAGGTGTACAAGGACGCCTCAGGTTCGAAATCCAGCGTGGTGTGTGATGCGCTGCTGCTTGATCCGCTGTCCCGCTCCGATACTTACCCGACGATCGAAATTGACGAGGATGATGTGACAATTGGTCACGAAGCTTCTGTCTCGAAAGTGGGCGAAGAACAGTTGTTTTATCTCATGTCGCGTGGTTTGAGCGAAGAAGAGGCCACCACCATGGTTGTCTCTGGTTTCATTGAGCCGCTGGTCAAGGAATTGCCGATGGAATACGCAGTTGAAATGAACCGGCTGATTCAGTTGCAGATGGAAGGATCGATCGGTTGATATGGAAGAGAAATCAAAAGTTGTAGTCACCTCCCGCTCACGTCGCCCGGATGCTGCCGCAAAGCAGTTCGCTTTTTCCGAATCGCAAATTCCGGCTGGCGCAGCGTTGCATGAATACCGTCAGCACGCATGGCAGGCTTATCAGCGTGCTGGCATGCCTGTCACAACCGATGAAGCCTGGCGGCGCACTGATTTGCGCACTTTTCCAGCGGAAGCATTTCGCATTCCAATGGAGAAAGCTTTCGATGATTTGCCCCGCGTCCCGGCGCATTTGCTTAAACCGCTGGTGGCGGACTTGCATGGTGGACAGATTATTCTGACTCCAGGCGGAGCACAGGTTGACCTTGACGAGAAACTCGTCAAACAGGGCGTGGTTTTCACCGACCTGAAAACCGCCGAACAGAAATATCCCGATTTGCTGGCGAAAATGATCGGGAAAACTGTCAACCCTGAAGAAGGTAAATTTGCAGCGCTCGCGGCGGCGTTTGCTCAAAATGGAATTGTGCTTTATGTCCCCAAGGACGTGACCGTTGAAGAGCCGCTCCACAGCGTCTTATGGGGTCCCGGCATGGATTTGGCGCACATTTCTCACATCCTGGTGCTGGTGGATGAAGGCGCGTCTGTGACGTATGTTCACGAGGCTGCCTCGCCGGACGACGTGGATGTCAATTCCATGCATGCCGGGCTGGTCGAAATCCAGGTCATGCAGGGCGCAAATCTGCGCTTTGTGGAACTTCAATCCTGGGGCAAGAACGTCTGGAATTTCAGCCACGAGCGCGTCCGCGTGGAGGGAAATGGCAACCTTGACTGGATTTTCGGCGCGGTTGGTTCTCGTCTGACTAAGAACTTCTCCGAGTTGGATCTGGCCGGGCAGGGTGCTGTCGGGCGCATGTCGGGTTTCTATTTTACAAACGGCTCCCAGCATCTTGACCATGATACCCAGCAGAATCATCTGGCTCCCAGCACCACCAGCGACCTGTTATTCAAGGGTGCCTTGAAGGGACACAGCCGCTCTGTCTGGCAGGGCATGATTTATGTGGCTCCCGGCGCCCAGAAAACGGATGGCTATCAGGCCAACCGCAACCTGGTTTTGAGTGATCAGGCCCGCGCCGATTCCATCCCTGGTTTGGAAATTCTCGCTGACGATGTGCGCTGCACGCATGGCGCCACGGTTGGCAAGCTGGAACAGGAACCGCTGTTTTATCTCAAATCACGCGGTATTCCGCAAAAAGACGCTGAGCGTCTGGTGGTTGAAGGCTTTTTTGACCCGATCATGCAACGTATTCCGTTTGAGGGTGTCCGCGAGCGTTTCCAGCAGGCCATCCTCGACAAAATGAGCGCGTAATAAACGCTCAGAACATTCAGGTACACTCATCCCCTTTCCTTGAACAGGAAGGGGGATAAGGCATATTTGGTGGTAATTCATAAAGAATTGAGGCTGCTATGAAAACAACACGTCCGACGGGTTCTGCGCCAGGTTCGGTAAAACGAAGTGCAAGGGGAAGCACTGCGGCTTATGCGTTCATGCGTTCGCCTACTGCAGCTTATGCTTTTGAAGTAGGCGATAACGTGGAAGCGTTTTGCGACCACGAGAAAAGCAGTGAGCGCGTGCGCGGCTGGTTGAAAGGAATCGTCGTCCAGATCGATAACAAAATGGTGGCTGTTCAATTTCGGTCGAATGTTTTTCTCACCGACGGCTGGATGGTTCCCGATCGCATCCTCTGGTTTCCCACCAATTCAGACCAGATTCGCCCGGCGGGCACTGGCAAAAAGACTCCACTCATCGTAAAGAAAGACATTCCGGATTATTAGAAAGCGGCAGGCAGAATTCAGTAATTTTCTGCTTCCCACAAGCTCCTATGACCCTCGACATCAATCGCATTCGTCAAGACTTTCCGATTCTCGATCGCGAAGTGCGCCCCGGCGTACCGCTGGTCTATTTGGATTCAACCGCCACCGCTCAAAAACCGGTGGCGGTTCTCTCCGCCATGGACGATTTTTATCGCCGCTCAAACGCCAATATTCACCGGGGTGTCCATACGCTGGCGGAAGAAGCCACAACGCTGTATGAACAGGCCCGTGAAGCGATTGCCAAGTTCATCAACGCCGCCTCGCCTCGTCAGGTGATTTACACCCGCAATACGACGGAATCCATCAACCTGGTGGCGTACTCCTGGGCGCGCGCCAATCTCAAATCTGGCGACCTCGTCATCCTGACTGAGATGGAGCATCACAGCAACCTGGTTCCGTGGCACATTCTCTCGGCCGAGCGCGGAATTCGACTTGAGTTTATCCCCGTCACCCCGGATGGTTTGCTCGATTTGGCCGAATATGCCAAGCTGCTTGAGCAAAATCCCAAACTGGTCTCGTTTACACACATGTCCAATGTGCTGGGGACGATCAATCCCGCCGCTGAAATAATCAGACTGGCGCATGCCGCTGGGGCGGTGACTCTCCTTGACGGTGCCCAGTCCGTTCCGCATTTCAAGGTTGACGTTCAGGCATTGGATGTGGATTTCCTGGCTTTTTCCGCGCATAAAATGGTCGGGCCAACCGGAATTGGCGTGTTGTATGGCAAGATGGCTTTGCTCGAAGCCATGCCGCCATTCCTGGGCGGCGGCGACATGATCAAGGAAGTCAAGCTGCGCTCCTTCCGCCCGAATGATTTGCCCTACAAATTTGAAGCCGGGACGCCTGCTATCGCTGAAGCAGTAGGATTTGGCGCCGCTTGCAGCTACCTGAGCTCGGTCGGCATGGAGGCCATCGCCGCGCACGAGCATGAAATCACCCAGTATGCGCTCGAAAGGCTGGAGGAAATTCCCGGGTTGAAGCTCTTTGGCCCTGCAGCGGATAAAAAAGGCGGCGTGGCGGCTTTCACTTTTGACGGTGTCCATCCGCACGATGTCGCTCAAATCCTCGATAGCGTCGGCGTCGCCATCCGCGCCGGACATCATTGCGCCCAGCCGCTGCACGAAAAATTCAACATTCAAGCCACTTCCCGGGCCAGTTTCTACCTTTACAGCACCAAGTCAGAAGTCGATGCGCTGGTGGAAGGCCTGTACAAAGTTAAAGAGTATTTTGGATAAAATTGTCAATGCCTGACAAACTGTCGGGCATTGACTGGAGAAATCATGGACGACCTCTACCGCGAAGTCATTATCGAACACTACAAAAATCCATCCTACCGTGGTCATCTTGATCCGCATGATATTGCTTTTGCTGATAATAATCCCCTGTGTGGCGATCATATCGAAGTCAATCTGCGCGTGGATGATAAAGGCGTCATCACCGAAGCCCTTTTCGACGGTCACGGCTGCGCCATTTCGCAAGCCTCCGCCGATTTGCTGATGGAATCCGTCATTGGCAAGCCGCTCGAAGATGTCAAAAAACTCACCAAGCAGGATATCCTGGATTTGCTCGGCATCGAACTTGGCCCCGTTCGCCTGAAATGCGCCTTGCTGTCACTTAAAGTGCTCAAAGCGGGCGTTTATGGTCTGGGCTCCGCCAGCGACGATCTCGTGGAATGAAATCCATGCTCAAGGCGCGAATTTTTACCGCGCTCGAACTCTTGCTTTTGTTGGCAATCGTTTTTGCCGTTTTACTCCCGTTCAGCCCGGTGAACAGTCAAAGTGTTCCCAGCCGTGATTCGGGAGTATTTCTTTATACCGGCTGGCGTGTTTTGCATGGCGAAATCCCCTACCTGCAGCTTTGGGATCACAAACCGCCCGTCATCTATTATCTGGATGCGCTTGGCTTACTCCTGACGCCTGAATCTATTTGGGGAATATGGTGGGTGGAAGTCGCTTCGCTGGGACTCGCCGCCGCGATTGGCTATTTTCTGTTTAAGCGGCTTTACGGACTGCTCCCCGCCATATTTGTCTCGTTTCTCTGGCTTTTTTCTGCCCTGTTCCTGATCGTCGGCGGCAACCTGACAACGGAATATGTGCTGCCGCTTCAGTTTGCCCTGCTGTGGTTTTTTTATCAGGCTGAAAGTGCCCGCCATTATGGCTGGCGCGGATTTGTGCTCGGAGCGCTGACGGCCCTGTTGTTTTTTACCCGCCAAAATGCCATCGCCATCGCTGCTGGGATTGGTCTGTACCTGCTCATCAACCGCATTTCGCGCCGGGAATTTCGTCGTTTTCTGGACGATTCTCTGCCAATTTTGGCTGGCGGGCTGCTGGTAACCGCCGTGATCGTCGGCTATTTTGCCAGCAAAGCTGCGCTCCCGGCTTTTTGGGATGTCGCCTTTCGCTATAACTTCGCCTACGCCGATGAGCGCGGCCCATCGGATCAGATTAACGCCATTATCCAGGGTTTGAATCAACTGGAGAACATCGGTCTCGCCCAAATTGCCATGCTGGGCTGGGGCGCGGCCTTGATGTTGCTGACATTCAAGCGAGCGCGCATCGCGCCAGAATCCCGTTCACTGCTGTGGGCGGCGGTTATCGCTTTGCCGCTTGAACTCTGGTTGGTGAGCATCGGCGGGCGTCCGCGCATTCCTTATTTCACAGTGTTGCTGCCGGTTTTTTCCGTCTTTGCCGGGTTTACTGTCTGGCTGCTGTTTGACTCGCTGCTGAAAGATATTCCGCGCCTGGCCGCGGTTGTGCTGCTGCTGCTGATGATTGCCTCCCTCGGGTCTGTCCTGGCGGCAGATTACAAAGAGATTCTTGCGTTTTATACTCAGCCCACCGGTGATGCTGATTTAATCGCCTATATCCAGCAGAATACCAATCCGCAAGATACTGTTTTGATGTGGGGCGCGGAAACCGCTTACAACTTCATGGCTCGTCGCGCCAGCCCGACACGTTTTGCCTATCAATACGCCTTGTATAAGGGCTATGGCGGCAAACCCTACGTTTCGGAATTCCTGAATGATATTTTGACGAATCGTCCGCGCCTGATTGTTCTGATTACCGGTGACAAATTGTCGGACTTCCGCTTTGGCTACCGCGATAACCAGGTTGGGGCGCTGATGGATCAAGTCAAGGACCGTTATACGCCCACGCTGCAAGTCGGCGGCTGGCAGATTTATACCGATACGGGGCCATAAACCCCTTCGCGAAAAGGAAAACCGATGTTCAATTACACTCAATCTGATGAAACGAAAGCGGAATTTTACGAAATCGGCCCGGCTGATTTGCCGAATGGCGAGCGTCTGTTTGTCGAAATTGGCGGAAAGCCGATCGTGGTGTTTATGATCGCCGGACAGTATTTTGCGATTGGCGATATTTGCACCCATGACGAAGGTCCGCTGGGTGACGGTTTGCTGGACGGCAATCACATCGTCTGCCCGCGTCATGGCGCGGAATTTGACGTGTGCACCGGTAAAGCCATGTCGATGCCCGCTGTGGTGGATATCCCCGCTTATCCGGTCAAAGTGCAAAATGGGAGTATTTTTATCGGCATGCCGAAGGAATAAAAATTCGCGGTTTCCGGAAATTAATCGTCGCAAAAAAGGCGCGCGACTTCTGACATGACATCAGCTGAGAGGGGAAAATCATTTTCGTTCATTTGCGTTAAAACCTGGCAGGCTTGTTTTTTGTAAAAGGGTTCTTTTTTGATGGATTTCGCCAGGCTGTCCAAACTCTCAATATCTCCCGAAATGGCATAGGCTTGCAGGAAAGGCATCCATTCAATGGCGTCGTTTGGATTGAGATTCTGTTTTCTGGCCTCGTCACCGAGCCTGCTGACTTCCAGCCAATCGCCAAACTGACGGGCCAGATCCGCTTTCTGATAGAAATAACACCATCCATGCGCTGGCTCTGTCCCGAAAAGGGATTGCGGCGGTTGCGGGGAGACGGTTCCCGGGCTGATACCGTCAATTTTTGCGGACGGGGCCGCAGCCAGAATCAAGCCGTTATCGTGGATTGAGTATTCAGGCCAGGTGGGGTTGATCACGCGCATGCAGGCCGACGCATCTCCCTGAGTCATCATCAGGAGTTTGTCAAAATCATAATGAAAAGCCGCATTCGTGATGACCAGGTCGGTGGCGTTGACTTGACCGCCCATTTTGATATTTTTGATGGTCTCCGGCTGCAGGGTGATTGCGCTCAGGGCAATCTCGGCCGGAGAGTGATTTTGCGACTCGGGGTAGTAGATGAAATTTGCCGGACCCCAGATCAAAGAATCGCCGTCGCCAATTTCGAACGGATATTGCGCCAATAGCGTGGTGCCGGAGCGAATGGCGGGCGCCCGCCAGCTGACCTGCCACCAAAAATTGTAGATCGTTTGCTCTTCCGTTACCGCCTTATAGGCAATCGCCTGATGTGTCAGAGTGGCCAGACCGATCAGGATGGAAAGAACGATCAGTCTCAAATTCTTTGATGAAATTGAAAAGACCAATCCGCCCAGGAAAAGGACACCAGCCAGCGAGGCGGGCAGGGCATATTGCGAAAAATTAAACGTGACGGTGCGATTGGCCACTACAACCGGGACGACTCCCGCGATTGTCCCGAGAAAGCCCACCCAGAGCATTTCAACCTGCCAGCCGCCTGAAGCGTTGAGTTGTTCTGGGTTTTCGTCCGGCGCGGTGTTGGTGAAGAAGAAAAACGTCAGCGCGACGAGGGCAATCACTACGGCTGCGATGGCAAAACGGACGAGAAAATCCTGGGGCTGACCTGAGTAGAAGTTGCCATTAAATGGCACCAGCCAGGCTGTGAGCGTCACGTTTAACACACCCTGGAACAATCTGACCAGCCAGTTGACGGCTGTCAGCGGATCTTCCAGGATGCGGCTGAGCTGCACGCTGGCTTGCTGGGCTTTTCTCCAGTTGTCGAAGATGAATTGATACCAGTAAACAAAGCTGATTGGCGCAACCAGGAAGAAAGCCGAGGCGCGGATTGTGCGCATGGAAAGATCTTTGAAATCTGCCAGCGGATTTTTCCGCTTGAGAAACAGGGAGACCGCCAAAATCCTGAAAGCTTCCATGCCGATGGCGAATTCCACCAGCGCCAGGTAAATCCATCCGCTCACGATTGCGGCGATCGCCCAGCCCAGCCATTTCCAGCGGGAATTTGCGCCGACAGCTTTGAGTGTAAACACGATTGAAAAAACTTGCAGCGTCAGGCTGAGAACATACGGTTGGAATTCAAACCCCGAGACCCACCATAAAAAGCCGGGAAAAACGAGAAATAAAGCCGCCAGAAAGAAATTGGCCTGTCTTTGCCTGGGCCACAGCAAATTGAACAGCCAGACGGCTCCCAATCCGCCGAGTAGACGCCAAAAGTACAAAGTCAGGTTATAGGGCAGCGGATGTAAGCCATACAGGCTGAACAAAAGCTCGTATAACGGGCCGCGAAGTGGGCGGGTGTGAAGCGTCAGATCGATAAATGCCTTGGGGCCATTGACCAGCCCATTAAAAATGAAATACCAGTCATCGCTATGAAAAGAAAGCCTGGCGGCTTGTGGCAGATAAACCAGGGCCGAAATGATGGTCAAAAATAGGATTTCCGGCCACCAGGTGGATTTGAACTTTTTCAAAAACATGCTTTCTGCTCCTGCGGGATTAAGTGCTGGGTGCTCTATTTCAGTCGTAATTATAATGTATTATATCTGGTCCCCTGACAGTCTAATAAGTGTATTGCGATGATGTTTCTGAGATGGATACGGCAAAGGCTAGATCAGCGAACTGGCCAACCGGGATGTGAGCAATATACCTATCGGCCAGGGTTTGCATGGTTTTTGCTGGATCGCGATGGAGCCGTGCAAGGAATTTGCGTGGAGCTTCTGCCTTGGCCTGATGTTTGCGCTGTTTTTGATAATCGTCAATTTTCACCTCACGAAGCTGCTCCAGAAGTTGATCTTCACTTTCAGCAAGGAAAAGAATTTGGTAATGTCCGAAGTCGCGCAGCGGCTGGGTAGATTTGCGTCCACTAATTCGACGTTGATGACAACGTAACCGTCCAAAAAGGCTTTCGAGCTTAAGATTGTCGTGGGGCAAGCCGGGAATATCGAAACAATGCAGCAGATCATCGCCAAACAAATTCCAACGTTTTCGTAACCCGCTATAAAGTGATAGGGGAATTACCTGACCATAGGCATCGGATTCGAAATTACAAAGCAAATCTTCCATTTCTTGTTTGATCTGTTGACTGGTTGGTGCAGGCTCATCCGCATGTGAGCTTGGCGGATAACGCAGGCAGGCAGCTATTCGCAAAAACCAGGTGTAGGTTTTGTCGATCGTCTCAGCCAACTGGCGATTATTCTCCAAAGTTCGATCAACTTGTCGCGTCAGACGATTAAAGAAGGCATTTTCGGTCAGTGACATGCTATGCAAAGCCTGAGCAATGCTTTCGAATTGGCGGTAACCCTTTAACCCACCCCAATAGAATGGTTTTCGAGTGGTCCGATTAACTGCATCCCGGATTGCCATACGAAATTGGTTTTCAATTTCTCGCAACTCTTGCGCACTCTCTGTTTCAGCAACATCGGTTGGATTCAAAAAAAAGCGCTGTCATCTGAAAAATCTGTAGTTTTGGGCAATCCGCCCAAATCCACACGCATTTTCTTCCGTAATTCGGTGTCATTTTCAAGCACTTCATCGGCCAGATTGCCCAAGAAGTGTTCTTGACAACGTTGACGAGGAGCATTTGGCCAAACAGCTCGTAGTGCTGCGATGATCCGTTCTTCGCCATCAGATACGCTTGCTAAGACCGGGTAGTCTTGGTACAGATTAAGCCAGTCCGTCAAGTCTTTCTCGTTGGGTGGTTCCAGTTGTATGGCCGAGACAACTGTCCCGCTCAAGACCTCATACAGCACGTACAACAGGCTACCATGGCCCTCCGGTTGCAAAGCATCCACACCAAAGATCAGTCCACCGTGTTTCTCCACGATTGCATCCATCTTCTTCCGCTTTACTTCGCTGGCAGCTCCCAATAAAGCCAGGTACTGACGGTACAACTTGCCAACGTTACGCTCATTAATTTCAACCCCCTTTTGATTCAATTCACGTTGTATTTCCACTAACTGCCGCTGATCATGTTCATGACGCCAGCCAATATATGCCAGCACATCCAATCCATAACTGCTATCAGGCAAGCTCATTAACAATACTTGACTGGCATAGTAGCGCATTCCATAATGTGAACACTCCGCATTCGTGCACATTTTCGCTCTGCCCGCCAAAAATAACGGCCCGCTCATCGTTTGGATTGTTTTTCGCATATGCCAATTGGGACGAAACTTTAGTTCAGAACCACAATGTACACAAACATTTTGTTCACAGTTGAAGATTTGTCGCTTCGCATCTGGGTACTTTCGAATAGGTCGGTGGCGCGGTCGTTTCTCCATATTGGCTGTCTCCTTGGTAGGCTTTTTCTATTATACATCTTTTAGACAGTCAGGGTCTTTTCTTACCATATATGGGGTATTTTGGCAAAATGGCACCCATATATGGGGTATAACAAACCCCTCTTGTGAATTTATGGATTTTAAATGATAATAAGATAAATTATCCAGGCTGTATTGGAGAAACCCGTGGCTGTAATATCACTGATGACTGATTTTGGCATCAAAGATGGCAATGTGGGCGTTATGAAAGGCGTCATCTGGAGTATCTCCTCCAATGCCCAGATTTCAGATCTGAGCCATATGATTGCTCCGCAAAATATCCGCGAAGCTGCGCTGATTTTGGCTCGCTCAGCTCCTTATTTTCCCGAAAATTCCATTCATGTTGTCGTTGTTGATCCGGGGGTGGGAACGACGCGTCGCCCGCTGGCGGCAAAAATCGGTTCACAATACTATGTCGGCCCCGATAACGGAACCATCACGCTATTATTGGAACAAGCTGTCAAAGAAGGCTGGCCGGTTGAATTTGTGCATCTCGATCAACCGGATTATTGGCTTTCCAATGTGAGCTACGTTTTCCACGGACGGGATATTTTCGCTCCCGTGGCGGCGCACATTTCGAGCGGCGTTCCGCTGAAGTCGTTGGGAACGCCGATTAACGACCCTGTCCTGTTGGATTTGCCCAAGCCTGAGAAAACGATCAACGGTTGGAAGGGCGAGCTCATCCACATCGATCACTTCGGGAATGTGGCCTCCAATATCCGCACCGAAAACCTGGGCGATGTATTAAAGAACATGGCTGGGATTTCCGTGCGCATTGCGGGGTTTGAGATTAAAGGCCTGGTCAATACCTTTGGTGAGCGGGCGGTGGGGGAATTGATTGCGCTGCTGGGCAGCACCGGTAATTTGATTGTCTCGGTTGTCAATGGCAGCGCCGCTGGGCGGTTGGATGCAAAAGTTGGCGATACGCTTGAAGTAATAGTGGAATAATTTGATGTCTTCTGACCTGCCCCTCGTTGTAGAAAATCTTTCTTTTCGCTACCGTGACCGCTTTGGAGCGGCCATTAATAATATTTCCTTTTCTGCAAAAAAAGGTGAACTTTTACTGCTGGCGGGCGCCAGTGGTTGCGGAAAAACGACCTTGATCCGCTGTATCAACGGCTTGATTCCTCGCTCCTACAAGGGAGAGTTATCGGGGAAGGTGCTGGTATGCGGACAGGATACCAATGGAATGCCGCTTTCGCGGATTTCGCAGCTGGTCGGGACGGTGTTGCAGGATCCGGAACGACAAATTTTGGGCACCAAGGTAATCAACGAGGTCGCTTTTGGCCTGGAAAATATGGCTCTCGCGCGCGCGGAGATTATTCGGCGCGCGGATGAGGCCCTGGCCTATCTGAATATTTCAGCCCTGCGCAACCGGGAAACCTTTAACCTATCTGGCGGCGAGAAGCAAAAGGTGGCGCTGGCGGGTGTGCTTGCCATGCGGCCCTCCGTTTTGCTTTTGGATGAGCCGCTCGCCAGCCTGGATCCGGCCTCAGCGTTGGAAACGCTTGCGATGGTGCGTCGACTCGTCGACCAGGGATTGACCGTTTTGATGGTTGAGCATCGTGTTGAAGATGTACTTAAAATCAAGCCGGATCGCGTGATGTTCATGTCTGATGGAGAAATCCGTTACCTGGGCGATGCGAACGGGTTAATGAATGCAGTGGATTATCGTGAAGTCAAGCTGCCAGCAAAGATGATTGCCAGCCGCGCGGCCAGCGATCCGGCTCCAGCGGAGATCAGGTTTCTTTCGGCCTCGCAAGCCAACGGGGAGTCAGATTCCAAGCCGTTGGTGCGGTTTGAAAACGTCACATTCGGGTATGATTCCGAGCGCGAAGTCCTGCATGGTATCAGTCTGGATATAAAAAAAGGCGATGTGATCGCAGTGTTGGGGCCAAATGGCGCGGGCAAGACCACTTTTGTCAAGCACGCCATTGGCTTGTTGAAGCCCAAAGCCGGGCAGGTGCTGGTGAATGGAAAAAACACCCAAGAAGCCAGTGTGGCCGAGATTGCCAGTACGCTTGGATATGTGTTTCAAAGCCCCAGTCACATGTTGTTTGCGCCGACGGTGCGCGAGGAACTGGCGTTTGGACCGAAAAACCTGAAGCACAGCCCCGAGGCGATTGAGCGGCAGGTGAAAGAGTCTCTGGAAATTGTGAATTTGAGCGAGAAAGAGAATGATGCGCCGCTCTCGCTTTCGTTCGGACAGCAGAAACGTGTCAGCATCGCGGCCATCCTAGCCATGCGTTCGAAAATCCTGGTGATGGATGAGCCGACCGCCGGGCAGGATTATAAAAATTACATGGGTTTCATGGATGCAATCCTACAGTTGCCTGGTTTCGAAGCGATTTTGTTTATCACGCATGACGTGGATATGGCCGTGATTTATGCCAACCGCATCATCCTGGTGGCGGACGGGGCCGTCCAGGCGGATGGCAAGCCGGAGGATGTGCTGAAAGACTATGGCTTGCTAAAGGCCTGCCGGGTGGTGCCCACCTCGTTGTTGGATTTGAACCTGGAGCTTTTACCGAAATCTGGTCATTTTATGCGTGCTGAAGCGCTGGCGCATATTTGAGATGTGGATAACATCCGTGCTTACGGATGATCGATTATTTTCATTTGGAGGATGAGATGGATAAAAAGCTGCTTTCTGTTCTTGGGGCGCTGGCCGTCCTGTTGGCGATTTTTGCCATTGTCATGTTTGGACTTGGTACTACTGAAAAATTAGGCCCATTCAATTTTTCAGTGGATCAGGCGACCTTGCCGCTGCGCTTCGCCTTCGTGGTGATCGGCGTGGCGGTGGCTTTCGCGGTCTACTTCTTTACCAAAGAGAATAAGATTTGGGAAGTGGGCACGCGCGAAGTGGTCTATATGGCGATCGGCGCGGCGTTGTATGCCATTTTCTCGTACCTGTTCAATGGCACCGTCTTCGTCGTTCCGTCGCTGAGCCAGGTTTCCCTGCGCCCGGCGATTGCCATCCCGATGTTCTTCGGCTACGCTTTTGGCCCGGTGGTTGGTTTCTTCACCGGCGCAGTCGGTAACATGTTTGGCGATGCGCTGACCGGTTTTGGCCTTTCTCCGCAGTGGAGCATTGGCAACGGCCTGGTTGGTTTTGTGGCTGGTCTGGTTTACCTGTTCAAAGACAAGAAAAAGAGCATGGATATGGTGCTCTACATCAGCGGTGGGTTGACTGTCCTGGCGGCGGTGCTCTATTTCCTGAACCCCAGCCAATCAAACATGACCTTCTTTGATCCGGCCAACAACGTCTTTGGCGATGCCCAGATTTCGCTCTTCGCTGGCATCTCAATTTTGGTTGGTTTTGTACTGGTCGCGGCTGTCCGCTTTGGTTTTGCCAAGAATGTCGATGTCGCTGCCGCTGTCACCTGGGGCATGCTTGGTAACATCCTGGGTATCGGCTTTGCCGCCATTTCCGACATCTGGATTAACGGCTTCAGCGTCCCTGCGGCTGTCGTTGGCGAATTCCTGCCCGCTGCTGGACCGAACCTGATCTTCGCCGCCATCCTGGTTCCGTTGCTGGTGGCCGCTTACGCCGCTGTTCAACGGCAATCTGGGCGTTAATTCAAACAATTGGTAAATTGGTAGATTGGGAAGCCGGTACCCGGCCCCAATCTACCAATTTACAAGGTACAGTGCAATGCTAGTTGCCTGGCGTTATCGCAAACGAAATTCCCTGGTTCAATGGTTTGACCCGCGCGCATGGGTCATCTTCTATTTGTGCTTTCTGTTTTCCACGCTCGCCTTCTGGGACGTGCGTTTCCTGCTGCCGTTCTTCACGATCGCCCTGTTCTGGCTGTTCACTTCCGGGTTGCAGTGGAACGAAGTCCGGCGCCCGTTCCTGTTCATCGGTAGTTTCGTGTTCTTTTTCGCCATTTTGACGTTTTTAACCGGTCGCGGCGGGCAGGAACTCTATAAACAGGAGCACTTAATCCGCCAGTTTGCCGCGCCATTCACGATCCTGGGTTGGCGTCCCACCCTGGATGTGACCGTGGAGCGCGCGTTTTTTGCCGTCAGCCAGTTTGCACGGGTCTTTAGCATTGCGGTGATGACCATTTTGATTCCCTATTCGCTGAATCCCGCCCTTTATGGGATTACGTTTAAGGGACTTGGTCTGCCCGATAAAATAGCCTACGCTATGGATCTCACGATGCGCTTTATCCCGACATTCGGACGCGATTTCCAGCTGACGATGGACGCCCAACGTGCGCGCGGCTACGAACTGGAGAAAATCAGCGGCGGACTGATTGAGCAGGTCCGCAAGCTCGGCCCGATCATCGTTCCCGTCACCATCCACGCCATCATTGGCTCCGAAGACATCATCGACGCCATGGACTTACGCGCTTTTGGCGTTGGTCCGCGCACCTGGCTGGAAGAACTGACCTATCAGAAGCGTGACCGTATCCTGATCGCAGTCGGCGTGGTCATCGTCGTCATTTCCATGGGCTTGGGCTTCGGCGGCCTGGGCGGATTTTGGGTTCCGTCGGAACTTATCAGCTGGGCAGTTGGCGGTTAGCGTCGGTTAAAAAACGAAATCCCGCTCCTTGATTTCCAGGGGCGGGATTTTTTTGTTGTAGAGAAGTTCTACCGAATTATTTGGCCGACTCGCGGGCGTTGAAGTCAATTTCGAGCAAAACATTCAGGCCAAGGCTGACACCCTGCAGGGTCAGGAACAGAGTCAGCGCAGTGAGTAGCGGGCTGACAAGGTTGGTGTACATCCAGGTCCTGGCTCCGGCTTCTTTGATGAGATCTGCAAAAGCTGCGCCCTGCGATAATTCAAGCAAATTAATGGCTTGTCCAACGATCACTGCCAGAAAACCGACCAGAACCACCCAGGATACGATCCCGGAGATGGTGGCGATCAGGTTCAACGACTTGGGTTTGTAGTAGATCGGTTCAGTTTCTTCAGCGGGTACTTCGTTTTCGATTATTTCTTCAGACATGATTTTCTCCTTTTGTGATGTGCAAGTTTAGCACAAAATCCTGCGGTACAATCCAGCAATGTCAAAATTCTCCCGCTGGATTCCAGCTTTTATCATTATGACGATCATTTTTTTGTTCTCATCCCGCCCAGCGACGAGTTTGCCCGATTATGGTTTTTGGGATACGCTCGTCAAAAAGGGCGGTCACGTGACCGGCTACGGGCTGTTGTCGCTTGCTTATTGGTACGCGATGGGCTTCGACGGCAAAAAAAGCTGGCTTGCCTGGCTTTTGGTCGTTCTGTATGCCTTCACCGACGAATATCACCAATCCTTCACGCCAGGCCGGCATCCATCGCTGGTGGATGTGCTCCTTTTTGATGGCGGCGGTGGCGCTTCGGCATTGGCCGCAACTTATTGGTTTAGAAAAATTTCCGGAAGAAAACCTGTCAAAAACTGACCCGCCTGAAATCTCGATTTGATGAGTTACTCAAACTCAAGCTCAAACTCTTCTTCCAGATTCCAATCATCCGAACGTTCAATTTCAATATCGCCAAATAAGCTTTCCTGACGGGCTGAGACGCGATAGCGTTTAACCAGCTCGAGCAAGGCTAGAAAAGTGACAACGACTTCAAGCCTTGTGCTGGATTTGCCGATCAGCGTCTTGAAGCTGGAGTGCTTATTTTTGTTCAGCGCGTCAGAGATATAGGCAATTTTTTGCCGGATGGTGACTTTCGGCGCAGAAATGACCGTGCCAAGCGACTGTTTCTCTTTTTCTTGCAGGAAGGTGCTTTGTGCGGCTTCGAGCAGGTCAGCCAGCGTAATGTCGCTCAAATCGAAGCGGCCTTCCACTTTGGGTGGGGGCGCCAGCCGCAGGTAAGTGTGCAAACCCTGGGTGTTGCGCTGTTCCAGTTGATTGGCGATTTCTTTGAAACGTTTGTAAATCCGCAATTGCCGCGCCAGGTTTTCCGCCGGGTCTTCTTCTCCGACTTCGCGTACCGGCGGTCGCGGCAGCAGCGCTTCGGATTTGATCTGAATCAGCTTCGCCGCGATGACCAGAAAGGCCGAAATCTCATCGGCGCGGACATTTTCAAATTGACGGATGTAGCTCAGGTATTGGTCGGTTACCATCGCCAATGAGACGGCGGTAATATCCAACTCGGCGTGCTCAATCAAACGCAGGAGCAAGTCAAGCGGACCTTCGTAGACGGGCGTGGTGACGGTG
>CAILYI010000037.1 GCA_903838415.1 uncultured Anaerolineae bacterium | reverse complement strand
TCCTTAAGAAGGTGTCTCTTTTTATGCCTTTTCTTGAGTTGCTTCCCCCTTATTTTTTGAGTTGCATTATCTCTTCCCGACTTGTTGCGTTATCCCATTGTGTTTTGGCATGAACCTGGGTGGGTGGTTAAATAAAAAAAGGGCGGTTTCTGTACCGCCCTTTGGGGGAATTACCTGTTATCCGGGTTCGTACTTGAGTAAAGTGCGATCACGTTGCCGGTTGGGTCTTTGAACATCCCGAACCACCCGGTGCCGGGAATTTCATCTTTTTCTTGGACGATGGTTGCGCCTAAAGCCGCTGCTTGCTTCAAATCTGAGTCGATATCTTCGCTGTTGACGTACAGCAGAACTTCACCGACCTGTGCTTCCTGGCCCACGTTGCTGAATCCGCCGCCCGGTCCTTCGTGCGGTTCCCACATGGTGTAGCCCATCTGCTCATCACGAGTGATGTGCCAGCCAAACATGTTTTTATAAAACTCGCCTGATTTTTTTGCGTCGATGGACGGAATTTCTATGTGGACGATATTGCGCTTGATCATTTTCTCTCCTTACAGGTAAATTGGATAAAGTGTACCTTGATTATTATAGAATAAATATTCTAAAAAGCAAGCCCCAATTTGACTGTAAAAAGGTTGATCGGGTGAATTCTCCTTGAAAATCAGGATTGCGCGAGGGCCTTTTGGATAAAGCTGATGGTCAACTCGGTTACTTGAGGCAGTTCCTGATCGAGGGTGATTGCGTGGTTGGAATTCTCCATCCAGTGCTGTTCTTTGAGACTGGAGCTGACTCCGTTTAAGATGATTTCTCCTGCTTCTGGGGCGACAGTGACATCCAGGCGGCCTTGCAGCACCATGAGCGGTTGGTGGATGCGCGCCAGGCGCGCCCGCGTGGCACTCGCAAAGCGCAGCAGTTGGATGGCGCCCTTGAGCGGCAATCCAGGATAGCCCTGCCACTTGTCCGCGCAATCCAGAGCACTCCTATCAACCTGGGTGATAAATGGAGCGCCGAAATACAGCTTTACGATGTCCAGCGAGCTCATCGTCAGGCGGATGGCTGGGGCGTACAGCAGTATTCCTGCAGCTTCGGGGTGTTGACTGGCCAGATAGAGCGCCAGTACGCCGCCCATTGATTCGCCTCCGAGGAAGACGTGCTGGCAGTTTTTGCGCAATTCCTGATAAGTTTCTTCCCCGGCGCGAACCCAATCATGCCAGCGGACGCGGTTCAGGTCTTCCGGTTTTGTTCCATGACCAGGCAGCAGCGGCGCAGCCACGCTAAAGCCGCGCTCATGCAGCTCCCTGGCCAGCAGACGCACTTCCGCTGTCGTGGCAGTGTATCCGTGAGACAGGAAGATGCCAATTGGCCCGGCTTTCCAAAAGAAAGGGTCACCTTCCAGGTGTGGGTTGTGCAGATGCGGATTGGACATGTTTTACCTCCCGGCTGATCATTTATCGAAATGGTGATGCCCCAAAGAGCGAAGTTTTGCGCATAAGATACCACAAACTGACGAACCGTTCCAGAATTTGTTGATTCGATCTGATCCCCTTTTCAGGGCTTGATTTTGAATTTGCGCGTGCTATAATTTTTTATCAAAAAGCCCAAAGGAGCTGATTTTATGAAGAAAAAAGTTTGGATTCTGGCACTTGTCGTGTTGCTGACCGCTTCGCTGGCTTGCAGCTTGTTTAGCGGCGGCAGCAAACCGGTTCCGCCTGCGCAATCAGGAGGCAATCAATCGTCCGCAGAGCAATCATCTGCTGAGCAATCCTCTGCCGGGCAATCGGCAGAAGCGCAATCGTCGAGTGAGGCGACGGTTGGGAGCGGTGAGTCGGCGGGTGGCGCACAAAATTTTGAGACTGAGTTCCCTGTGCCAGATGGTGTGACTAATTTTACCGATATGGGGAATGGGGCGATTAACTTCCAGGCGAAAATCGGTCTTCAGGATGCGATTTCGTTTTACCGCGATTCTTTTGGCAAGTTGGGATACAAGGAACGTGAGATCAACACCGCCATCACTGATTCCACGTTCAGCCTGGTTTTTGATGGGCACGCCAACGGCAAGGCCATTGTCGTACAGGGAGTTGACCTGGGCAGCGGCAGCACCAACATCAATATCCGCTTCGAAGATATTTAGTCACGCGCTACTATAAAGAGATTCCGGCTCAGAAATTTTCTTCTGAGCCGGAGTTTTCATTCCATCTGCGCTTTTTGCCAACCTCGGACTGAGTTGATCAGGAATAGGTTTGTGGCGCGCGTCAAATCGTCGGGAGTCAGCACTTTTTCCTGGATTTTCCCCTGTTTCAGCAAATGACTTCGGAAAGTACCGCCCAAAAGCCCGCAGGAAATGGACGGAGTGTACAGCTGGTCATTTAATTCTACGACGAGATTGGCAATAGTCGTTTCGGTCAATTCGCCGCGTTCGTTATAGAGCAAGACGTCATCACAGTCAGGCTGATTTTGACGGGCTTTTTCGTAAATTTCGCGCCGCGTGGTTTTGTGATAGAGAAAAACATCCTTGGAAGCGGTCGCTTCTTTGGCGAGGCGCACGCGCACCGGCTGGGACTGGGGATTTTCAGAAAGCGGGAACGCCTGATGGGAAAGTGTTCCATTTCGGTCGAGTAATAAGCGGATGCGATGGGGCGTATCTGCCAGTTTTTTGGCGATAGCTTTCAGAAAAGCGACAGTTTTTTCGTAGTCGCCAGGGAAACTGAAGTAAGTGGCAGAATCCATCAGCCGCGCGAGATGCTCCTCGAGCAGGAAAAAACCTTCGGCTGGAGTCCAGCGCAGCGTTTCCAGCAGGGAAAATTCGGGGTGGTGTTCTGTCAGCACCCGCGCCTTGAGCAGCGCCTCAGCATACTCATCCTTGGATGTCGAATCCCAGACAATCCCGCCGCCCACGCCGTACTCGGCTTTGCCGCCCTCCCGTTCGAGAATCATGGTGCGGATCGCCACGCTGAACTGCGCGTGCCGTCCGGGAGCGAGAAAGCCGATCGCGCCGGTATACAGGCCGCGGGGCGTGGTTTCGAGCGCGGCGATAATGTTCATCGTGCTGACCTTGGGCGCGCCGGTGATCGAGGCGCAAGGGAACAGCGCGGTCAGCAAATCCGCAAAAGGCGCGCGGATTTCCGCCGTGACGCCGGAGGTCATCTGCCATAAGGTGCGGTAGCGTTCAGTGACGAACAATTCCGGCACGCGCACGGTGCCGATTTCGGCCAATCTGCCCAGGTCATTGCGAATCATGTCCACGATCATGACGTTTTCGGCGCGATTTTTGACCGAATTCTGCAGCCAGCTGGCCTGGGCGTTGTCATCGGTCAGCGTTAGTCCGCGTTTGACGGTGCCTTTCATCGGGCGGCAGGTGACGGTATTGCCGTCGAGACGGAAAAAGAGTTCGGGGGAGGCGGAGCAGATGAAGTGGGAATCGGTCTCGATGAAGGCGGAATATCCCGGCGCCTGGGCATTGACCATGTCGACGAACATGGACCAGGGACTCCCCGTAAACTTGTTGCGGAGTCGAAAAGTGTAGTTGACCTGATAGGTTTTCCCGTGCGCGATCTGATTCTTGACCTGCGCGATGGCGGCGTTGTAGGCTTCCCGGCTGACGGTGGGTTTCCAATCGTCCAACTGGTAATTCCCATTTTTGGGCGGGAGTGACCGGGTTTGGCGCGGCTCGGGATACAATCCGAACCAAAGGTACGGAAAATCGGATCCAGCGTGGACGGTGAGGGCTTTGTCGAAGGCCGGTGCCGCTTCGTAGCTGATGAATCCAACCGCGTACCAGCCGCGTTGATTGACAGCGCTCTCAATCTCGCGCAGCGCGGGCAGAACTTCCTCCAACTGGCTTGCGTGGATGACTTGATGGGGATGCTCGAAATGCAGCCAGGTTTCATTGGCGGCATCTCGCAGGGTGATTGGGTGGTTGTTTCCCATAGTGGGCTGATTATAGCCGAGAAGAAAAACTCCCCGCAAATGCGAGGAGCCAAAATATTTAATATGAGTTGAAGCTTTGCCTAGCGCTGCATGGCATCTTCCATGGAAATTCCAGCCATCATCAAGCCAATTTGTTCCACTGTGGCCTGATTGCGTTTGACGATGCCGATGATCTGGCCTTCGTACATGACCGCAATTCGATCGGAGAGCGTGCGGGTTTCATCCAGGTCTTCTGAGATGAGTAAAATAGCGGTTCCGGCGGCGCGTTGTTCGAGCAGGCGCTGGTGAATGTATTCGGTCGCGCCAATGTCCACGCCGCGGGTGGGTTGGGCGGCGATCAGGACCTTGGGTTGGCGCGAAAGTTCCCGCGCCATGATCAACTTCTGAATGTTGCCACCCGAAAGATTCTTGATGGGAGTGTCGATGCTGGGCGTTTTGACGCTGTAGGCTTTCACCAATTCGCGGGTGTGCGCCGACATTTTGGCAAAATCGAGAAAAATCCCGTGCGTAAATTGTGGGGCGGCATGGTCGCGCAGGAATAGATTTTCCTGCACGCTGAATTCCCGGATGGCGCCATCGCGCATGCGTTCTTCGGGAATGTAGGCCTGTCCGGCGGCCATGCGTTTGATTAACGGCATTTGGGTAATATCTTCGCCATCCAGTTGGATGGTGCCTGCGGTCACTTTGCGCAGCCCCGATAGGCATTGCGCCAATTCGCGCTGTCCGTTGCCCGAAACGCCCGCAATACCCACAATCTCGCCAGCCTGGATTTCCAGATCGATGCCGCGCAGCATTTCAGTGTCACGGTCGCCAATGGCGCGCAGTCCGTTGATTTTCAGCCGAACATCTCCGGCTTTGACCGGCTGTGCGGCGAGCGGCTTGACATCCCGTCCGACCATCATTTTGACCAAATCGTCGCGGGTGATGTCTTTTGTCTGGCAGGTACCGATCATGGCGCCATCGCGCAGCACTGTGATGCGGTCGCTGATCGCCATGACCTCGTGCAGTTTGTGCGAGATAAACACCAGGCCATGACCTTCCTGCACCATGCGTTTCAGCGTGACGAATAAATCGTTGACTTCCTGCGGAGTCAGCACAGCGGTGGGTTCATCAAGAATGATAATGGCCGCGCCGCGATAGAGCGCCTTGATGATTTCAACCCGCTGCTGTTCTCCCACGGAAAGCTGCCAGACATACGCTGACGGGTCAACCTTCAGGCCGTAGGATTTGCCGAGTTCTTGAATCCGTTTTGCAACCACATCCAGATCCAGCTGTGGAGCGCGGGATGATTTCAGTCCGAGCGCCACGTTTTCTGTGACCGTCAGGGTGGGGATGAGCATAAAGTGCTGATGAATCATCCCGATGCCAGCTTGAATGGCGTCAGCCGGTGAATGAAAAACGTGCGGCTGCCCGTCGATGAGAATTTCGCCTTCGTCAGGCCGATACAGGCCATACAACTGGCGCATTAACGTGCTCTTACCGGCGCCGTTTTCTCCGAGCAGGGCATGCACCTCGCCTGCTTTAATGTCAAAACAGACTTGAGTATTGGCCAGTACGCCCGGAAACCGTTTGACAATATTGCACATTTCTACATGCTGAATGCGCCGCTGCGTGGTGGATGGGAGTGCAGATGTCATTGCGCCGCCTTTTCTTGTTCAATCAACCTGAGAAACCAGACTGTATCAAGAAGTACAGGAAAACCAATTGAAAACTGACAGCCTGTGCCAGATTCAGTTGAATCTGGCACAGGCTTGGAAATTAAGACTACGGCTGAACTTTGACTGCGCCGCTCTTGATATCTTCGATCGCCTTGTCTGCGGCGGCCTTGACATCAGCGGGCAGGCTGTAGCCTGCATTGTAGATGATCTTCAGCCCGTCGTTTTTGAGCTGCAGAGTGTAGCTCTTGCCGCCCAGGGTACCGGCAGCGCGGCTGGCGATGATCTCTTTGATCATGGCGGTCCAGTCATAAACCTGGCTGGCAACAACGAGCGCTGGCGCCAGAGGAGCCTGGTCAGCCTGCGTGCCGAACCACAAAACCTTGCCATTATCCTTGGCGGCGCCGATCGAGCCGACGACGGATTGGGAGGAACCAGTCAGGACATCAGCACCGGCTGCGATGTGAGTCTTGGCAGCTTCGGTCATCAATGCTACGTCAGAGAAGGAACCGGTCCAGGTCTTGGAGACTTTCAGGCTGGGATCAACGGAGGCAACGCCCTGGGTAAAGCCATCGATGTAGGTTTTGGCATCGCCGACTTCAACGGGTCCCGTTACGCCGATCAGTTTGCTCTGGGAGAGTTTGGCAGCCAATACGCCATTGACAAATCCGCCTTCTTCAGCGGCGGCGGTGTAAGCGTAGACATTGGCCATGCCGAAGGTATCGACGTTGGTGCCCCAGGCGAAGGTTGTCTTGGGGAAATCCTTGGCAACTTCTTCAACCGACGCGCCGTACTGGGAGCCGTGAGCAATCACAATATCAAAGCCCTGGGTGGCGTAGTCGCGGATGGCGGCGGCAGCATCGGGCACTTTGAACATGTTTTCAGAATACTTGATTTCCATGGCAGATTCGCCGCCCATTTCTTTCTGTACGGCAATCAGGGCTGAATACATGGACTGGCTGAAAGCCATGTCGGTGGTGGCGCTGGGCATAATCACCGCGATGCGGATGGGCTTGGCGGCAGCGGCAGGGGCAGCAGGAGCGGCCGGAGCGCAGGCAGTGATCAAAATCATCGCCGCCAGTAAAACTGAAACAACAACCATTAACGAGCTGTGCTTTTTCATATTTTCTCCTTGCTTTGAATGGTGTTAATTTTCGCCCCGTTCAAAGGGCTTATTTAGGGCAGCTGGTTGGCGAATGCGGTTTGTTACCGCTACCAGTGCTGCAATCGTTAACAGGTACGGCAACATGATCGCCACATCGGATGGAATGTTAACTCCAAGTACCTGCATCCACAATTGGAAAGCATTGACGGTGCTGAATAGCAGGGCACCAATCAATATCCCGACAGGCCGCCAGCCGCCAAAATAAACCAGCGCAACGGCGATAAAACCCAACCCGGCGGTCAAATTTTCTTGAAACAAATTGACGAGTGCGGTCGAGAGTGATGCACCGGCTAAACCGGCTAACACTCCGCCCACACAGACGCTGAAATAACGGACTTGATCCACATTGACGCCCAACGAATCAGCTGCGGCCGGGTTCTGTCCAACCGCCTTGATTTTCAGACCCCAGGTTGTCTTGTCCAGGAACCACCAGGCCAAAGGTACCAGCAGGAACGCGGCATAGACAGGCAGGCTGTGCTGAAAGAAGATTTCGCCAACAATGGGAATGTCGCCCAGAAATGGAATTTTGAAAGGTTGAAAGCCTTCAACCGTTTGCACAGAACCAACCAGGACTTTGAAAAGCAGGGAGGAAAGCCCCAATCCGAACATGTACAGGCCAATTCCGCTGATGCCTTGTTCAGCCTTGAGTGTGACCGAGATGAAGGACATCAACAATCCCATCAGCAGGCCAACAATCGCGGCCGCCAGGACCGCTAGCCAGACGTTGCCAGTGGACAGGGTGACATAAAAGGCCGCAAACGCGCCGACCAGCATAATCCCGTCTACGCCCAAATTCACCACACCAGAGGTCTGGGAGAAAGCCTCGCCGATTGCGGCGAAGAGATAGGGCGTCGCCAGGCGAATCGCCGAGGTCAGGATGCCGATAAATACAGCTTGCGTAAAAATCTGTGTCATGATTTTGCCTCGACTCCCGCTTTTGCTGTTGCGATTGCCCGCCGGACTGCCCATTGTTTCGAAAGAAACGCTGATCCAACCACGAATAACACCACCAAGCCAAGCAACATGTCAATCAAGGCGGATGGCACTTGCACCGCTCTTTGCATTTTATCGGCGCCAACTAACAGGCTGCCGAACAGCCAGGCAGCCGGGATTAATCCCAGGGGGTGGAGTCCGCCAAATAACGCTGCAACGATACCGGAAAAACCATATCCGCTGGTAATTCCCTCCAGCAGCCGATGATGGACTCCCATTACTTCAACCGCTCCCGCCAGCCCGGCAAAACCACCCGCCAAAGTCAGCGAGAGAGCCTGATAAACCGCCACGTTGACGCCTGCATAACGCGAAGCATCCGGATTCAAGCCGACGGCCCGAATTCGGAATCCGATGGTGGTGCGCCATAAAAACAGATAAACTACAAAAGCCAGCACTACGGCCAATATGGCTCCGGTGTTTAACAAAGTTTGTGGAATCAAGCGAGGCAACCAGGCCGCTTCTGGTAAGCGTTCTGACTGCGCCAGGTAGGTGCCTGCGGCAACCCCAGCCTGATCGATCAGCGGGCCACGAACCAGTAAGTTCATCAGTTGCAAGGCGATGGCATTCATCATCACCGTGCTCAAAATTTCGTTGACGCGAAAACGGGCTTTGAGCACGCCCGGGATAAATCCCCAAACCGCGCCGCTCAGGAAACTGACGATCAATGTGGATGGTATCAAAAGCCAGGCGGGCCAGGTGCGAAAAGCCAGCGACCATGCGGTTGCGCCCAAAGCTCCCAGGATAATCTGTCCCTCAGCACCAATGTTGATGACGCTGGCGCGAAAGGCGATGCAGATGCCCAACCCCACAAACAGCAGCGGCGTGGCTTTGACGAGTGACTGTGTAAAGCCGGACATGCTCCCAAAAACGCCTGTGACTATGGCCGCATAGGCTTCGAACGGATTTACCTTGAGAAGAAGTAAGACGACTGCACCGATGAGCAGTGCGGCCAGCATTGCCAAAACTGGCAATGCCGCCCGAAAAAGGATGTCATTCCAGTCAAACGCAGGTTTGCGTTTTTGTATTGAGTCCGCAGTACCTATCTCAGGTTGCATATATGTTCTCCGGGTGACGTAATATCACAAGATAGTTACCTAACTGTTAACTGAGCAAGCCACTGCTCAGGTTTCTTGTGGAGAAAAAATTTCGCCAGGATTGACGCGTCTGACTACGTGGAAACGGAAATAACCGGGAATAAAATAGCTGAATGAATAATCGATTCTTTTACCATCACGCGAAAATAGCAAGGATTCTAATTTGAGCAACACATCTGTATTGTGGAGATTAAGTTTGTCTGCAATCGGCCCGTCAACTTTTTCAACGGTGATATCCGTTAGCGCATGACTGAGGGCGGGCGCGGCTTGTTTTATGAAAATATCGAGAATTGAGCCGGTAAAGACTTTTTCCAAATCTTGTGCTCGCAAAAAGGTGGTCGGAATTACATCGACAAGGTAGGCGACCGGTTGTCCGCCCGCCATAATCAACCGGTTTACTGCAAGGACAGGCGTTGCGGCTGGTATTTGTAATTGTTCCGCCTCTTGCAGGGAGGCTGCGCGCTCAACAATCTGAGACTCTCCAACCTGGGTTTCCAGGCCCATCCGGCGCGCCAGCGTATCCAAGCTCTCCAATTGTTCCAGCCCGGTATCAATGATCATGGGTTTGCTGGTGACAAATGTTCCAATCCCATGCTGACGGGTGACCGTTCCGCGTTGTTCCAGTTTTGAGAGCGCCTCGCGAACCGTGGAACGACTGACCTCAAAGCGTTTGCTCAGCTCATCTTCAGACGGCAATTGTCCATTATCTCGAACCAAATCGCCGGATTCAATTCCGGTAATAATATCGTTCATTACTTGCAAGGCAAGAGGAACATTTTTTCGAACCATAGGTTGTATCTGCCAACTAGCGTACTTTTGGGATGATTGTCTGACAACAGTAATACTGTAACATTAATTGCCCCGATATAAAATTGTGACAATAATCACTTTCGAAATATGATATCGTCTGACATCTATCGTCTATCCTTCTGCGCGAAGGGTTAATAATCAGCTCCATTTTGATAGTCGAGCAGTGCTTGGACGATTTTTTCTGACGCGTGTCCGTCGCCATAAGGATTCGCCGCCCGGGCCATTTTTTCGTATTCGGATGGATTTTCCAGCAAGCTGCGAGTGATTTCCACTATATCGGCGGTTTCTGTCCCGACAAGCTTGACCGTACCAGCGGTGACGCCTTCCGGGCGTTCGGTTGTGGCGCGCATCACCAGAACCGGCACGCCAAATCCCGGGGCTTCTTCCTGAATTCCGCCCGAATCGGTCAGGACAATGCTCGCGCGTTTCATCAAATGCACCATCGGCAGGTAATCCAGCGGCGGCAGCAGGGTGATGTGCGCTGATAACGCTTCGAGACGCGCGTGGACAACGTTTTTGATATTGGGATTGAGATGCACCGGATAGACGATGTGAATTTGATCCCCGTCAGTTTCCGCCAGGCTTTTGAGCGCAGCGCAGATATTTTCGAGCGGCTTGCCAAAATTCTCGCGGCGATGGGCGGTGACCAGAATCAGTCTTTTGCTGCCGATCATCTCAAGCAAACGGGTAATCTCGGCTGGGACGGGTTTCTTAGCGACCTGTTTGAGCGCGTCGATGACCGGGTTGCCGGTGACGATGATCTGCCCGGCCGGGACGTTTTCTTTGAGTAAATTTTGTTTTGACCATTCCGTCGGCGCAAAGTGCAGGTCAGCCGCCACGCCTGCCACCCTACGATTAATTTCCTCGGGAAAGGGCTGATATTTATCACCCGTGCGCAGCCCGGCCTCAACATGACCGAACTTGACATGGTTGTAATACGCCAGTAATGCCGCAGCCATGACGGTGGTGGTATCGCCCTGGGCCAAAAGCCAATCGGGTTTCAGATCTTTGATGACCGGGTCGAGATTTGTAAAGATGGATGCGGTGATTTGCGCCAGGGATTGATCCGGCCGCATCAAGTCAAGATCGACAGTTGGAACAATCCCAAATACATTCAAGACCTGGTCGAGCATTTCCCGGTGCTGGGCGGTGGCGCACACCAACGACTCGATTCCAAGTGTTTGGGCGAGTCGCTGCACGACCGGCGCCATTTTGACAGCCTCCGGCCGAGTGCCGATAACGGAGAGAACTCTCAGGGATTTGCTCATAGATGTTCCGGGCGTGGATTAGATAAATTTCAAGCGGAAGGCGGCGATTGCCACCATACGGAACAGCAGCAGGCCGTGCCGCCAGCGGTCAATATTGGTTGTGCCGTAGGTGCGGTCCTGGTAGCGGATCGGCAGGTCGACAATTTTTAAATTTTGTTTGGCGGCGCCGAAAATCAAGTCATAATCGCCAAAAGGGTCGAACTCGCCAAAATAGGCGCGGTTTGCCACAATCCGCTCGTAGTGCCGTTTGCGCAGAACTTTTGTGCCGCACAACGTATCCTTAATGGATTGTCCGAGCAGCCACGAAAAAGCCATGCTGAAAAACTTATTCCCCAAAAGGTTCAAAAAACGCATAGCCTGTTCCTGCATGGGGTAAATCAGGCGCACGCCATTGATGAATTCGCCTTTTCCGCTGCTCAGCGCCGCGTAAAAGCGTGGCAATTCTTCCGGGCGAACCGTCAAATCGGCATCCAGGATCATCAAAATATCGCCAGTGGCCTGGTCGAAACCCACGCGTACTGCATCCGCCTTGCCTTTTCCGGGCTGGCGAAACAGCTTCGCATCCCATTCGGGGTGATTTTGGATGGCTTGTTCGATGGCGGCGTACGTGTTGTCTTTGGAATGGCCCTCCACAAAGATGATTTCGGTGTGTCTGCCCATTTTGGGGAGACGCTGGAAGGCGGCCTCGATATTCCCAGCTTCATTACGGGCGGGGATGATGACACTGACCGATGGTTTTTCTCCCGTTTCGACAGGTTGCAGCCGGGCGATGAAAATATTCGTCCATGCGAAGGGGCTGAACGGCCAGACTTTGACCAGGATTTTGTTGAACAGGTCGCGCACCAGTGGAATGGGCAGCGTGAAAAGGATTTCTTTCTGGCGGCGGATGACTTCAAAACCTGCCAGCCGCAGCAGATTTTCGGTATCTTCGGGAGTCAGCCAGTTTTGTGGGAGTAGGCGTTTTGCCAGCCTCAGCGCTCCGGCCAGTCCGAGCGCTGGCTGGTAGACCCGGCTGTGGAAGTTGAGAATGATCCGCGTATCGGCAGTGCACAGCGGGCGGACTTGTTCCAGCAAATCCTGCACATCCCAGGCATCGTTGATCAGGTCTGACAGGATGATGACGTCAAACTGTCTGTCAAGCTGCAGGTTGTGCGCGTCCGCCTGGATGAAGGTCAAATTGGGATGGCGATGGCGTGCCTGCGAGAGCATTTCCGCTGAAAAATCGACGCCTACGCCCTTGAATGGGGCAACGGAAGCCAGCAAATCGCCACGTCCGCAGCCAATTTCAAGCACGGCAAGTTCTGGGGAGACGAGTAGTCGGTAGATTTCTCTTAAACGGCGATGGTATTCGCGGTTGAAAAACGTTTCAGCGGATTCAGTCCGGGCAATTTCATCCCAATGTTTTTGTCGTTGCGCGTTGTGTTCTGCAAGAGTGCTGATACGGGAAGTCATCATAAATTTCCTAAATTGATGTAGGGCGATGCGCGGATTATCAGGCCTTTTTGGGGCTTAATCGCATCAATGTAAAAGCCGCGATTGCTGTTAGCAACCCAAAGACGATATTCATGCCGAGGCCGATTTGAATACCGCCCAGATCGCTGACGATACCCACCAGCCAGGGTCCCAGGATGCCGCCCAGCCCGGCAAAGGTGAAGAGCAGCCCCAAAATGGTATTCACATTTGCTTTGTGAGCGTCTGATGCGGCGGCAGTGATGGTGGGGAAAATGATCGAGAGAAAAAAGCCGCTGACGGGCAGCAAGATTGAAAACTGTGCCGGGCCGAACAATCCGAGAGCCACACAGGCGCTTGCGCCTAACGCCATCACAACAATCGATTTGAGATATCCGAGCCGTTCGACGAAGAAGCTTCCGACAAAACGGCCAAACATCATCAGCCCAAAATATAAACTGAGAGCCTGTGTGCTTTGCGTCACGCTTTGACCGCGAACTTTTTGCAGGAATTCAACAATCCAGGAAGCCATGCCCAGTTCAAGAGAAACATACATCGTGATCGAGGCGTAAAACAACAGCATTTCGCGTGTAAAGGCGGTTTTGCCGAGATGCTTGAAGTCGATTTTTTCGCTTTTGGCGGAATCTGCTTTGGGGAAGCGTACCAGCGCAAAATAAGCGCTGAGCAGGCCGATCAAAATCAAGTCCCAGCGATAGACTGCGCGCCAGGAAATATTGATCGCCAGCAGCCAGCCAGCATAAAGCGGCGCGACCATCGAGCCCATGCCGTGCATGACTGCCATCAGGTTGAGATAGCGGCCTTTGTCGGACGGGTGTAATTTGACAATGAGCGCATTGCAGCCCAATTCGAGTGAGCCCAATCCAAAGCCGAGCACTGCCATGAAAATTGTCAACAGGACGGGAGTTCGAAAACTGCTGATTCCGGTCACGCCAACTGCCAGGCAGATTCCCGCCAGAATCAGGACAGCTTTTTGTCCGATGACATCCGCCAAAAAGCCGGTTGAGAGTGTGGCGCCCATGAAGCCGACGTAAACACCGAGCAAAATTGTCCCGCCGAGGGCGTAATTGATCTGCAAATCCTGCAAAAGAGCCGGTAGTACCGGCCCTTTGAGATTATCGCTGAATCCGAAAACAAAAAAGGCAAAAAACGCGCCCGCCGTAAGCAGCCAAATGGTATTCCTGGTTGATGTTGTCATGCCAGTCTTTCGTTGGCAAATTTAAGTCTTTCGAGTCCCTGATAGCCCTCGCCGCCTTCGTGATTGTTGAATTGCCAGATGCGGATGTCTTTTTTTGCGTTGTAATGGTTGAATGCGGCAAAAACCGTCGATGGCGGACAAATTGTGTCCATCAGTCCCACTGAAAAAAGCGCCTCGGCTTTGGCGCGCACGGCAAAATTCATCCCGTCGAAATATGACAGGGTGTTGAAAACTGTCTCGATTTGATCGCGATGATTTTTGCAATACCGCGTAATTTCGTTATAAGGTTCAGTATCGATCAGTTCCACGGCGCGGCGGTAATGGCACAAAAAAGGGACATCGGGCATGGCGAGCGCCACATCGGGGACGAGACCCGCCGTCGCCAGGCTGATTCCGCCGCCCTGGCTGCCACCTGTCACCGCCACCCGATTCTTATCCACCAATTCGTGAGAACGGGCTGCTTCCACGGCTCGCACCGCGTCTGTGAATACGCGGCGATAATAGTATGTTTCGGGCTTGAGCACGCCGCGCGTCATAAATCCGGGGATTTGCGGATTGCCGCCTTCCAACTCGGGATCGGGCGTGTCGCCGACGCGCCAGGTGGAACCCTGGCCGCGCGTATCCATCACGAAATGGGCGTACCCGGCATTGGCCCAACTGAGCCACTCGTGGGCCAATCCGCGCCCGCCGCCGTAGCCGATGAATTCAACCACGCACGGTAACGGTCCTTTTGCGCCTTTGGGGATGATGAACCAGCCTTTGATGGGCTGCCCGCCGAATCCGTTATAGGTCACGTCAAATGTTTTGACGAGCTTTAATCCCGTTTCGACAGGTTCAAAGCGCGCTGCCAGCGGAAATTGGCGCGCCTCGGACAGTGTCCTGGCCCAAAAAGAGTCAAAATCTGCCGGTTCAGGACGTTCTGGTTTGTAAGTTTTGAGTTGTTCGAGTGGAAGGTCAAAAAGCATGGGATTCCCTTTCCTGAAGTTGGATTGGTTTGAGTTACAGGCTGGATTCAAGCATATTTTGCTTGATGATTTCATCGATTGCCCAGCCCACGCCATTATCATCGTTGGAAGGGGCAATCCATTTTGCGACCGCTTTCAAGGTCGGCACTGCGTTTGCCATGGCGATAGGCAGACCGGCATATTCGAGCATTTGCATGTCAATCGATTGATCACCGATGGCGGCAATTTCATCGGGTTGCAGGTTTAGCCTGAGCGCCAGCTCATGCAGTGCGCTGCCTTTGTTGGCGCCATCGACGGTCAAATCGATATATTGCACGCCTGAATAAACGTAGTGCAGCGACGGACATTCAGCCTGGATGACTTCTTCCGCTTTTGCCAGTAGTTTGGTTTCGGCTGCGACTGTAAACTTGAGCAGAGGCCGGTCGAAGTCTTTTTCTGGATCAAAAGAGCGGACGCTTTCCTTCAGCGTGAGCGGATCAAAGACTGTGCTCATCGCATCCGGTCCAAACCAGTAGGCGGTACCTTCCGGGCTTTCGGCGATCAAGCCGGTGCCGTTATGACGGGTGAACGTTATCAGGGGCATTAGCTCGTCGTGATGGTGAAAAGTCCAGGCGTGGATGGTTTCTCCATCCAAACCGGAACGCAACAACGCGCCAGCCGAGCAAATGTACGGCAAATCCATTTCAAGCAGGTTAAGTGCGTTTTCTGCGCCTCGCCGTCCGCGACCGGTCACGATGACGGGTTGTAGTCCGGCGTCTTTTGCTTTCCAAACGGCCTCGCGGCCGGGCTGGGTCAGTTGGTGATCAGAATTATAGAGTGTTCCATCGAGATCGATGGCAATCAATTTTATCAATTTTGCCTCGGTTAAAGTGAAATCGCCCTATCGTACCACATCGCCGCGCTCGCGCGAATGTGCGAGGCGTTGCATCTGTTTTGACATGCACTCGTTTGCCAACATCTCCGTAAGGTGTCGGTTATAATGGATGGCATGGAAGAACGCTTACAGAAGATTATGGCTCAGGCCGGGCTTGGTTCCCGGCGCGATTGTGAAGAATATATTATTGCCGGGCGCGTGCGCGTCAATGGCACAGTTGCCGTCATTGGTCAGAAGGCTGACCCGGTGACGGATAAAATTTCAGTAGATGGACGCGCCATTAAACCGGCAGAGCAAAAAGTGTATATTGCTTTGCATAAGCCGCGCTATGTGCTTTCGACCGTCGATGCAGAGCAGGGTGATTCCCGCCAAACTGTGCGAGATCTGATTCCGGTCAGTGAGCGCTTGTACCCGGTCGGTCGCCTGGATTTTGAGAGCGAAGGCCTGGTTTTGATGACCAATGATGGCGAACTGGCGCAGAAACTGACGCACCCATCGCATGGCCACTCAAAGGAATATCGCGTGTTACTCGCGCGCCAACCTGATACTGAACAATTGGCAACCTGGCAGCGCGGCGTGGTGCTGGAAGATGGTTACAAAACCCAACGCGCCGAAGTGCGCATCGATTCGCTGGCAGGGAAGGGCGCCTGGTTGCGTATCGTCATGCGCGAAGGCCGCAAACGCCAGATTCGTGAGATTGGCGCCATCCTGGCGCTGCCGGTCGTGCGGATTGTCCGCGTGCGGATTGGGAATCTGCTTTTAGGAAATTTGAAACCGGGCGAATGGCGTTATCTGACCCCTCAAGAAATTGTGGCGCTGAAAGAGGATCGCCCTGGTTTGCCTGCCTTCCCGGATATGACCAGGAAAAAACCCCCTCTGAATACCCGCCCAAAAGCGGAAAGAAAAATCCCGGGACGCACCCCTCCGCCCACAACCCCGGGAAAACCTACCCGACGCACGCGTCCACCTAATGAAACGGATCGTCCCAAAGGGCGCACACGCCCACCTTCAGGGATGGATAAACCTGCTGTGCGCCGCGAACGGCCCGAAGCCGGACGCAAGCCTTCCATCAGGAAACCAAGATAAATAAAAAAACCGGCCTCGTGAGAGGCCGGTTTTCCTTTTACGAGCGGATGTCCAGTATTTCTTTGACGACCGGGCTGATGGCCGCCTTGACTTCTTCCTGAGTCAACCCCTTGATTTTGAAGGTGACAATTTTATTGGTGGGGTTCTCGCCGGTAAATTGGCCGAAAGAAATAAAGTTGCCTTTTTTCTCGCTGATGGCTTCGGTGATATGGGCAAGTTGGCCGGGTTGATCATCGATGAGCGCAGTCACGCGTACACCGGCTTCACGGGCGCCCAGCAATTCAAGGAAAACCTTAAACAGGTCAGTTTCGGTGATGATGCCAACAACGTGCCCATCACGTAAAACAGGCAGACCGCCAATTTTATTGTCGGCCATGATGCGGGCGGCTTGCTCGATCGGGGTGTCTTCGGCGACCGTCATGACATTACTGGTCATGACTTCTGAAACGGTTACTTTGCTAAGCAGGTAGTTCATTTCCCAGATGCTTAATGTTGTCACCGGTGAAGGTGAAGCATTGAGCAGGTCTTTGTCTGACACAATTCCAACCAGTTTGCTGTTCTTTGTGACTGGCGCGCGCCGAATATGCTCTTTTTTCATTAAATTGAGAGCATCCGTGATGGGCATATCGGGGGGAATTGTGATTACGGGTTTCGACATTCGTTCGCCGACGAGCATAGTAGCCTCCTTGAACTTGAAAAATCAGTAAATAAATTATATCGCCATTTTGAGACTAAGTACATTTAATAAAGCATGATTGTCGACTATTACTCAACCAATTGTTTCATCTGGTCGTGAAAAATTTCCCCAAGCTTGAAGGCGTGCCTCACAACTTGATAATACTGCTCAAACGGAATTGTCAGCGCAAAAATTGGAACAGCCACTCGATAGAATACGCCCCGGCATAAGCAAAAATCAGCATTTTGATGATCTTTCCCAAAATACACCAGATCAAAAACTTACCCACGGGCATTTTTAATACCCCCGCGGCAATTCCGCCCAAATCAAAAAAAGGATTTGGAATGGCCGCCAGGATGAATATCGTCGCGGAGCCATACTTTTCGATGTACGGATGAATTTTATTATAAATATTGCCGCGTTCAATCACTGCCTGACCACTATATCCGGCCAGATAGCCCGAGAGTTCACCAATTCCACTGCCTACTCCGGCGACGACTCCCACAATCAAAGGGTTGAAAATCCCACCCATAGCAAAAACCACCGCCACTCCCGGAGCCGGGAGCAGGACGGTGGCATTTGCTAATATGGAGATAACGAAAATCCCTGGATAACCGAAGGCCGCCAACTCACTGGCCTTGTCGCGGATGCTGAAAATCCAAACACTGATGGCGATCACCGCCAGCAAACTGAGTACCCGAAAAAATGTTGTGCGGCGCTCAGTTGACATGCAAGCTTATTCGCTTTCAGTGATGGTAATTGAATTGATTTTCACGCCAGGATATTCGGGGCGCATCGGGTCGCGCGCCGGGATTGCCATCAGCACATCCATACCGCCGGTAATTTGTCCAAAAACCGCATGTTTGCCATCCAGATGAGGCGTGGGTACATGGGTGATGAAAAACTGGGAACCATTTGTGCCCGGTCCGGCGTTGGCCATCGAAAGTATGCCAGGTTTGTTGTGTCTGAGAGATGGGTGGAATTCATCCGCAAAGCGATAACCAGGGCCGCCGCGACCGGAACCGGTCGGGTCGCCGCCCTGAGCCATGAAATCGTTAATCACACGATGGAAAATTGTTTCATCATAATAGCCTTCGCGCGATAAAAAGACAAAATTATTCACCGTTTTTGGGGTTTTGTCTGCGAATAACTCAATAACCATATCGCCTTTATCGGTTGAGATCGTGGCGACATATTTCTTCTTTGGGTCAATTACCATTTCGGGTGGGGTGGACCATTGCTTGGGAGCCATATAAATTATCCTTTCGAAATTTAATTTACGAATTTATCTCAGCATTGCTTCAATACGCGCCACCACCATATCCAGCGCAGCAGCGTTAAAACCACCTTCGGGAATAATCACATCCGCATACCGTTTCGACGGTTCAACAAACTCAAGGTGCATAGGGCGCACCGTTTTGAGATATTGCTTCACCACCGATTCAGGTGTTCGACCGCGCTCAGAAATATCCCTTTGCAAACGGCGAATAAAGCGTAAGTCCGAATCTGTGTCCACGAAAATCTTGATGTCAAACAGTGGGCGCAATTCCGGTTCGGCAAAAATCAAAATCCCTTCCACCACGATCACACGATGTGGCGTAATCGGGATCGTTCTTTCTGTCCGGCTGTGCGTGGAAAAATCGTACACGGGCAGTTCGACCGGAAATCCGTCTCTGAGTTGTTTCACATGTTGAGCCAAAAGCTCAGTTTCGAGCGAATTCGGATGATCGAAATTTACTTCCGCCTTTTGGACGGGTGGCAGACCGCTCAGGTCTTTGTAATACGCATCGTGTGGCAGGTAAGCAATTTTCTCCGGGCCAACCCGGTTTAAAATTTCCTGCGCCACGGTGGTTTTGCCGGAACCGGAACCTCCGGCGATGCCAATGATAAGCGGAATGTGCGTGGTGGTCATGTCCGCATTATAACGTATCGGCGGATGACATGGCGGATAGACTGATTCTGCCCGGAAAATTTTACCGGGTTTCAGGCCTTTATCCGCCATGTTGGTTTGACGGATTCCCCTTATCTTTCGACTCGCACGAAAGGCGAGTCGCCTCTGTCAGCTTCTTTACATCCCGGTCATGTAGGCGAGAGCCAAAGTTCCAGGCCCGACGTGCGTTCCAACCACCGGACTCAGCTCGCATGTGATTGACTCGATCGGGGAGAGCAGCTCCCCGGCTTTATCTAATAGAGCCTGTGCTTCGACCGGAGAATTGGCATGAGCGCTAGCGAGCCGGACGGGAGTCCCGCCGTCACATTTTTCTGCCACCAGTTCGATCAGCCTGTCGAGCGCCTTGCCTTTTGTCCGAACTCGTTCCAGGGCTTCGATCTTTCCCTGGTGCATGAATAAAATCGGCTTCAGGTTGAGCGCGGTTCCCAAAAACCGCTGCGCTCCACCAATTCGTCCGCCACGATACAAAAATTCTAACGTATCCACCATAAAATAGACGCCGCTCTGCTGACGCGCCTTTTCGGCGACGGCGCGGCATTCACTGAGCGAGGCGCCATCCGCCGCGGCGCGGGCAGCGGCGAGCACTTGAAATCCCATCGCGATCGTGGTGCTTTCGCTGTCGAATATTTCCACCTGGCTTCCTTTTGGCAGCAAATCGCGCGCCTGCATTGCGGATTGAACTGTGCCCGAAAGCTTGGATGAGATGAATATCCCCATAACGTCATATCCCTGGGTGAGCAGCGAAGTCATGACTGATTGCATTTTCCCAACTGATGGCTGGGAAGTGCTGGGCATAATTTTCGCTGTCTTGAGACGTGAATAAAACTCAGTTGGGGTAATTGTAACGTTATCTTCAAAAGTTTCCTGTTCCCAAATCACCACTAGCGGCACGCTGGAAATCTCATGCTGGTCGACGAAATTCTGGGGAAGATAAGCCGTACTGTCTGTTAAAATCGCAACCTTTTTCATCGTATTCCTTTGATAAAACAAGATGGCGCATTATAAAGCAATAATCAATCAAAAAGAGCGTTCCAGGCCGGAACGCTCTTTTTGATTGGAACATTTTAGAAATCGGTCATGTAAGCCAGACCGACCGTCCCTGGCCCGGCATGTGTGCCCACGACCGGGCTGACACTGGTGAAAATTGATTCGACCGGTTTAATCAATTTGGTTGCACGCTCCAAGACATCCTTGCCCTCAGCAGCCGCATTTGCATGCAAGGATGCCAGGCGGACAAGCGGTTTCCCCGCTGTTTGTTCAGCGACGATTTCAATCAAGCGTTCCACCGCTTTGCCTTTTGTGCGGATGCGTTCCATGGCTTCCACTTTTCCATCCTGCAAGGCCAGGATCGGCTTAAGGTTGAGGGCGTTTCCTAACAAGCGCTGTGCGCCACCAATACGACCGCCCCGGTGAAGAAATTCCAGCGTATCAACCACGAAATAAACCCCGGTATGATCACGGACTTGATCTGCCAGCGCTTTGCATTCAGCCAGCGAGGCGCCTTCTGTGGCAGCTCTGGCAGTCGCCAGAACCTGGAAACCCATCGCCATGGCGGTTGCGTTGCTGTCCACAATTTCGACCTTTTCCTTGCCTTTGGCAAGTGCTTCTCGCCCTTGTAGCGCAGATTGAATGGTACCGGAAAGCTTGGCAGAAATAAAGATTCCAAGAACATCGTAATCCTGTTCCACCAATGCTGAAAAGGTCTTTTGCATATTGACGATGGATACCTGGGAAGTAGTCGGCATTGTTTTGGCAGTTGCCAAGCGCTGGTAAAATTCATCCGGCTGAATGCTTACGCCGTCTTCATAAATCTGATCTTTCCAAATAAGTATTTGCGGAACTACGATAATCTTGTATTGCTCGATATAATCTTTAGGAATGTAAGCGGTGCTATCGGTAACGATGGCGACTTTAGGCATGGTTTCCTCCCGGCGGATTTGAGTTAGTGAGAATCTAAACCCAATTTTACTCACTTCGTTGCGGTTGAGCAGCTAAATTCCATGAACGCCACTGAATATTTATAATCGATAAAGGCTTCACTTTTGCACATGGTATAATATTTATATAATTTTTAGAAATTATTGTATTTAATTGAGGAGCACACCTTGGCATTTAATCCCATCAACTGGCTACTAGGCCTGTTTTCATTGGACATCGGCATTGACTTGGGAACAGCCAATACATTGGTCTATGTCAAGAACAGAGGCATCGTTATCAACGAGCCATCCTGGGTGACCATCGAGAAACGTACGCGCACACCATTGGCGGTGGGACAAAAAGCCAAAGAAATGATGGGACGCACCACGGGAAATGTGATTGCTGTTCGCCCGGTGCGTGATGGCGTTATTTCCGAATTTGACGTCACCCAGGTGATGTTGACTTATTTTATTGGTCAGGTGCATGAGCAGAGTGTGGTGCCGCTGCCCCGACCGCGAGTAGTGATCGGTATTCCTGCGGGCGTTACTGAAGTTGAGAAACGCGCTGTTTATGATGCCGCCATGTCAGCTGGTGCGCGCGAGGCTTTCCTGATCGAAGAGCCAATCGCCGCCGCGCTGGGCGCTGGCTTACCGGTCAACGAAGTGATTGGTTCGATGGTGGTGGATATCGGCGGTGGAACAACTGAAGTCGCCGTGATGTCGATGGGTGGTGTGGTTGTCGCTCGGTCGCTGCGTGTGGCGGGCGATGAAATGGACCAGGATGTTGTCCAATATATCCGCGGGAAATATAACCTGTTGATTGGTGAAGGCGTCGCCGAACAAGTCAAGATGAAAATCGGTTCAGCCTATCCGCTGCCACAAGAAAAAACCATGGAAGTTCGCGGTCGTAATCTTGTGAACGGCCTGCCCGAGTCCATTGAAGTTTCATCGGTGGAAGTGCGCGATGCTCTTTCTGGCTCGGTTCAGGTTATCGTCGATACCATCCGTGATGCGCTCGATGAAGTTCCCCCTGAAGTTATTGCTGATTTAATGGATACTGGCATTTGCCTGGCGGGTGGCGGGGCTTTGCTGCAAGGTTTGGCTGATCGATTGGCTGATGAGCTCAATTTGCGCGTCTGGCAGGCTGAGGATCCCCTGACTTGTGTTGCGCGCGGTACGGGCGTTGTCTTGAGTGACTTTGAAGGGATGCGCCATTACCTGGTGGGCTTGGAGCGCGGTTCAACGCGTCACAGCGCTTGAAATGTGGAGGCCAATATCTGGCCTTCTCTTTGATGAACATTTAAAATATGAAAGATTTATTTTCCCGTTCGGTCCAGACAACCATTTTATTTTTGGTGATAGCCGGAGTTTTGGCACTGGCGCTGAGTGGCTCCTTTGGTTTTATCTCCAGCAATTTCAATACGCTGATTGTTTCTGCGCAGTCCTGGATATCCACGCGTTTTGTGGTTATTCAGGACTTTTTTACCGTGCCACGCGATGTGGTTGCCTTACGTCAGCAAAACGCGGAACTTGAAGCGGAAGTATCCCGTTTGCAGGCGCAAGTGGTAACTTTGCAAAACAGCCTATCGCAGGCAGATGCACTTGCGGCGCTGGTCAATTTCTCACGTTCCAATCCGGAAAACTCATACACAGCGGCCTCCGTTATCGGGCGCGATCCAAGTCCGTTCTTGCGTTATGTCATCGTCGACAAAGGTTCAAACGACGGGTTGCGACGTGGCATGCCGGTTGTGACTGACCAGGGTCTTGTTGGGCGGGTGGATGCAGTCATCAACAGCGCAGCGCGAATTCAATTGATAACGGATTTATCTTCGGCGGTGAATATTCGCCTTGAAAAAGCCAAAAAGGAAGCGATTTTGACCGGTAACGTTTCCGGCGACTTGGTCCTCGATCTTGTTCCGCAAGATGTCACTCTCGAACCAGGTGAATTGGTGCTTACGTCCGGACTGGGCGGCGGCTACCCGGCAGATTTAATCGTCGGGCAGGTGTTGAATGTCCGCAAGCGAGACGCCGACTTGTTTCAGCAGGCCATTATCCAGCCGGTGGTGGATTTCACCAAGCTTAAAATCGTCCTCATCATCACCGACTTTCGTCCTGTGGATATTACCCCCCTCATCCCCGTTCCTTGATATGAAAAATCTGGTGGCAATTCCGTTATTGGCGCTGGCATTCATGCTGCAGACAGCCGTGGTCAGTCGCATTACCTTGCTTTCTGGCGCGGCAGATCTGGTTTTGTTGATTCTGATTACCTGGGCGCTCCAACAGCAGGTTCAGTCATCCTGGCATTGGGCGGCATTGGCTGGTTTGATGGCGGCCTTTGTCTCAGGTTTGCAGCCGTTGGTCTTGCTAACAGCTTATTTATTGGCGGTGGCTTTGGCCCGCAATGTTCTACGTCAGATTTGGCAGACTCCGATTCTGGCGCTTTTTACAGTGACCTTTTTTTCCACCCTGCTTTTACACCTGATTACATACCTGGCGCTCGTGTTTCGCGGTACGCCTATCCCATTTAGTGACGCATTGGCTTTAATCACTTTGCCGAGCGTATTTGTAAACCTCTTCCTGGCGCTTCCGGTGTATTCCTTTATTCGTGACCTTGCTTTGTGGGTTTACCCAGTGGAGGAAATGGTATGACTTCACCTTCAGTTCCTCGTGTGAATATTGAATCCTGGCGGGTATTCGTGTTTTATGCGGTGCTGGCGTTGGGATTTTCTGTTTTGGTCGCCCAGCTATTCAATTTACAGGTTCTACAATACGAGACTCGCCTGGCGCAAGCGGATGAAAATCGGACGCGTACCATCAGTGTTCCACCCTTGCGCGGCATTATTTACGATCGGAATGGAACCATTCTGGCCCGAAATGTTCCGTCTTACAATGTGGTCATTACCCCGGCGAATTTGCCCAATGATCCGGCGGACATTCAGGAAGTTTATCGGGAGCTGTCTACTTTGATTGGCGTCCCGGTCAATAGCGGCACCCTGGATGACGCCAAGCTGGTTTCGGCCTGTGTGCCTGGACCTGGTATTGCGCAATTGGTTGAGCTGCAGGATACCATCGCGCCTTATAGTCCGGTCAAAATTCAGTGCAATATTTCGGAAGAAACCGCGCGTATCGTGCGCGAGAAAACCATGGATTGGCCGGGTGTCAGCGTGGAAATTGAACCTGTCCGTGATTACCCAACCGGTTACCTGACCGCCGACGTGATCGGATTTCTTGGTCCCATCCCCGCTCGTGACGAGGAACTTTATCGCAGCCAGGGTTTTCTTCCCAACCGCGACAAGGTGGGATATTCAGGCGTGGAAGCCTATTTTCAAGATGACCTGGCCGGGAAACCGGGCAAACGAGTGATTGAAGTGGATGTCGCCGGGCAGGAACTTCGCAACCTGGAGCCTCCGCTGCCTCCCGTTTCGGGGGCCAATTTAATTACCACCATCGATACCCGCCTGCAAAAAGCGGCTGATGCCGCACTGACGGGTGAAATCAATTTCTGGAATTCATATTTTGGCCGCATTCGTATCACCACGGGCGCAGTGATCGCCATGAATCCCAAAACCGGGGAAGTATTGGCGATGGTATCTTTCCCGACCTATGAAAATAACCGCATGGCGCGCTTTATCCCAGCCTATTACTATAACCAGTTGGCGCAGGATCCTGCCAAGCCATTGTTGAATCATGCCGTCTCTGACCAGTTTCCGCCGGGATCAGTTTTCAAGCTATCCACAGCTACAGGCGCATTGAATGAGGGTGTCGTCACCCTGGACCAGATTATTGATGCTCCCGGTCAGCTGGTTTTGACTGAATCGTTTTCGCCAAATGATCCGGGGCGTGAACGTCCCTTCGTTGATTGGAACGAAGCCGGTTTCGGCACCATCGATTTTTTACACTGCATCGCTTATTCCAGCAATGTTTGTTTTTACAAGCTGGGTGGCGGTTATAAAAATGAGATCAAGCAAGGCCTGGGGATTGAACGCTTGCGGGAATATGCTCGTGCGCTCGGGTATGACCAGAAATCCAACATCGAATTGTTGGGTGAAGCAAAGGGACTCATCCCGTCTCCGCAGTGGAAGCGCATCAATCGTGGCGAAAACTGGTCCACCGGCGATACTTACATCGCCAGCGTGGGACAAGGATACGTGTTGTCCACCCCGCTGCAGGTGCTGTTATCGGCTGCGACCATTGCGAATGACGGCAAACACGTCCAGCCTACGCTGGTCCGTGAGATTACCGACAATAATGGCAAGCCACTCTTCATCTGGCGTGATATTGATGGCAATCTATATCATCAATGCAGCGCACAAGACAAAGCTGGACTAGTTAGCACCGGATGGTGTGATACCGGTTTTGGGATATCGAATCAGGTTTTGTATACAGTTTGTCAGGGTAAGAATGATCTGGATGAACCGGTTTCGGGCTGGTGTGGCAGTGATGATCAGGGCCTGGCTATATTCCATCAAGGTGCCTGGCAGATTTCACCTTTTGTTGGTTACAATCAATGGGATATTACAACTGATCCGGTCATCAATGATTTTCAATGTGACGGCGCCTATTGCACTGCGACCGGTCGGAAAAAGACTGTCAGGCCCGATGTGGTTCAAAAAATCCAGGAAGGGATGCGACTGGCGGTAACCTCTGACCCGACAGGCACGCTCAACGCCGTTTTCACCGGTCGAACCCAGGAATTTACAACTCCTTTTGAGATTCCGGTCGCTGGCAAGACGGGTACCGCGGAATATTGCGACAACGTCGCGCAGGCACAAAATCGCTGTCAGTTTGGTTCCTGGCCCACGCATTCATGGACAGTGGTCTATGGTCCCTATGAAGATCCGGAAATTGTCGTAGTTGCTTTTTGCTACAATGGTGGTGAAGGTGCGAGCGTGGCTGCCCCGATTGTTCGCAAAGTGCTTGAGGCTTATTTCGAGCTAAAAGCGATTGATTCAGCCCAGCAGGGTACTGCTCCGTAAGGGTGTGCTATAATTTTGCTTCAAAAAACTATGAAAGATTCCTCTCTTATTCAGATCAAAGGTATTCGTGATGGGCTATTGGTTTCGTTGGGTGACGCCAGCTGGCCTGTCATTCAGCGCGCTTTGCTCGAACGAATCGAAGAGCAGCCCTCCTTTTTTCAAGGTGCGCGTCTGGCGCTTGATGTAGGCAATCAGGTGCTTAAATCTGCTGAACTCACTCCATTGCGTGACCAGCTTTCTGAGCGGGGAATCATGCTTTGGGCTGTTTTGAGCAATTCTCCAACAACGGAAAACACCGCGCAAATCCTTGGGCTGGCCACTCGCATCCATAAAACGCGCCCGCAGGAAATGCAAGCCGCCAAGGGAATCGATGACGAGACCGCATTATGGATCAACAAGACCCTTCGCTCGGGTACCCGTATCGAATTTGCCGGGCATATCGTCGTTTTTGGGGATGTAAACCCTGGCGCCGAGGTCATCGCTGGTGGAAGTGTAATTATCTGGGGACGCCTGCGTGGTGTAGTGCATGCTGGTGCGCAGGGGAATCGCGATGCGGTGGTTTGCGCGCTCGATTTATCCCCCACGCAACTTCGCGTCGCAAGCGAAATCGCAACTGCACCGGAGCGTCGCAGCAAACCCCAGCCCGAAATTGTGCGCATCAAAAACGGCCAGTTACAGGCCGAAACATGGATCTCAAGTTAGTGGGAGTAGACAATGACCGCAAAAGTGATCACTGTTACATCTGGCAAAGGTGGAGTGGGCAAAACCACCACCGTTGCTAACATTGCCGTAGCTCTCGCTTCGGAAGGACAAAAAGTTGTCTGTATCGACGGCGATATCGGTTTGCGCAATCTCGACGTTGTCATGGGATTGGAAAACCGCATCGTCTATGACGTTGTGGATATTATCGAAGGGCGTTGTCGCGTCCGCCAGGCCATGATTCGTGATAAGCGTCTCCCTGAACTGTTTCTCATCCCGGCGGCGCAAACTCGTGACAAAAACGCGGTTTCGCCAAGCGATATGGTGCGCCTGTGCGATGAGCTTCGCCCCGACCTGGATTGGATTCTGATCGATTCGCCCGCTGGAATTGAACGAGGCTTCCGAAATTCAATTGCCGCCGCTGACAAAGTGCTGATCGTGACCAATCCGGAAATGTCAGCCGTACGTGACGCTGATCGTGTGATGGGCTTGCTCGAAGCGGAGGAAAAAGCCTCGCCGTCGTTAATTATTAACCGTCTCAATCCCAACATGGTCCGGCGCGGAGATATGCTTTCGGTCGATGATGTCTACGACCTCTTGCGTGTTGACGTGATTGGAATTGTCCCTGAAGATGAAAATATCATTGTCGCTTCAAACAAAGGTACGCCCTTGTCGTTGGAAGGAAAGACCAAGGCCGGGCAGGCTTTTCGAAATATCGCCCGCCGCTTAAACGGAGAAGAAGTTCCTTTCATGGACCTTGAATCTCATGGTCTGTGGGATCGTCTCAGCAAGCTGACAGGGAGGAAGTAAGATGAACTTCTTTGAACGTCTCTCAGGGAAAAAGAGCGCATCCAGCGCCAAGGAACGGCTTCAACTGGTTCTGATCCACGACCGGATGGATTTGACGCCCGTTATGTTGGAATCCTTAAAAGACGATTTGATTGCGGCCATCTCAAAATATATTGAAATCGATCCATCCGGTGTGCGCATTGAGGTGGAGCACGAAGGCCGCGCTCAGCGCCTGGTGGCGGATATTCCCTTGCGTGTGGCTGCGCGACGTCGGTCGGGTTAGGATTGTCTTTGCGGCTGCTGATTGACGCGCCGCGTGGAACATAAACATGCGTGGAGGTTTCTGGCGACATTTCGATTTCTGGCTTTTGGGGGCGGTGACAATTCTGGTCATTATTGGTATCACGATGATCCGCTCGGCGTTAGCCGGGAATTATGAATTAACTGTAACCACTCCACTCGTCAATCGTCAAATTATTTTTGCCCTGATTGGATTTGTTCTATTCCTGATCACTGCGGGGATTGACTATCGGTTGTGGTCTTCCCTCAGCACTACCTTGTATATTGGCATTATCATTGTCCTTCTGGCATTGAACGTGATCGGCGCTGCCCTGTTTGGCTCCGCGCGTTGGTTCCGCACAACGTTGGTTTTTATTCAGCCGTCTGAATTTGCCAAGCTGGTTTTAATTCTCTCCATGTCACATTTCTTTGTTCGACATCTCCACGAGATGAATCAGCCCAAATGGACCATCCGCAGCCTTCTGATGGCAATGGGTATTACTATTTGGGTGCTGTTGCAGCCGAACTTGAGCACATCCATCGTGCTGATTGTGTTGTGGTTCGTTTTATTGTGGATGTCCGGAATTCCAGTTTTGCACTTGCTGGGGTATGCCCTATCGGGAATTGCCGCCATCGGAGTTTCCTTTCCAATCCTGGTGCAAGCAGGTGTCGTGCAAGATTATCAACTGCGCCGAGTGCTGAACTTTGTCTCGCCTGACCCAAATGCCCGTTATGGTGAAATTTACAATATTCAGCAGGCTTTGATCTCGATCGGTTCCGGCGGCTGGTTCGGGCAGGGCTACGGACACGGCACCCAGGTTCAGTTACGTTTCCTGAAAGTGCGCTGGTCCGATTTCATTTTTTCCACCACTGCCCACGAGCTGGGATTTGTCGGCGCTGTTTTGATTATTGGATTGGTGATGTTTATCGTCTGGCGTTGCCTGTGGGCGGCGCGGATTTCGCGTGATGCTTACGGCGCGTTGATTTCTTATGGTGTCGCTACGCTGATTGCTTTTCAGTCGATTGTCAACATCGGTGTCAATCTCAATTTAATGCCCGCGACCGGTTTGACTCTGCCATTTGTCAGTTATGGCGGAAGTTCACTGGTGGCGAATCTGATCGCCGTCGGGTTGGTCGAAAGCGTAATTATGCGCCACAAGGCGCTGGAATTATAAAACCTGGAGGTTTGAGTGACAGTTTCACCCGTTCGAGTTCGTTTTGCCCCATCTCCCACCGGGCACATGCATTTAGGCAGTGCCCGCACAGCTCTTTACAACTACTTGCTGGCCAAAAAGACTGGCGGGCAGTTTATTCTTCGCATTGAAGATACCGATCAAAAACGTTTTGTGCCCGGCGCAGAACAGGAATTAATCGATGGTTTGCGCTGGCTGGGAATAAATTATGACGAAGGCCCGGATATCGGCGGTCCGGCTGGCCCTTACCGACAGACCGACCGGCACGAAATCTATCAGGAATACGCACAAAAGCTAGTGGATCTGGACAAGGCTTTTCCGTGTTTTTGCACGTCCGAGCGGCTGGATAGTGTTCGCCAGGATCAGCAGAAGCGCAAAGTCCCCACGCATTATGATGGGACTTGTCGCAACCTCGCGCCCGAGGAAGCCGCCAAACGTATTGCCAGCGGCGAGAAATACGTCATTCGTTTCAAAATGCCTGCAGATGGCTCTACAACGGCCCACGACCTGCTGCGTGGCGATATTACGGTCGAGAACAGGCAATTGGATGATTCCGTGCTGATGAAGTCGGATGGCTGGCCAACCTACCATCTCGCCGCCATGGTGGATGACCACCTGATGAAGATTACCCACGTTTTTCGCGGCTCTGAGTGGCTGGGAACTTTCCCGCTGCATGTCAACATCATCCGCGCTTTTGGCTGGGATGAACCGGTTTGGGTGCACCTGTCAGTTTTTCTCAAGCCGAGCGGCAAAGGCAAGATGAGCAAACGTGAGAGCGCCGAAGCTATGAAAGACGGCTACTCCATTTTTGTCAAAGACATGCACGAACTGGGATTTACTCCCGAAGGCGTGCTGAATTGGGTTGGGCTGATGGGTTGGGGCGCTGGCGAAACAGAAGATGTGCTCACGCTCGAGAGAATGGTCGAGATTTTTGATATTAACCGGCTGACTCCGTCGCCCGCGGCCATCAATTTTGCCAAGCTGGACTATTTTAACGGTGAACATATCCGGCGTCTGGCTGCTGACGATCTTGCAGCCCGGATCAAGCCTTATTTTGTCAACGCTGGTTTGCAGGTGGATGACTCCAAACTCCTGCGGATTATCCCACTCATCCGTGAGCGGCTCGTGACGCTGGACGATAGCTTATCCTTCGCGGCCTGGTTCTTCAAGGATACCGTCCAACCCAACCCGGTGGAACTTGTCGCCAAAAATTTGACCGCCGCTCAATCTGTGGAGGTGGCTCGCAAGACCTATCAGCTGCTGGACGCTTTGCCGGAGCTTTCCCACGCGTTGGTTGAGCCGCCCATGCGCCAGCTGATTGAGGAGCTCGCGCTCAGCCCGAATCAGGTTTTTGGGATTTTGCGCGTGGCGGTGACCGGACAGATGGTCAGTCCGCCGTTGTTTGAAAGTATGGAGATCGTTGGCAAGGAGAAAGTTTTGGAACGCCTGCGCCACGCCATTGAATTGCTGGAAGCCATGCAGTAAAACAAAACCGGAGGCCGTTGCGGCCTCCGGTTTTGTTTTATCTCTGTTTTTGTTCGATTTTCGCCCACGCGTCTTTGAGAGACACGGTCCGGTTGAAAACCAGCTTGTCCGGAGCCGAATCTGGGTCGACGCAGAAATAGCCTGTGCGCTCGAATTGAATTTTCTCGCCGAAAGCAGCATCCACCAACGATGGCTCAACAAAACAATTTTCCAGCACTTCCAGCGATTTGGGATTGATGATACTTTCGAGATCATCGCCAACATCCGGGTTTTCGACCGTGAACAACTGATTGTAAAGCCGCACTTCAGCTCGAACTGCATGACGCGCCGAAACCCAATGAATGGTCGACTTGACTTTACGCCCGTCCGGTGAGTCTCCGCCGCGCGTGGTTGGATCGTACGTGCAGTGGACTTCGGTCACATTGCCTTGCTCGTCTTTGACCACGCTGACACATTTCACAAAATACCCGTAACGCAGACGAATTTCATTGCCAGGATACAGCCGGAAATACTTGGGTGGCGGCACTTCGCGGAAGTCATCCTGCTCGATGTAGAGCACCTTTGAGAAAAGCACTTTGCGTGTTCCGGCGGAAGCGTCTTCAGGGTTGTTGACCGCATCCATTTCTTCAACCAGATCATCCGGATAATTATCAATGACCACCTTCAGCGGATTCAAAACTGCCATGCGGCGCAGGGCGCGCTTATTCAGGTCATCTCGAATAATGGCTTCAAACTGGGCCATTTCGACCCAGCTGTCATTGTTCGTTTCGCCAGTGCCGGTCACAAAGTTGATGATGGCTTCGGGCGTTACGCCGCGTCGACGCAGCCCGCGCAAAGTCGTCAAGCGCGGATCGTCCCAGCCGTGGACATAGCCCATTTCGACCAGTTTCCGCACCTTGCGTTTGCTCATCATAGCATAAGTCAGATTGAGACGCGAGAATTCGATCTGACGGGTGGGGAATTCTCCCAATTGCTCCAGGAACCACTCATAAAGCGGACGATGGATAATGTATTCGTTGGAGCATAACGAATGGGTGACACCTTCCATCGAGTCATTTTGTCCATGCGACCAATCGTACATTGGATAAATGCACCACTTATCGCCGGTGCGATGGTGATGGGCGCGCATAATGCGATACATAACCGGATCGCGCATAATCAGGTTGGAATGCGCCATATCGATTTTGGCGCGCAAAACGCGGCTTCCCTCGGGAAATTCCCCGTTTTTCATCCGCTCCAACAGGTCAAGGTTTTCTTCCACTGAGCGGTTGCGAAACGGCGACTCGACTCCCGGCTTCAAGGCTGATTCGGTCTGATTCCACTTTGTTCCTTTGGGCAGAGTTCCCCGGCCTACGCTCATTTCTTCCTGTGTTTGGTCATCAACGTAAGCCAGGCCTTTTTTAATCAGGAGAATTGCCCAGCCGTAAAGACGGTCGAAATAATCTGACGCAAAAGTGACCTTCGCCCATTCGATACCGAGCCAGCGGGCGTCATCCTCGATTGCGTCGACAAACTCAGTTTCTTCCTTCGAAGGGTTGGTATCGTCAAAGCGCAGGAAGAGTTCCCCGCCGAATTCCTTGGCGACAAAATAGTCAATCAAAAAAGCCTTGACATGACCGATGTGCAGATATCCATTCGGTTCAGGTGGCAGGCGGGTGCGGACATAATCGAAGCGGCCATTTTTCAAATCCTCGGTCACTGCCTCGTGAATAAAGTGGGGCAGGCGGGTCGTTTCGGTGGGTTCCATTGCTTAATCCTTTTCGCGTATAATTTCACAGATAATCTTAGCGTATTATAACAAACAGAAATAGCCAGTAGGAGAAACCTTCAATGAAACAGAACACCGGTTTTCTGGGAACTTATTTCGATCGTGATGCCGTTTTACATCTCGAACTGTGGGCGCGCATTATTGCGTGGGGCGTGTTGATTACATATGCCCTTGAATCGGCCTATAACGCTTTTCAGAGCGTTTACGGCGCGCTAATTGGCGGATATCCCATGGATTGGTTTTTCGTCTTTATAACGCTTTCACGCATCTTGCAAGGAGCTGTCTTGTGGGTTGTGCTGCAGGTGACCGCCAAAATCCTGCTGATCCTGATGGATATCGAAGATAACGCCCGTCGCGCGGCCCGGGCGACTTCCAAAGAAAGTTAATTTTTCACTTGCTTGTTTTCAAGCGGCATGATAGAATACTGCCCGCTCGACTTTTTGGGGGCTCGTCTAATGGCAGGACTGATGCCTCTGGAGCATCCAGTAGTGGTTCGAATCCATTGCCCCCAGCCAAACAAACCGCCCAACATTGGGCGGTTTCGTTTTAAGGCGATTGGATCTTTCCACGCTGACGGAAACTCCACTTATCCAGCCAATTTCCCGTACGCCTCGCTGTAATTCCGTATGAAAAAGAGAGCGCGCCATCAGTGGCGCTCTCTCTTTTTTGAACTAGATACCGTATACAGGCTTAGGCAGCCGCTTCGGTCTTATTGCCGCGTTTGAACCAGGTATTCCACTCGCGGTTTTCCCACACAACCAGGATCGGCGAAGCGTTGAAAATTGACGAATACGTTCCGCTGAACACACCGACCAACAGGATGATCACAAAGTGACGGATGCTTTCGCCGCCGAACAGCGCCAGTGCAAACAGCGTGAACATAACGGTCAACTGCGTGTTGATGGAGCGGTCAAGCGTCTGAACCACCGAGTGGTTGACAAGTGATTCGAAATCCACGCGGCGGTAGATGCCCAGATTCTCGCGAATGCGGTCAAACACAACGATCGTATCGTGCACTGAGAAGCCGATGACTGTCAACAGGGCTGTCAAAAATAACGAATCTGCTTGCCAGCCGAGCGTAACACCCAAAATAGCTTCCACGCCAACTACAACCAGCACATCGTGCAGCATCGCAACCACTGCGGCTGTGCCATAGCGGAAGGCATGCTGAATGCTGCGGAATGCGAACCAGATGTACGCCAGAATGGCCAGGGCAGCCATGCCAACTGCGCCAGCGGCAGCCCGCGCCACTTCCGCGCCAACCGAGGGGCTGACGGAGGTGAAGTTCAGCAGGGTTACCTTGGTGCTAAAACGCTTTTCCATCTCGGCAATGATCAAACCCTTGGTCGCATCGTCCATGGCTTTGGAGCGGATCGAAACGGCATCAGTTCCAAGTGGTTGTACAACCGGGTCACCGATTTGCATTTCAGCGGTGGCGAAATCGTTGTAGATGGCTTTTACATCCTCGATTGAGGGTTGAACGCCCGATGCAAATTGTGCTTCAAGCAGAGCGCCGCCGGTAAAGTCAATCCCGAGGGGCAGGGGGCCTTCGGCTGGATTCTGAGACCAGTGAATTCCCATGAAAATCAAGCCTGGGATGATGACCAGCAGTGAAATGGCAAAGTACAGGTAACGGTTCTTAATAATATTCATGCTTGCCTCCTACAGCCCAAACCAGCGTGGGTGATCGACAGTTTTAATATTGTCCATCAACGTATGCAGGTAGGTGCGGGTCACGATGATCGCCGTAAACAAGCTGACGATTACACCCAGGGCCAGTGTCACGGAGAAGCCCTTGACCATACTGGCGCCAAACGTATTGCCAAAAATGTACAAGATGGCACAGGTAATCAACGTCGATGAGTTTGAGTCGCGGATTGATGGCCATGCCCGCTGCCATCCAAGGTCGATTGCCTGGCGCAAGGTTTTGCCCGAACGCAATTCTTCCTTCAAACGCTCAAAAATCAAGATGTTTGCATCCACTGCCATACCTATACTCAATATGAAACCGGCGATGCCTGGAAGAGTCAGCACAACGGGGATCAATTTGAACAGGGCCAGCGAGAGCAGCGCGTAAGTAACCAGCGCCAGGTCAGCAACGAAGCCGGGCAGGCGATAGTACAGCAGCATGAACAGGATGACAACGCCCAAGCCGATGGCGCCAGCCAGCACGCTCTTGCGCACAGATTCTGCGCCGAGTGTCGGGCCGACGGTGCGGCTTTCGGCTACCTGAACCGGAACGGGCAGGGAGCCGTAGCGCAACTGCACAGCGAAGCTGTTGGCGCTTTCCTGGGTGTAGCTGCCAGTGATTATGCCAGAACCGTCGCTGATTTGGCTGTTGATGCGCGGCGCCGAAATAACTTTCTTGTCGAGCACAATGGCCAGGAATTTGTTGACATTATCGCGTGTGTAGTCGCTGAAAACCTTGGAACTGTCAGATGTTAACGAAAACGCAATCTCATAGCCGCCGGTCTGACCTGGCTGTACGTTGACAGTTTGCAGGGCAGTTCCGGTCATTACCGTGTGGTAGACGCGATCCGCCGGTGCTGTGGTGGTATCGGTTGCCGGAGTGGCACTCCCTGCATTGCCAGAGTCGGTCTTGATGACCGTTCCGTCTGCCAGGGGGGAAGCGCCAAAATCAACAAATTCCAGCAAGCCGGTCTGTTTGACAGATGCGACCACTTCTTCCGGGTTGTTAATTCCGGGGAATTCGGCCACGATGCGGCGGGGGGGAGCGACTTGCATGTTGACTTCGCTCACGCCCAGTGCATTTACGCGGCTTTCAAGGATGGTTTTGGCGGTTTCCAGGTCTGACGCTGTGACTGTCACACCTTCTGGAACTTCCAAAAGTGCCTGCAGACCACCGCGCAAGTCAAGGCCCAAGCGGGTCTCCACGTTGCGGGTAAACAGGGATTGCGAGTTAAACGGATTGGTGATGGTGATGGTTTTGCTCAAATTGATCCATAATGCGAAAGCGATCAACAGGAGCACAACGATCAGTGTTGTGTAGGGGCGACGATTCATGTATCGTTCTCCATTCATAAAAATACCACCCAATGGCTGGCTAGATGGCAAGGAACGATTATACCGCTATTTTGTAGGGTTTCATGGGGCAAGTTGCCCCGCGGACAAATCGTTTAATTACTCAGGTGCGTGCTCGCCGTCACTGCCTTGTTTGATGAAATCGATTACTCTTTCCAGCACTTGTTCAACGGTCAGATCATCGGTGTTGATGTAAAAATCGGCATGTTCTCGGGCGTGGATGAGCCGTCGCTGCTGCTCCGCCCAATCGGCTTCGGTCCAGTCAATTTGACGGCGATCGCGCGTTACAAGGAAAGATGCGTCTAAAAAGATCAACACATCCGGGTTTGTTATTCTTTTCCACATATCCTTGACGTAGGAATGTTCCTGCGCAATATGCCGGGGATGGATTCCGTGCTCCTTCAGCCCCTTAATCAGCGTGGATTTCCCTGCTGCGCATACACCAACAATGCCGATGACGGATTGGTTTTGACTGGGAGGCTTTTCGGATGTGTTATTCATTGTCGTGGAGTAAGTGGCTGAGTTGTTCAGGCCCCCCCAAGACTGCGATTATGTCTCCAATGGCCAGGATGCGGCTGTCGGTGGGATGCATTTCAGACCGGTGGTCAAAGCGTACGAAAACAATATTCAAATGGTAATTATCTTCCACAAATCCCACGGTTCTGCCCGCCAGAGTGGAGCCTTTTTGAATTGTCAGACGAGCCAGACTTAATTGCTTGCCTTCCACGGAGATCGGGTTGGTCACATCCACTCCGGCTGCCGCGGCGGCAAAAACGGGTGCGGCCATTTCGGTGGCGCTCAGCGCGGTAAATCCAAATTGATCGTGAAGCGAGCGCGCAAAATCTTCGTCAAAAATGCGAATGACAACCTGAATATCCGGATTAATGCTGCGGGCTTTGAGCGCGACCTGCAAATTGACCGAGTCGTTTTGCATGCACAGGATGATGGTTTTCGCCCTTGAAACTCCAGCCCCATCCAACGCTGACAGATGGGTGGCATCATCTTGAATGACCGGGATCCCCATTTTCTGCGCGGATGTGAATAAATTTGCGCTGGGATTGAGCTCAATGGCAACGACGCTTTCACCCATTTCAAAAAGTTTACTGACCACGCGAAAACCTAAATGTCCCAGGCCGACCAGAATGGTGTGATTATTAAAAGTTGAAGCAACTGCCATTTCCCACTCCTTACCGCGTGCGCGCCGGTTGAAAATTAAAATCCCAAAATCCGCCAATCCCTGGGCCAATGTTCCCACGCCAATCACGGGCATAAAGAAGAAAAAGAACTGTAACAATGGATGTGTTGGAAAGTCCCCGCTGGGCTGCAAGAACGTGAGAGTCAGCATCAAGTAAACGGACTCCACCCAACTTCCAACCGGCTCCTTAAATTCAGCCGCGGCAAAATAATAAAATGTTCCAAACCCCAAAATTGCCAAAGAAAACAACAGAACCGGACTGCGGAATTCGCTTAATAACAAAAAAAGATCGCGTCCGGTGGCTCTCCAGTTGCGGGGAATAAAATCTGAGAAATGACGTTTGCGCTTAGTAACCATTCTTGACGTTAATGGGCACGCGCACTGTCATACGGCGCACGTCATCGCCATTCCGCGGCATCACTCGCAAAACCACCACGCTGATATCATCCGCCGGTCGATTGTCGTCCAGGTGCATGGCTTGCGCCAGGAGCGCATCCGCCACTATTTGCGGCGATGGATTATTGTCCTCCAGCAGGCCTCGCAAGGTAATTCCCACATCCATCGGAGTGCCGCGCCGTTCCCCGGCATGCACCAACCCGTCGGTATAAACCACAATCGTCAGTCCACGCTGGATCGGAAATTCGGTAATCAGCGGCTTGATATTTCGCGCCGTACCAATCGATGTACTGGTTTCGTCAATACATTCGATGCTTTCACCGCGGGCAATGAACATCGGCGCTTCATTGTTGCGCGCCAGAACCACCGTTTCGCTCGCCAAATCCACCGAGACGACATTTAATGTGCTCGAAACTTTTCCATTGCGTTCGGAATATAAATAATCCGAAGCTGCCCGCGCTGCTGCGCCATCTCGCACGCCTTCGGCCAGCAGGCCAATCACCCGGCGCACGACCATCATTGAAACGGCTTTTGCGCCTCGCCCCGAAGACTGTCCATCTGCCAGGACCACCGAAAGACCACCGCCGGGGCGTTCCACGATTTCCAGTGTGTCGCCGCTTTCAGAAACGGCATATTTATTGATCTTTGCAACCGCTATCTGGATTTCCATAATTTGATTCTAACATAGAGGATGAGAAAGGTTGATTTGAAATTAGGCTATCTTCTCCGCGATGACGAGTAATACTGTACTCTGGCGGACTTCCGCGCGGAACATCTCTACCAGGAAACCTGACTCGGAAAAAATGGAGTCGATTCTGCTCGTCAGGTTATCTGTCAGCGCTGCGGCCTGACCGGAAATACGGAAAAGCCACCTCGCCGCGAAGTCAGCCAGCGAACGGCCTCCAATCCAGGCGGTTGGGACAATGATCAGCCGTCCGCCGGGCTTGAGAATTCTGTGGATTTCTGCCAAAGTCCGTCTCTCTATGATGTATTCACTTGGGAAAGTGGCTACCACGCTATCGATTGAGTTGGCTGCAAAAGGAAGAGATTGGGCGTATCCACGCGTTAACGCGCTTGGGAACCCATTGCGAAACAGATTTTTTCGGGCGCGACTGGCCATTTCCCGGCTTTCATCCAATCCCAAAGCCTGAAAACCTTGCCGGTTCAGTTCCACTTGCAAATGTCCCGGTCCAAAACCAATTTCCAGGATTCGCGTTCCACGGATGTGGGGCAGGGCGGTCAGGATCCAATCTTTCCAGCGTCCAACAGAAACAAATGCCGCGACAAAATCATACGTCCAGGCAAAGCGGTGATAAAAGTGGTGGAATAATAACCGTAGCAGTTTGCGCATGGGAAAACAAAACAAGGGTTTGGCCGAAACTTCAGTCAAACCCTTGTGTCAGTTCATTTTTTTGTTATTCGGCTGGAGCTTCGATTTCGGTCAGCTTGCCGCGGCGTGTCGCTTTTTTAACGGTTTCCTTGGTCGTTTCGACCAATTCTTTACCGCGTTCGCGAGCTTTCAGGGTGATTTCTTCACTCTGGGCGAGCGCCTGCTTGGTCAACTCTTCGGCTTTATCGCGGGCTTCGAGAGCGGCAGATTCTGCGCGTTTCCAGGCATCTTCAGCCTCGGCGGAGGCTTTGTCACGTAATTCGATGGAACGTTCTTTGATTACGGCGCGGGTTTCTTCGCCGGATTGAGGGGCCAGCAGCAGGGCTGTGACAGCCCCGGCCAAACCACCTACAATAAAACCTACGAGAAAAGCGCCGAATTCATCACGGTCAGACATGGGAAACTCTCCTTTCGTTTGTTGGCTTAGCTCAATATAGAAATTATTACTTCTTCAGGCCGATCAGCTCAAGCATTTTCTGCAGACCGGCAAGATAGCTATTCAGTTTCAAAACAGGTTCAACCATATTTTCACTCAGAAATTCGGTTGTGCCGCGCAGCGTTGCGATGGTTTCGTTAGTCGCATCGAGGATGGGCTTAATCTCATTGTTGAGCAGATTAATCAAGCTGGCGATCTGGATGATGAGTACCACCAGGGCGGCGCCAATGATCAGCGATTCAAGCGCCATAAAGATGATAAAGATATCGCGGATGTTTTGAGTGGTGTCGGCATTGCGTGTCAGACCGTAAATTGCAAGGACTGTCAGCGCAATAAAAACGATGGACGCAAGCGTGATGGCGAGAGTCAACTGCCGATTGCGGCGTGCAGTTTCCTTATCCACATCCTGCGAAGTGGGGAGTTGGATGGGTGTCTGGGAGGTCTCTGGCATATTTTCATTATAGCATAAAGCGAATTAAGGAATACGCCGCCGGGCAAATTTCACCTCTTGACTCTCATTCGGCTCTCTGCTATTATTATCCTACCGACCGTTCGGTAGGGAGATTTTATGAGCAGAGAAGCCATTTTAGAATCCGCTGCGCAAGTAATTCGTCAGAAAGGCTTTCACGGGGCCTCAATGGCTGATATTGCCGAGGCTGTTCAACTTCAGAAAGCCAGTCTCTATCATCATTTTTCGAGCAAGCAGGATATTTTGCTTGAACTCCTTGATCGAGCGTTGGAGATGGTCGCGGAGCGTATGGCCCAGGTCATGGAACAGAATGTGCCCGCCGATGTCAAGCTGCGCCTGGCGATGCGTTCATATCTGAAAACTCTGAGCGAGCAGGGCGATCTGGTTTCCGTGTTGATTATGGAGCATCGTTCGCTCGATCCTGACTACCAATCCCGCCATTATCCAAGCCGCGACCGGTTTGAGAATATGTGGCGGGATTTGATTCGTGAAGGCGTGGCTTCAGGCGTTTTTGAATGTTCTGACATCCCGATGACGACGCGCGGTTTGATGGGAGTCATGAACTGGACCATCACCTGGTATCGAAAAGACGGAAAAATGTCGATCGATGAAATTGCTGATCATTTTGCAACCATGTTTTTGAACGGTCTTGGCAAGTAACAAGGAGGAGGCAGATTATGTACGGATTTACCCCAACAGATGAACAAAAGATGTTGATCGACGCCGTGGCGCGTTACTCCAAAAGCGACCTGCGCCCGGCGGCTCACGATGCTGAGGAAGAGAAAAAACTCCCTCAGAAATTGATCGGAAAAGGTTGGGAACTGGGCGTCTTGCAGGCTTCCACGCCCGAGGCTTATGGCGGTTTTGGAGAGCGCTCGGCCGTCACTGGTGTTCTCGCTGCCGAAGAATTGGCCTGGGGTGATCTTTCAGGCGCGCTGGCGGTGATGTCGCCCGGCTTGTTCGTTTTGCCAATTCTGCTGGCCGGGAGCGAAGAGCAGAAAACGGAATTTATTCCCCCGGTCATCGAGGCGGATTGGCACCCTTACACGGCCGCGTTGATCGAACCTAACTTCGATTTCGATCCGAATGAACTCAGGACGGTCGCCAAAGCTGACGGCGAGGACTATGTTCTGGATGGAGTCAAAACCTATGTCCCGTTTGCGGCTGAGGCGGAGGCGCTGGTGGTTTATGCGTCCCTCGACGGCGTAACCAAAGGCTTCATCGTCCAGACAAGCGCTGACGGGTTGTCCGTTTCTGAGCGGATAAAACTGATGAGCCTGAACGCGCTCCCGTTGTACCAGGTCAGCTTGAAGGGTGTGCGAGTCTCCAAATCCAATTTATTGGCCGGTGACTTTACGCCGGTTCTGGCCGCGATGCGCGTGACCAATGCCGCCCTGGCGGTGGGTGTTTCAAAAGCTGCGCTTGAATATGCGCGCGATTATGCCAAGGAACGTGACGCCTTTGGGGTGAAAATTGCCCAAAAACAAGCGATCGCCTTTATGTTGGCCGAGATGGCGATGGAAATTGAAGCGACCCGTTTGTTGACCTGGGAAGCAGCCTGGAAGCTCGATGCTAGGAAAGAAGACGCCGCCAGTGAAGCTTATCTCGCCGCGACCTCTGCCGTGGATATGGCGATGATGGTGACCGACCGGGCCGTGCAGATTTTGGGTGGGCATGGCTATATCCGCGACCATCCTGTCGAAATGTGGATGCGCAATGGACGAGGTTTTGCCACTTTCACCGGTTTAGCGATTGTGTAGGAGGACGAGATGACCATCGAATTTGAAACCCCCAAGCCCGTGGAACAGGCGCGCTTCCTGCTCCAAACCGTGGCGGATAACATGATGCGCCCCGTCTCGCGCGAGATGGATGAAAATGAGCATGCCATTCCGTATGGCTACGTTGAGTTCATGAACACCGCCATGCGCGCTATGGGCGCTTCTGCTGGGTCTCTGGCTCCCAGTGAAGAGAAAAAGGTCGAGGATCCCAACAAGCCCAAGCGACCGTCAATTGCTTACCAGGTGCTCGCCAATCAGCTGGAAATGCTGTCGTGGGGCGATGTCGGTATGTACTTGATTACCCCGGGCGGCGGATTGGGCGCGGCGGCAGTTCAGGCGGCTGGTTCGCCCGAGCAGCGCGAAAAATTCTTGGCCCGTTTTACTGGCGATAAACCGACTTTTGCTGCCATGTGTATGACCGAGTCGCAGGCCGGGTCGGATACTTCCGCGATTCGTACGCGCGCTGTTTTGGATGAGAAAACCCGCGAATGGGTCATCACCGGCGAAAAGATTTTTGTGACGGCTGGAGAGAAATCCTTCAACGCGCATCCGGAATTTGGCAAGGGATTTATCGTAGTGTGGGCCTCCATTGATCCAACTGCCGGGCGCTCCGGCATGCGCTCATTTGTCATCGAAGCGGGCACGCCGGGCGTCAAGGTGACCAAACTCGAGTACAAAATGGGCATTCGCGTCAGTGACACCGCTTCCATTTCGTTGGATGGTGCGCGCGTGCCGTTTGAGAATATCCTCGGCAGCCCGACTGTGGAAAAGACGACCACCGGTTTCAAGGGCGCAATGGCGACCTTCGATGCCACCCGTCCGCTGGTGGCGGCGACTGGTGTCGGTGTGGCGCGCGCCGCGCTGGAGGAAGTCAAGAAAATGTTGGCTGAACAGGGCGTCACCATCCGCTACGGCCTGCCGCGCCAGAAAATGACCTCGATTGAACGCGATGTCATTGATATGGAGATCATGGTCAAATCCGCCTGGTTGATGGTGCTGAAAGCCGTCTGGATGGCCGATAACAAGCAGCCGAACGCGCTCGAGTCGTCGATGAGCAAGGTCAAATCTGGCGACATCGTCACCAAGGTGACGCAAAAGGCGGTCGAGATCATGGGCCCGCTGGGTTACAGCCGGGAATTCCTGCTCGAAAAATGGTTCCGCGATGCCAAGATTACGGATATTTACGAAGGTACCGGACAGATCAACCGCCTGGTTGTGGCGCGCCAGGTGCTGGGTTACTCTGGTGCAGAGTTGCGCTAATCGATTTCGGGCAGGTGGGTCAGCGCGTCAGCCATCTGCCCGAAATTGACTTTTGAACCTTACCAATTTGTGGCAAATTTTACTTATAAAACATCCCGGCTTGTGTTACCCTCAACCCAGAGGTGAACTATGTCCGCATTATTTGCAGAACAAATGCTGGTGTTGTTTCTTATTTTGGCGTTAGGGTCGTGGCTGGGAACACTGTCGATCAAGCGGATTTCGCTCGGTACGGCGGGTGTTTTGTTTGTGGCGCTGGTGTTTGGGCATTTTGGGTTGAGCGTCCCGAAGGTCATCATGGACCTTGGGCTGCTTTTATTTGTCTATGCGGTCGGCTTGCAGGCCGGAATGCGCTTTTTCCGTACCTTTCGCAGCCAGGGTATTCGCTTCATCGTCGTTGCCTTCGTCACGGTCCTGGTGGGCGGATTGGTGACGGTGCTGGTGGCTTGGGTTTGGAAACTTCCCTTTGATTTGGCGACCGGCTTGTTCACTGGCGCGTTGACCTGCACCCCGGCTCTTGCCGCCGCGATTGACAGCGTCAACCGGCTGGCGGTTGGGAACAGCGCTTCCGTTTCGGTTGGATATGGCATCGCCTATCCGTTCAGCATGGTTGGGGTGGTGGTGCTGGTTCAACTGCTGCCAAAACTGCTGAAACGTGACTTGAAAGCCGAGGAAGCCCGCTGGCGCGAGGAACAATCTAAGGAAATGCCCGGGATTGTTGCGCGACAGTATCGCATTACCAACCCCAACGTGGATGGACGCCTGGTTCGGGAGATCGATCTGCATCGCTTGAGCACGGTCAATCTCTCGCGTGTGCGGCGCGGCGAACAGGTTTTTGCGGCCACGCCCGAGACGCGGCTCCAGCTCTGGGATATCGTCATGGTCGTCGGGCAGGAAGCGGAAGTCGCCAAGATGTCTGTTTTGTTGGGCGACCCAACCGAAGCCAGGATGGACGTCAATACCGATGTCAAGAGCGTGGATGTCTATGTCAGCGAGCCGTCGCTGATCAGCAAAAAGCTGATGAACCTTAAAATCTGGGAACGTTATACGATTGTCATCACCCGTATCCGCCGCCAGGGTTTGGAGATTACGCCCACCGGAACGGCAACGCTCGAAATCGGAGACAGCATCCGGGTGGTGGGTGAGTCCGCCGCGGTGGATGAGTTTGTCCGCATCGTGGCGGGGAAACCCGCCCGCGCGGATGAGACTCAAATGGTCACCTTCCTGGTGGGACTGGTGCTGGGCGTGGTGCTTGGAAATATCACCATCCCACTTTCCAGCGGCCTGGATTTGCGGCTTGGGAACGCGGGAGGCGTGTTCCTGGTGGGTTTGGTGATCGGGCACTTCGGCCGGGTGGGAAATTTCCGCCTGTGGGTGCCGCCCGCGGCGCGCAACATCACCCGCGAATTGGGCTTGATGCTTTTTTTGGCGGGTGCCGGGACTAATGCAGGCGCGCAGCTGGTGCAGGTTGTTCAGCAGCGCGGCTGGAGCCTGGTGGCGGCAGGCCTGGTAATTTCTGCGGTGACGGTCGTGGTAAGCCTGGTGTTGATGATCCCGGGCTATCGCATGACCACGCTTTCGACGTTGGGTGCGCTGTGCGCGTGTATGACCAATCCGCCGGGGTTGGGCGCGGCGCAATCACAGGCTGAGACGGACTTGCCGACAGTTTCATACGCGAGTGTTTACCCGGCGGCCCTGATTTTCAAAATTTTGTTGGCGCAAGTGTTGGTGGAAGTATTGAGTAAAGTTTTGTAGCTTGCCTTATCCAAGGAGGAAACATGAAGTATCAAATTCATCAGGCAGTAGTCATTGGCGCCGGGACAATGGGCGCAGCGATTGCGGCGCACCTGGCCAATACGGGCGTGTCTGTCACGCTGCTCGATATTGTCCCAAAAGATGCGCCGGTTGGGAAACCGGAGGCGCGCAATAAAATCGTCAACGAAGGCCTGGAGCGGGCCAAGAAATCCCGCCCCGCATCCTTCTTCTCGTCCGACCAATATTCGCTGGTGAAGACGGGTAATCTTGAAGACGATTTTGGCGTCATCGCCGGGGCCGATTGGGTCATCGAAGTGATCGTTGAGAGTCTGAAGGTCAAGCAAGATCTGATGGCGCGCATTGACGCCGTCCGCAAGGCCGGGGCGATCGTTTCCAGTAACACTTCCGGGATTCCGCTCAAAGAGATAGCGCAGGATCGTTCTGATGACTTTAAGAAACACTTTCTCGGCACGCACTTTTTCAACCCGCCGCGTTATCTCAAACTGCTGGAAATTATCCGCACCGACGACACGCTGCCCGAAGTGGTTGATTTTATCTCCCATTTTGGCGAATATCGCCTCGGAAAAGGGATTGTGCAATGCAAGGATACGCCCAACTTCATCGGCAACCGCATTGCGTTTGGCACCGGCGCATTTGGCCTGAACTATATCCTCGAAAATGGCTACACTGTCGACGAAGTGGACGCTGTCACCGGGCCGACGATGGGCCATCCCAAGACGGCAACTTTCCGCCTGATTGACCTGGTGGGCATCGACGTTTGGGAGCATGTCGGGAAAAACCTGGCGGCGGGCATTCCGCATGATACTTATGCCATGCCGTATCTCCAGGATGAAAAGGTCAACGGCCTGATCAAAACCATGGTTGAAAAAGGCTGGTTGGGCAACAAAACCAAGCAGGGTTTCTACAAGGAAGTCAAAACTGAAAAGGGCAAAGAGTTCTGGTCGTTGAATTTGCAAACGCTGGAACATGAAGCCCCGCAGAAAATTCGCTTTGAGTCGGTTGGAAAAGTGCGCGAAATCGAGTCGTTGGGCGAGCGCATGAAAGCGCTCCTCAAAGAGACCGATCGCGGTGCGCAGCTGGTGAAGGCGCTCACGCTGCAAGGTTTTCAGTACGCTTCCGCGATAATCCCGGAAGTGGCGGATACCGGCAAACCGGTTGATGACGCCATCCGCTGGGGTTTTGGTCACGAGGCCGGGCCGTTCGAAATCTGGGACATGCTCGGTGTCCGCGAGATGGTTGATTTGATGAAGGCTGAAGGGTTTGCTCCCGCTCCCTGGGTGGACGAAATGCTCAAGGCCGGGGTTGAGTCGTTTTATCAATATGACGGCAATCAAAAAGTGGGCGTGTACAATGTCCCGAAACGGGAATATGTCCCCATCACCCGGCCGCGCGGCATGGTGCTGCTGAAAGATCAGAAAGTCATCAGCCAGAATGCGGGCGCAACGCTCTATGATATGGGCGACGGCGTGGCGGGCGTTGAATTCCACACCAAGATGAACGCCCTCGACGATGATATTTTCAATATCACGATCGAGGCGCTTGAGCGCGTTGAAAAGGATTTTGACGGCCTTGTGATTGGCAACGAAGGCGAACATTTCAGCGCGGGCGCGAACCTGTTCATGGTGGTGGTGGGCGCGCAGCAAGGCATGTGGGATACGCTGGACGAAGCCATCCGCAAGCTGCAAGGGCTGAATATGCGGATGCGCTACTGCCCCAAACCGGTGGTGGTGGCGCCAGCCGGGCTGGCGCTGGGCGGCGGCGCGGAAGTGACCATGCACGCTTCGCGCGTTGTCGCGCACGCTGAACTGTATGTAGGCCTGGTGGAAATGGGCGCGGGCGTCATCCCGGCCGGTGGCGGAACGAAGGAACTGATGCGTCGCATCATCAACCCGCCGCTGCGTACCCAAAATGCGGATGCGCTGCCGTATCTGCAGCGCGTTTTTGAGCAGATTGGGCTGGCCAAAGTGGGCACCAGCGCGGAAGAAGGCCGTCAGGCCGGGTTCCTGACCCGCACAGATCGCATCGTGATGCATCGGGAGCATTTACTGACCGAAGCCAAAAAGGAAGTGCTGCACATGGCCGCGACGGGCTATTCTGCGCCCGCGCCGGAACCGATTTATGCGGCCGGACGTGATGCCCTGGCGGCGCTGCGCGTGGGAATTCACATGATGGCAGAAGGCAAGTACATCACCGAGTATGAGAAGGTCATTGCCGGAAAGCTGGCATATGTCATGACCGGTGGTGAATTGAGCCGTCCGACCTGGGTGAGCGAGCAGTACATTCTCGATTTGGAGCGCGAGGCGTTCCTGAGCCTGTGCGGAAATGAAAAAACCCAGCAGCGCATGTGGAATCTTTTGCAAACTGGTAAGCCGTTGCGCAACTAGGAGGTAGGCATGAATATTCGTGATGCTGTGATTGTGTCAGCCGCTCGCACGGCTGTTGGAAAGTCAAAACGTGGCGGCCTGGCAACTGTCCGCCCGGATGAACTGGCGGCGGAGGTCATTCGAGAACTGCTCAAACGCGCGCCAGGTCTCAACCCTGTCGAAGTGGAAGATGTTATTTTGGGCTGCGCCTTCCCCGAGGGCGAGCAAGGCCTGAACATGGCGCGCACCGTGGCGCTGCGCGCCGGGCTGCCGTTCACCGTCAGCGGCGAGACGATTAATCGGTATTGTTCGTCCGGTTCGCAGTCGATTGCGCATGCGGCTTACGCCATCATGACCGGGCAAATGGAAGTCGCCATCGCTGGCGGCGCCGAGTCGATGAGCCTGGTGCCGATGACGGGTAACAAGTTCGCCCCGAATGCTTATTTCGCCGCCGAGGATCCGGCCTCGTATACCAGCATGGGCTTGACCGCCGAAAATGTTGCCGCAAAATATAACGTCAGCCGCGAAGATCAGGATGCTTTCTCCGTGGCTTCTCACCAAAAGGCGAACGCCGCGGTGACTTCTGGTTTGTTTGACCCTGAAATCGTGCCGATTGATGTCGAAGCGGTTGAATTTGTGGATGGCGCCGCCGTGACGAGGAAATTCACGGTTAAACGGGATGAAGGCCCACGCGCGGATACCACTTTGGAAGCGCTCGCCAAGCTGAAACCGGCCTTCAAAGAAGGCGGCTCCGTCACAGCCGGGAACTCGTCCCAGACTTCGGACGGCGCGGCCGGGGTGGTCATCATGTCCGCTGAAAAGGCTGAAAAGCTCGGGCTGAAGCCGCTGGCACGCTTTATCGCGTTCGCCACAGGCGGCGTCCCCGCTGATTTGATGGGAATCGGCCCGATAGCGGCCATCCCCAAAGCGCTGAAAATTGCCGGGCTGAAGCTGGAGGACATCGATCTGATTGAGCTCAACGAGGCTTTTGCGGTGCAATCGTTGGCCGTGATGCGCGGGCTTGGCCTGAATCCGGAAAAAGTCAATGTCAACGGCGGCGCGATTGCGCTCGGACATCCGCTCGGCTGCACGGGCGCCAAGCTGACCACGCAGTTGATCTATGAAATGGTGCGCCGCAAGTCGAAATATGGCATGGTTTCCATGTGCATTGGCGGCGGGATGGGCGCGGCCTCGATCTTTGAAAATCTTCAATAATCTTCCAACTGATAGGAGAAATTTATGCCACTCACGATTACTGATCTGATGTCGAAAATGCCGTCCGCTTTTGTGCCGGAAAAGGCGCAGGGGCTCGATGTTGTGCTGCAATTCAAGTTCTCAGGTGCCGAACCGGGCGATTGGTATGCAGAGATCAAAGATGGCGCGGTAAAAGTTGAAAAAGGCGAACATCCCAGCCCCAAAATGACTCTTTCCGCCGATTCAGAAGATTACGTCAAGCTCTTTACCGGCCAACTTGACCCGATGCAGGCCTTCATGGCCGGGAAACTCAAGCTGGCGGGTGACTTGAATCTGGCGATGAAGATGACCCAGTTTTTCAAAATGCGCGGCTAAAGCCTGCGCGCCGCAGATCAACAAAAAAGGTTTGCTCAGCCCTCCCCCGCCGCTCTCCCCTGGCGGGGGAGGCGACTTTGACCTGGGGGAAGGCTTCCCCGAACTGTAAACTACTCGCTCCGACGTGTAAACTGCTCGCTCTGACCTGGGGGAAGCCTTCCCCCACCTGTAAACCGGTCGTTCCCGGCAGAACCCCCACAAAAAAAAGACGCCTTCCAGTTTTTGGAAGGCGTCTTTTTGATCGGTACGTTTGTGATGCGGCGCGAAATTAGCTTTTCAGGAACTCATCCAGCGCTGACTTGCTGATGCGGTAGGCATTGCCGAGCTTCTTGGCTTTCAAGTCGCCCGCTGTGATGGCCGCGATCACGTCTTCTTCTGAAACACGCAGGATGCCCGCGGCTTCAGAGGGGGTCATGACTTCGGGGATGCCCGCCGCAGCGGCGCCTGCCGCCGGAGCCTGCTGCTGTTGCTGCTGGGGCTGCTGCATGCCGCCCTGCAGCGCCTGGCCCATCAGGTTGCCGATGCCCATGCCCGCGCCGATACCGGCCGTCAGCCCGGCGCCGCCGCTTTGATTGTTGGCGGCATCGCGCATCGCGTCCGCGGCCTGCAGCTGGGTGTAGACGTTCATATCCAGCATGCCCATGTCGCGCAGTTCCTGGGCGGATTTATCGGATGGCTTCAGGTTGCCGATGTAGAAGGTCTTGAGCGTCAGGCCGAGCGCGGCGAAATCATCCTGGGCTTTGGCGCGCACACCGGCGCCGAGTTCTTCCGTCAGGCCGATCAGTTCGAGCACGCTCTTTTTCGCGCCGGTTTCACCGAGCAGATCCTGTAGCTTGGAGAGCAGCACGGTGCGCACACGTTCTTCAATTTCAGTCGTGCGGAAAATGGCCTGCTTGCCGACGATATTGGTCACAAACAACTGCGGGTCGCTGACCTGGTAGGAATACGTGCCGAAGCCTTGCAGGAGCGCCACGCCCAAACCCATGCCCGGGTTGCGGACGATGATCGGCTGCGGCGTGCCCCATTTTTTATTGGCAAATTCCTTCAGCGAGACGAAATACACTTCAGCCGGGAAGGGCGTGCGGTCGTTGAACGCTTTCCCGATAAAATCAATCAGTTTTGGCACGTTGGCGGTGACCAGCGTGTGCATGCCCGGCCCAAACGTGTCCAGCGCCTGTCCGTTACGGAAGAACACAGCCGACTGGCCATCGCGGACGATTAATTGTGAACCGATACGATAGTCACCGATGCCGGTGTCATCAGGAAAACGATGAACAATTTCATCCACCATTTCATTGCGATATTCAATGACATCAAAGATTCTGGCCATGCTTCTCTCCTTTAGACCGATTAAGTTGACGAATTTATTATAGTCGATGCTCAGTTTACATTCAAGCAGATATACGACGAGTGTCCTGAAAAGTTGTTACCCGCTGACCAGGCGCGTGCCGCAGGCCTGGCAGAACAAGGCCTCGGAGGTGTGGCCCCGTCCGCATTTGGGGCAGGTGCGGGGCAAAAGGTTGGGCAGGGCCGCCCCGCAGGCGGCGCAGGATTCAAGCGCCGGGTCGTTGGCCGTCCCGCAAAAGTCACACACTTTGGGGTTTTGCGGGACGTCCTTTTCACCGGCCAGGGAACGGGTCAGCGCACAAATGTCATTGATGGCATCCCAAATTTGCGGGGCGATATTTTCCTGGCTCATCTCGCCGAGCACGTCGGGAATCAGCGCCAGCAGGGACAGCGGATTGGAGGCGGCGCGCTCGATCAGTTCGCTGGCGTCCCCGGCCTTATCCTGCCAGTTGCGGTCGCGACTCATGGTGACTAGCACGCCGCCGCTGGTATCGGTGATGTGGACGGTGACCGGCGTGCCATGCTTGGAGCCAAGCTGCACCAGCGAGGTTGCGCCGTTATTCTGGATGTGGCTGTGGTGCTGACGGTCGCTGAAGCGCGCCGCGAGTTGATCGGCGAGCGCGGTGGCAGTGATGGTGCCGTTGAACATGCGTTGCTGCGTGGGTTGCAGGGCCATTTGTTACCCTTGCATTAGCGCAGCCAAATCTTGGAATTGGAGCGTTTCGTACAAATGCCTGTACGTGCGGTAACGCCTCTCATCCATCAATTGTTTGAAGGTTGAAAATCTTTCCTGTGTCCAAATCCGACGATCGTTTTCGAACATGCTGCATCCTTTTGTTGATATAGCGGAACACGCCACAGGTAACAATTGTGTGGCGTGTTCCAGATTGAATAACTATTTTTTCATCTGTTTCCCATCCCCGCCATTTCTGAGCATTATGATTTCTGCCAGGATGCTGACGGCGATTTCCTCGGGAGTCTCGGCCTGCAGTTCCAGTCCGATTGGGGAGTGGATGCGGGCGATTTTCGCTTCGTCCACGCCGTTTTCTTTGAGTCCGTTAATGGTGGTCAGCCAGCGCTTGCGCGAGCCGATGATGCCGATATAAGCGGCGCGCGTTTCAAGCAAGGCGGGCAGCCCCGGCACGTCAACCGTGACGCCGCGCGTCGTCAGGATGAGATAAGTCTGCCGGTTGATGTTCAGGGCTTTAGGCAGTTCCGCCATCAGAATCGGGTAGAACTCATCTGCATCCGGATTCATTTCGGGCGTGCAGAATTCGGCGCGATCATCCGAAACGGCCACCCTGAAACCAAGCCATTTGGCCAGGTGCGCCACGGCTTTTCCAACGTGGCCTCCACCGATCACGACGATTTTGGCGGGCGGTAAAATTGGTTCCACAAAGACCTCCACCTGTCCGCCGCACACGCCGGGATCGCCGCGCGCGGGGTCGTTCATGCTGTAAGAAATTACGCGCGATTTGCCATCGCTGAGCGCAATCCAGGCCTCGTCCATGACGCGATGCTCAAGCTCCCCGCCGCCGACTGTGCCCGCAAATTCTCCGTTTTCGTAAACCAGCATTTTGCTGCCCACGTGCCGGGGCGTGGAGCCTTGCGACGAGATAATTGTGCACAATGCGGCGCTATCGCCACGTTCTTGAAGTTCCGTAATTAAGCGAAAGATGTTGATTGTCATTATTCACCTAGGATGGGCGGTAAGCCGCCCGTGGTAACTTTGGCCGCGGCAGCCGCATTCCGCTCGTGCTCGCGCGCCATGGATTGAAAAGCCGGTTCCGCGCTCTGGCCCATCCACTCGGCCACGGCTTTGTGATATTGAGCGCGGTTGCGGTTTGGCAGCAGGCTGTAGGCGACATCCCGCAGGTAGGAGTTCTTGAAAATGTATTCCTGATCGTCCGAAAATTTCGATCCGCTGCGCGGGAAGGCCAGTTCCGCGTGGACAAGTTGGCGCAAACCATCCTGGATGAAACGATCGATCACGGCTTCGGGGATATTGATCATGGGGGTGGATCCGGCAATCGGTGTTGAGCGTGCTTCTGCCAGGACCGCACCCACCCAGAAAACGCGCCCCACCACGGACGCCAGCAGCGCCACCGTGCGCGCTTCGCGGGAGAGACTGTCCATGCGCGCCTGCAAGGTGGCGCGCAGCGACTCGGGCATTTGCGCCAGCAGCTGATCCTGGAGCTCGGCTGGCCTGGTATTCATCTCCAACAGGCCGCCTTTGATCAGGTTTTTGACGATCGCTTTCAGAAAATAAGGATTCCCTTCAGCGTGTAAAGCGATTTCGTTGAGTAATTCGTCCGGTTGGTAGCGCAGCTCCGGGTAGGCCAGCCGGATGGTATCCGGCGTCATTTCGAGCGGATTCAGGGTGATGACCTGCGCCAGGTTATGCCAGTGGCTTTGGGTTTTCAAAAGCTCGGGGCGCGTCGCTCCAACCACCAGGGTTCGAAAAGGCGCTTCTTCGGCGCTCAGCAGGTTTGCCAGCAGCTGCAAACTTTCCCGGTCAGCCCATTGCAGGTCGTCTATAAACAATACCAGGCGCTTATCCAGGCTGTAGCGGCGCATCAGTTCGCGGGTCAGGAAAAGCACACGTTTGAGTTCTTCCTCGGTCAGGATGTGGTTGTGCCCGCTTGGGCCCAGCACTTCGCCGAGCAGCTGTTCCGCTTCCAGCTTTGATTCGGGCGGATCGTTTTCCCACAGGCTGAGAATGCCGTCGGTCAATTTATCGGTGGCGGCCTGGGTTGGCTCCCGGTCAGTTACCTCGAAGCAGTTTCGCAGCAAGATTCTCCATAGATAGAATGGGACTTTCGTGGCATGTGACAGGCCGCGGGTGGAGATGATGGTGACCTTTTCGCCGCTGCCCTCCAGCAGGTTTCCGAACTCTACCAGCAGGCGCGTTTTTCCAATTCCCACATCTCCAGAAATGAGCGCCATCTGCGGCTTGTGGTCTTTAAAGGTGCTCTCGTATAGAAGTTTTAGTTTTTTGAGATCGTTGGCACGCCCCACCATGTTGATGCGCAACCGGCTGGTATTTTTCTCGTGGATGCGGCTGGAGGAGGATAAGCGCTCCTCCACGACAAAGGGCTGGATCAGTTCCGTTTTGCCTTTGACGCGGACTGGTTCGATTCTTCTTACCCGAAAATTGGAGTGCACCAAGCGGAGAGTATTCTCGCTGATGACGACGGTGCCCGCTTCGGCCATTTGTTCCAGTCGGTTGGCCAAGTTGACCGTATCGCCAAGCACGGTGTATTCGTTGCGCGAACCGATATATCCCGCAAAGACCTGCCCGGTGTTGATGCCCACGCGCAATTTTAAATTCACGGCGCCCGGAATTCTGGATTGGGCGCAAAGTTTGTTCAGCGCTTTGACCAGATCAAGCCCGGCCGCGACCGCCTGTTCCGCGTCGTTTTCCCCGGCAAAGGGCGCGCCCCAGATGGCCATGATGCCATCGCCAAGATGCTTGTCGATATAACCGTTATGTGCTTCGATGGCGGCGTCCAGCTGTTTCCAGATGCCCTTGAGCAGGTCGCTGACGGTTTCGAAATCCAGTTGTTCGGCGAAGGAAGTGAAACCCTGCACATCGGCAAACAGCACCGTGGCGAGGCGGCGTTCCTCCGGATAACGCGGGGAATTATTGGGCATGAGTGGGGAAATCCATGCTGGTTTTGGCGCGAAATTCGTCCATAAATTCGTTGGAGATGGGCAAATTATTTTTCCAGTAGTCCCAACACGGCCGGGAGAAGCTGCTTTTTGCGGGAAACTACGCCCGGAGCGTCGCGCGTGCCGTCCGCCAGGGGCGGATAGGGCAGTTCGTCCAGGATGGGTGGAGCCGGATTCGAAATGAGCAGGCGGCTCGAGCCGCGGACGACGTCGGTGATCAGCAAAACGGTGAAATCCAATCCGCGCTTGTCTTTTAGATCGTTGAGCGCATCCTGTAAACGGACCAAATGCTCGCCGATTTGCAGCAAGTCCGTCACTTCGGCCTGGGCAACCGCGAATTTAAATCCACCAGCTTCGTAGGGCTTGATATCGGTGCTGACAATATCGTTGGAGTCTTTGTTGGCCAGCCCGGCGCCCGCTGCCAGGACGGCTGTTCCGTAGGATTGGATAGTCTCGCCTTTCAGCGGGCCGCTGCCCACAAAGGCCCAGCGCGAAAGTCGTTCAGCGGCCAGTTTATCGCGCGGTGTGGCGGTTGGGGAAGTCAAAATCAGCGTATCAGCCAGCAGACCGGCCAGCAGGATTCCTGCCAGCGCGGGGGGCATCGAAAGCCCGGCGTCAGCGGTCAGTTCTGAAACCAATGTGCTGGTCGAGCCGACAGTGTCAACAGTAAATTTGATGGGTTGGTGGGTGTGCGGATTTCCCAGCCGGTGGTGATCGAGAATTTCGAGCAGATTGGCTTCTTCCAGCGCGGCGATGGCCTGGCGCGGTTCGTTGTGATCCACCAGGATGATTTTCAGCCGCGGCGGATTGAGTGCGCCGCGCTGGTGGCAGACGCCCAGGTAATGCCCGCTTTCATCTACCACGAAAAAGTCGTTGTGTTCTTCACGCAAAATGCGATTGAGCGCATCGCGGATATGTCCATTGGCCGGAAATTTAGGTACATCGATATCGGCCACTTCCTTGCACGGGGCGGCCATAATATCCACGATGCGCTGTTCGCTCAAATCAAGACGCGGGCCAATCACCTGGCGGAAAAATCCGAACAGGCTCAAGCCGTTAATCATGCCAAAAGGCTTTCCATCTTCATAGACGACCGGCGCGAGTCCGCCGGTGCGGCTGGCGAGAGCCCAGGCCTCGCTTAATGGCGCATCCGGCAGCACCGTATCCAGCTGACGCATGACCGATTCGAAGCGGGGCGAGGCGTCAGTCATCAGGAGTGGCGCTTCCAATCCCAACCGTTTGAGCACCCAGGCCGTCTGCGGGTTGAGTGCTCCGGCGCGCGAGGCCATCGAATCAGCACCGTCTCGCGCGCGTAACAGCCAGGCATAGCCCATGGCCGCGGCGATGGAATCAGTATCTGGGTTGATGTGCCCGGTGACGTAAATACGGTCGGCCATAATTATTTCTCCGTCATGTCGCTGAAAAGGATGTGCGTGCGCCTACTTTTGCTGAATAGCCTTCCAGACGCGCTCTGGCGTGGTGGGATTTTCGTCGACGTTCACACCGATAGCGTCAAGTATAGCATTACCAACGGCAGGCGCCACGCCGTCCATGGGGATCTCGGCGACGGCTTTCACGCCAAATGGGTGGCTGGGCTCAAAAGTTTCGACGAATATCGTGATCAGTTCGGGCATTTCGTCAGCGCGGAAGATGTGATAGTTGCCAAAATCGCGTTCACGGGCGCGGCCTTTTTCGTCATAGAGCATTTCTTCGCAGACGGCATAGCCCAGCGCCTGAACCATCCCGCCTTCGATTTGGCCGGAGGCGGTCAGCGGGTTGACGATCATGCCGGAGTCAACCGCTATGACGAGTTTATCCACGGTGACACTACCCGTTTTCGTATCCACCGTTACCTCGGCGAATTGCGCGGCGAAAGGCGGCGGTGAGGAGGGTGAGACGTAAGACGCCGATCCCATGATTTGTTCCTGCTGACGGTGATGGAGCGAGTCGAGCGCGATTTCAGCCATTGAAACGGAACGCCCGTCGGGTGCATGCGCGGCGCGCTCAAATAAGCGGATTTCTGCAACTTCGATATCGGGGCCGAGCATCAGTGCGGCGCGCTGCTTGATTTTTCCCGCCACGATTTCGGCAGCCTTGAAAGCGGCCGTCCCAGAAATATAGGTGGTGGATGAAGCGTAAGCGCCCTTGTCGAACGGCGTGAAATCGGTGTCTGATGAATAGGTGATCATATCGTCAATGGGAACGCCCAGCACTTCGGCGGCCATTTGGGCCAGCACGGTGTCCGAGCCGGTTCCCAGGTCGGTTGCGCCCAGCTGCAGGTTGAAGGAGCCGTCGTCATTCATTTTGATGCTGGCGCCGCCCATATCCAGGTACGGAATGGCTGTGCCCTGCATCACCATGGCAACGCCGATGCCCTTGCGGAAATCACCTTGCGCGGCGCCGTCTTTGCCGCTGGCATGCCAGGATTCGTTCCCAAATTTCTGATCCCAGCCAATGGCGGCCTTGGCTTGTTGAACGCACTGTTCCAGCCCGACGGTGTGGATGATTTCGGGGCGCGGTTCGCGGCCTTCGTTCCAAGCCGTGCTGAATGGATGATATTCACCGGCGTGAATGGCGTTCTTGAGACGGAAATCGAGCGGATCGAGCCCGAGCGCGCGGGCGATTTTTTCCATGTGGCGATCGAGCGGCCAGTAACCTTGCGGCACGCCGTAGCCACGGTATGCGCCGGCGGGCGGCGTGTTGGTATAGACCACATCGGCATAGAAGCGGATATTGGGCGCTATACGGTAAGTGCCATCGCCCACATACAGCGCCATCGATTTGTGCCCGGTGTTGCCGGTCACAGTCAGGGCATGGCAGCCGTAAGCGCCGGTATCAGACAGCGCGTACATTTCGTTGGCGGTAATCGTCCCGTCAAGCTTGACGCCGGTTTTCATGTGGACGCGCATCGGGTGGCGCGAACGGGAGGCGGTGAATTCTTCTTCGCGGGTATATTCATAGCGCACGGGGCGCCGGGTGGCAATCGTCAGGTGCGCGGCCACGTCTTCCATCAGCACTTCCTGTTTTCCGCCGAATCCGCCACCAACGCGCGGTTTGATGACGCGGATGCGCTTGATCGGCAGTCCAAGCACCGGCGCGAGCATGCGCCGCACATGGAAAGGTACCTGGGTCGAAGTGCGCATCACCAGGCGATCGTCTTCATCCCAATACGTAAGGCAGACATGCGGTTCGATATGCGCCTGTTGGACTTTGGGAACTACATAATCGGCTTCGAAAATTTGGTCGGCTTCGGCAAAACCTTTTTCCACGTTGCCAATGTCGATGCGGATTTCGGCAGCGAGATTCTTTTCGGGGTGCGAATCGGCAAAGTTGACATATTCCGGTTCATCGTGAATCCGTATTGCGCCGGGCTTCATCGATTCGGCCATGTCCAGAATGGCGGGCAAAATTTCATAATCCACGTCAATCAATTTCAGCGCGGCTTCGGCAATTTCGACGGTTTCAGCGGCCACAAAGGCCACTCGATCGCCCACAAAACGGACTTTGTTATCCAGCGAGAAAGCATCCAGCGGCCCGGGGATCGGGTCAGACTGCCCTGCGGTTGAATACACAACCCGCGGAATATCCTGCCAGGTCAGCACTGCAGCGACACCTTCCAGTGCCCGCGCCTGGCTGGTGTCAATTTTCTTGATGAGCGCATGCGCGTGCGGTGAGCGCAGCACTTTGGCGTGCAGCATACCGCGTGGTTCGATATCGGCGGCAAATGCGGGCTTGCCCTGGACCAGCTTGATGGCATCCACTTTCTTTTCGGGCTTCCCGACGGTTTGGTAGGGGGAGGCTTGCGGCGCGACAACGATTTTGGGCATGACCCGGGTCATTGTCAGGGGCTCATCGCTGGGGGTGTTTGGAGTTTCACCCGTAGTGAAATTATCCACCAGCCAGCCGCCATCTTCGTCTGATGCCGGTGTTTCGCCTCGTAACACGGCAGCTGCTTTGAGAATCGCCTGTACCGGTTTGGCGTAGCCTGTACAGCGGCAGAGAACGCCCGAAATCGCATCCCGCACCTCGGCTTCAGTCGGATTCGGGTTTTTATCCAACAAAGCTTTGGCGGCCAGCACCTGTGCCGGCGTGCAGTATCCGCATTGGATGGCGCCGCTTTCAACGAACGCCTGCTGCAGGGGGTGCAGCCCGTCCGTTTTACGCCAACCCTGATCGGGGTGTTCGCCCAGCGCTTCCAGCGTGGCGACTTTGTGCCCTTCAGCCTGCGCGGCCAGCATTAGCCCGGCGTTGACAGGTTTTCCGTCCAAAATGACGGTGTCTGCGCCGCTGAGACCCTGCTCATCGCCGAATTTAATGCTGTAGAAACCAAGTTTTCTGAGTGCGGCGAACAGCGTTTCTCCGGGTGGGCAGTCAATTTTAAATAAATTCCCGTTAATGGTCAGGTTGAGTTTCATTGTTACTCCTTAATTGATTTCTTAATTGATCGAGAAGTACTTTCTCGCCTTTTTGATTTTCATACAGCCACACGTCCCAGCCGTTTGCCGGGGAATTTGTCAGGGATTTGGCCATGCCGTGGATGGAATCGATTCGATCTCCATATTTGATTTTTCCGTTTGCAAGGACAAGCGCCGCCACTGATTCATCCTTCAGAAACCATAGAGTTTGTCCAGGCTGAAGGAGGCCCGCTTCGAGCAGCGCCCCAAAAGGGATGCGCGCTTCGTTGCGCCGGTCACTGAGTCTGACAGATTCAGCCTCGGCCGGCTCAACTGCATCAATCCGTTTCTGTGCCACCGGAATGTATTTTTCATCGCGTTCGATCCCGATCCAATTCCGGCAAAGTTTTTTTGCCACAGCGCCGGTGGTTCCGCTGCCGAAAAACGGATCCAGCACCACGTCACCAGGGTTGCTGCTGGACAGGAGCACGCGGTACAACAAACCTTCCGGCTTTTGCGTGGTATGCGCCTTCTCGCCGTTGACTTTGAGCCGTTCCTTGCCAGTCGCCAGCGGAAGCGTCCAATCGGAGCGCATTTGCAGTTCATCATTCAACGCCTTCATGGCGTGATGGTTGAATGTGTATTTTGCGCCTTGTTTTTTCTGCGCCCAAATCAGCGTTTCGTGGGCGTTGGTAAAGCGCACGCCGCGAAAGTTGGGCATCGGATTGGTCTTAATCCAGACCACATCATTCAGAATCCAATAATCCAGATCCTGCAGAATTGCGCCAACGCGGTAAATGTTGTGATAAGAGCCAATCACCCAGAGTGTTCCCGTATCTTTTAGAACTCTCCGGCTGGCGGTCAGCCATTCGCGGGTGAATTTGTCATACTCGGCGAAGCTGCCAAACTTATCCCAGCCATCATTCACCGCATCGACTTTCGTCATATTGGGACGGTACAGGTCGTTTTGCAGCTGCAGGTTGTACGGCGGATCCGCGAATATCAAATCGACCGAGTTCTCAGGCAGGCTGGAGAGAACTTCGGCGCAGTCGCCGTGCAGGATGGTGTTCAGGGGCAATTCGGACACGAATGTCTCAAGTCGATTTGAATAAATTCGGTGGGTAACGCTACAGTACTTTCTTTATTTGAAGGAAAATACTTCTCTCCGTATTCGCCTTTTCGATGGCATCTGCCGAACCAAGCACAACAATTTCGCCGTGTTTTGCTACTTCGCCCAGAGTTTCGCCAAAGGAGTTGAAATCTCTTGTGGTGGTGCCAAGCACTTCGTCGCGGATTTGTTGCCGGCGCGTATCGGTCATCCCGACCAGCGAACGGGTCATCGATGTCCAGCCTTTGGCGTCGGGTAGTTGGTAAGAGTCGAGATCGCCGATTGTGCCGATGATGGATTTTGTCAATTCTTCGCCAGATAATTTGAGCGAACGCAAGAAGTCGCCAGTTGCATCGTAATTATCCAGGCTGGCAAGCAGGTTTGGATCGCGGTAGGAGATGTAAGTGAACACACCCGAATTCATGTCGAAGCCGCTGTGACCACCGTATGCGCCACCTTGCACGCGGATTTTTTCCCATAGGTAGGTGGTTTGTAAATAATTGTTGATTACCAGGACTGAGGCGTGCAGGTTGTAGCCCAATTTATAGAGATTCGCGCCCTTGCCAACATAATTGACCTGAGCCGGGATGGTAAAGCCTTCATTTTTTGTCAAAACTGCGGGTAGCCATTTAATGGCACCAGTTTCGATAACCGGTAAAGCCGCCAAGAAGCGTTCCAGTTGCGGCTGGAGGGTTTTCCAATTCGCGGCGTCCAACGTCACGTTGGCGACCATCGCAGAGCGGTTGACCAGCAAGCGGCGCAGCATCTCTAGCTTTTCCAACACCGATGGCCAGTCCTTATCAATCGCTTCGGCCAGTTCGCGCAGGAAAAACAGGTGGGTCAGGCCGTGCATTTGTTCGGAAACCCAGTCAGCTTTGTTGAAATGGGCGCGCAGATGTTGATTGACCACGCTTGAGCCGCCCGGTATCAGCCCGGATTCCAGCCCGGCTTTGCGTTCCAGCACGATTTGTTTGAAACGGTCGCGATAGTTGAGACGTGTGGTCAGCAGGATGTCTTTCAGGATATCAAGCAGCGCGGCGGATTGCGTTGCGACAGCTTTGCCCCGCAAAAAGAACCAGGTCGCCGCTTTATCAGACTCACGAATGGCGGAATTCACCCCGGCCGAGCGGATGCCACCCGTATCGCGTCCGATGCGCTGGGTTAGTTTGACAAAATTGTCTTTCTCGGTGCCCATTTCGAGCAACAGGCGGCCAAAAAGCCCGGCAAGAGGCAGCAGGTCTTCCGGCAGCGTTTGCAGGTCAAAGCCGAGATCCAGATAGACGATGTTATTGGTGAATAAATCGTGGTGAAAGGTTTTGACGTTGGACAGCTCAACCGTTGCGCTGGGAATTGTGCGGATATTTCGGTCGATGTCCGCGAGTTTAAGAGCCGGGATGCTGGCCAGTGCCTCGGGAGAATCGGGCGTTTCCTGCCGGAGTTTCAGGTCGGCGGCGTCGCTGATGACTTTTTCCAACTCGGCGGGGGACATGGCGGCCTTGACTTTGGTCAGCCGCTCTGTTTCGATATTATCGCGTCGTTTGCCTTCATCGGCATCTGGGGTGAGCGTGACGGTGCTGCGGTGCGGATTGTTGAGCAGGTATTGGTCAATCAGCGTTTCAAAGTAACGACCGGCTTTGACATTCTCTTTGAGAGTTGCCAGCGGACTTTCGAAGGCCAGTGCCTCGAGCGGGTTGCCTTCATGGAGCCAACTGGTCAGCGCGCTCAGCATCAGCGAAAGGCCGCGTGGAAAATGCCCGGTATTTTGTTCGCGCAGATGAAATTCAACGGTATTCATGCTGGCGGCGATGGTTTCAGGGTCAAGCCCGTCTTTGGCGAGGCCGGTCAGGGTTGCTAGAATCAGTTGTTCAACCTTTTCCAGGTTTTCGTTTTGAACACCTTTCAGCCCGGCGGAGAACATCGTTTGCCGCAATTGCTCCTCGTAGCCGCCGGTCACGTCTTCGCCGAGCCCCGATTCGATCAGGGCTTTTTTAAGGGGCGAGGCCGGGGTGGCGAGCAAAATATGCGAAAGGACGGAAAGGCTCAGGGTGGTTTGAACGTCGGTCACTTCAGGCAGTAACCAGTTCAGGGTCAGGTATGATTTCGCTTCAACGGAGTCGCCCGAATCGTAGGGGAAAGTCATCTTTTTGGGCGCACTGAATCGCGGCTCAAGCGGAATCGCGGAGTTGACATCTTTCTTATCGAAATCGTTCAGCCATGCGTCGAGAATGCGCAGACGTTCATCTTCAGGATCGTCGCCGTAGAAGTAGATGTAAGCGTTTGACGGGTGATAATAGGTTTCGTGAAAAGCTTTGAATGCGGCGTAAGTCAGGTCTGGGATGGCGAGTGGATCGCCGCCGGAATCGAGTCCGTAGGTGTGGTCTGTGAACAGCGAACTGCGCGATTTATCGCCAAGAAGGTCGTCGGGCGATGAGTAGGCACCTTTCATCTCGTTGAAAACCACGCCTTTGAAGGTTATCGGCGCCTCGAGTGATTCGATTTCGTAATGCCAGCCTTCCTGACGCAAGGTATGCTCGGGCAGCAGCGGATAAAAGACTGCGTCGAGATAAACATCGACCAGATTGTAAAAGTCTTTCAAGTTTTGGCTGGCGAGCGGGTAGCAGGTTTTATCGGGAAAGGTGAAGGCGTTGACAAAAGTCTGGAGCGAGCCTTTCAGGATTTCGACAAACGGTTCCTTGACCGGGTATTTGCGCGAACCGCATAACACGGAGTGTTCCATGATATGGGCGACGCCGGTGTTATCGGCGGGCGGCGTACGGAAGGAAATGCCAAAGCATTTGTTCTCGTCATTGTTGACGATGGAGAGCAGGCGCGCGCCGGTTTTGTCATGGATAAGGAATTTGGCATCGGCGTTAATTTCAGGAATGGCGCGAAATTGTTGGAGGGTGAAAGACATTGAGACTCCGGAAGCTGGAAAATTGGTTTATTGGTAAAGTGGAATCTGGGTAATTGGTTTGATTTCCTTCATGCGGCGGCTTTTACTGATTGCTGCTGACTGCTTCCAAACACCGTTTCGACAGCGTGATTGCCACATCCATGCGGTATTCTGCCGAAGCCCATTCGTCACTGGCTTCGTGGAAGGCGTTTTGGGCGGCGGAGTCGATGCCGTCAGATTCAGTGCCGTCCATGGCGAGGGTGGGAGCTTTGCCGTAGCCGCCGAGTGCCAGGCGGGTACGTCCGCTTGTCCATTGGGCCAGCGCGGCGCACACGATCGGTTTGTCTGCGGGGGTGCGGGCGACCATCTCAAACGCGGTTTTGAAGTTGAGTGGAATGCTGATTTTGGTGATCAGCCCAGTTGGGCGCAGCGGCAGGAATTCTCCAATTCCGCTGGTTTCTGTTGACTGGTCAGTGGTGGTGGTTATTTTTGCATCCAGCGCCAGCATGGCAGTTGCAAACGTCGAGCGTCCGTCACCGCTGACCAATGAGCCCGCCACTGTTGCAGTGCTGCGAATGTTCAGGGAAGAATCAAGCCGGATGGCTTGTTTCAAGGCAACGGGGCATTCAGGTGATTCGAGTAACTGCTGAAGTGTGACGCAGGCGTCAATATCGAGGTTGTTGCCAGCTTTGTGGATTTTGTTCAAACCAAGCGCCTGCAAATCCACAACGACGAATTTTTCGTCATGTGGTTGGTTTAGCCAGGTGCCGCCGCCCAGCGGGCGCGTATCGGGTTGGGAGAGTAACTCAAGTGCTTCTTTGATGGTTTCAGGACGAAAGTAATTTGTGATCATGGTAGCTCCATGGTAGATTAAATGTGTCTGACAACCTGTATTATACAGGATGAGAGTCGTTTGCTGTGCTTGTTGGCGTGAGGCTTTGGGAATTCATGCGGGGCTCTCGCCATAAAATGGTCAGGTGGTTACATATTTCCCTATGGTTTTATGACAATTTCCACTGTTTCACGCATGGAAATAAGGTTATTCTTATCTAATATATGGGTATATAAGAGGACTGACATGTTTACCAACTTAGAATCTGAAGTAACTCAACTCCATGCGGAAATTTGCGGCGGCCTGGCGGATCCAACCCGGATCCTGATTTTGTATGAACTTGCCACCGGCCCGGTCAACGTCACGGAGTTATGCAATTTGCTGAATATTTCTCAGCCCATGATCTCCCGTCATCTTAAAATTCTTCGTGAGCGCGGCATGGTCAATACTGAACGACGCGGGACAGTCATTGTCTACAGTCTCGCGGATGAACGCCTGATTCGGGCGTTGGACTTGTTGCGCGCAGTCATGCGTGATGCGCTGGCGCGGCGCGCGGCGTTGGTGCAAGCCATCAGCCAGGATTAAAATTGAAACTCCCGAAATCGGCAATTTCGGGAGTTTTTGTTATTCCGGATAAACCTTCCAGCCCAGTTGATCCAAATTGGTTGTGTCGAGTAATTCCTGCGGGACATTAATCAGCAAAGTGTTTGCCTCGGCGAGCAATGTGCCTTCTTCGTTGTAAATCCCAGCCCAGCCTTCCGCCGATTTTCCCTTGGATTTGCCGGCTTTGCCGATGATTTTTAGCGGTTTGCCGGTGGGGACGTTCTTGCGATAACGCACTTCCAGTTTGGCGGTGAACATAAATCGTGGGGCTGACGGGTCTCCCATTTGCGCGCGCCCGCTGATTTCGTCTAGAATGGTGGCGACAATTCCACCGTGCAAGACGCCCGGGTAGCCCTGGAAATGTTCCGGGGCGGTATAGCTCGTCTCAATTACGCCGGGTTCGGTCTGATAGATTCGGAGCTTTAGCCCAACCGGATTTTCCAATCCGCAGATGAAACACATTTTGGAATTGGGCTGGGGGATAGATGTCTGGGAAATCATTGGGAATCTCCTTGTGCGATGAATGTCAATCGATACTATATTTAGCTTCCGTGCCGGGATGATGGAAAAATCACCACACATCCAATTGAGTAGATAATTGCATGAGTATAAAAACATCGCTATAATGAATAAGTAAGTTCATCTTATCAAGGAGGAAGCGTTATGACTCATATTATTACCAGCTTGTGCTTGCGCGATAGCGGGTGTGTTGAGGTCTGCCCGGTGGAGTGCATCACCCCCGGAAAGCCGCAGGAACAATGGCCACTGTTTTATATCGATCCAGATACCTGCATCGATTGCGGCGCCTGTGTGCCAGAATGCCCGTATGCGGCCATTTTCCCTGAAGACGAAGTCCCCTCGGCGTATACTGCCAAGGGCGGTGAGTTCATCAGCAGCGTGGGTTTGTCCGGCCACTATGAAGGCACCAATCATCATGGCGATGCAGTCGTCCTTGAAACGGCCAAGAAACTCACCAAGGGCGAAACCGTCGATTTATCCGCTGACGTTCAAGCCAATTACGATTATTACAAAAAAGGTCCCGGCTACAACGCCAAGTAGTTCGCTTTTCATCAAAAAGCCAGGCATTCATTGTCTGGCTTTTTGATTCTTATGGTTTGATGGCCTGTTGTAATACTCCGTGGCCGATCTCCGCAGCGGTGATAGGCGCGCTTTCTTCAAGGATGACAACGACTGCCAGCGGCGTGCCCGACCAGTTCTCCAACGTCCCGGCCAGATACCAGGTAACCGGCTGGGATTTGTCAAAGCCGCTGCCGGTATACTCCCAAAACAGCTTGTCGCTGCTCTGAAGTGATTCCGTTACCCGTTTTGCGTCGTCAGCGGGCAGGCATTGGATGGGATTTTCCGGCGCTGGCAGGATTACCCAACCTTCGGTCGGCGTTTCCACGGCGCTGGCGATTTGAACGCCGGGACAAAGTCCCTGATTGCTGAGCGCGGCAATGGCTGAGACCATTTGTACAGGGCTGATGCTCAGATTATCCAGAGTCCCTGGTTTGGCGGCAGCGGCGGCGGGCAGGCGCAGTTCGGGGGTGTTGTAAAAACCCAGTCGTTGATAAAAGTTGACGAGTTCATCTTTGGGCGGCGCGGCAGCCCCATAAGTGGCATCCATCAGCGGCTTGATGGCGGGACTGACAGGGTAGAGTCCCTGTGTGGCACGATTAAACAGTGGGCCGTTGGGGGCGTTGGGCAAGGTTTCGCCGATGGTATCCATCAAATTGGCATCAAAAGTTGGGTGAGATGCCATCGCCAGGGTTTCTCCCGTTTGCGCGTTGATCAGCACCAGCGCGCCGGAATGCGTCCCCAATAAGTAATCAGCCTTTTTCTGGATGTCGATATCGATATTCAGCCGCACGTTCAATCCAGCAGGTGGCTGGCCGTAAAGAATATGCTCCCACCAGATGAGTAGATTGGGATTGCCCTGTAATCCGCGCAGATAAGGATCCAGCGAGGCTTCAAGTCCCGCCTGCCCGTAAATGGGATGTGTGTATCCGGTAATGGATGAGAGTTGCGGAACCAGGTATTGCCGTGAATATGTGCCCGGCGCGCCGCTGGTGATGGTGATGGCGCGGTTCTGACGGTCGAGAATCCCGCCGCGAGGCACAAAGCGATCAGCAATGGCGCGGCGCGGATTGTCAGTGCGGATGAGCAAATCATCAGCGCGGATGGTGGCCCACCAGCCGTTGGTCAGAGCGCAAGCCAGCAGCCCGATCCAAACCAATCCAGCCATGTTCAGAAAAGGCTGCGGAGTGGGCAGGGCGGCCGCTTCTTCGTCAACCTCGTTGCTGATTTGGATGAGAATCAACAGGCCGATGAACGCTGTCAGCAGCGATGAGCCGCCATAGGAAACGAAAGGTAATGTGACGCCGGTCAGCGGTAAAAGACGCAGATTCCCGCCGATGATGAGTATGCTCTGCGCGCCAAAATAAATGGTGATGCCTGCAGCCAATAAGCGGCGAAAATTACTGGCAGCGCGAATGGCGATGATGAATCCGCGCATGACGATCACGGCCAGCAAACCCAAAAGGGCCAGCGTGCCAGCCAGCCCGCTTTCTTCGGCGATACTGGTGAAAATAAAGTCTGAATGAGCCACGGGGACAAGACCGGGCGCGCCCATGCCCAGGCCGCGTCCGAATAATCCGCCGTTTGCCACGGCCAGAATCGATTGAATCAGCTGGTAGGAACGCCCGGATGGATCAGCCCAGGGATCAACCCAGGCTGCCAGTCTGACATGGATGATATCGACGAAAAAATATCCGACGACGGCCGCGAGAACCAGGAGTCCCAACGACCCGAGCAGCAGGCGCCGTTTTCCGCTTGCAAGGTAGACCATTGTGGCATACAGGAAAATGAAAATGCTGGAAGTTCCCAGGTCACGTTGAATGATCAGAATGATCAGGGCAAGTCCCGTCAGGAACAATGTCGGGATGAGCAGGGGCAGCAGTCGCGTGCGGATGGGAATGCGATCGGCAAAGTAGGCGGCGAGATAAACTACCAGCAGCAGCTTAAGCGGTTCGGACGGTTGCAGGTATAAGCCGCAGCATCCCAGCCACAGGCGCGGTCCGCTGCCGCCAGGATTGGTACCAAAGATCAGGGTGAGGGCGGTCAGGAATAAGCCGAAGGTCAGGAAAATATACTTATAACGGCGTAAAATTTCGAGATTGCCCGGCAATCTCAATCCAACCAGGAAAACCGCCACGCAAAAAGCCAGCCAAATGGCCTGCCGCAGGCCGAAATCCACATCCAGCCGCCAGATGCTCAACAATCCCCAACCTGCCAGCAGGGCAGCAGCTGGCAGCAGGTATGGATCAGCGTCTGGGGCGCGGAGCGTAATTTGCCAATGCACCAGAAAAACTGCCAGCGCCCAAATGCCGAGGCCCAGCCAGTGTGACCAGCGCAAATCTGCGTCCCAGGAACGTGCGCGCGCGACCGGAGAAAGCGTCAGAATCAGCGCGTACAGGGACAAAAAAAGCGCTGCCAGCTTGAGCAGGCGGCTTTGGATTTGTGCCGGAGGACGGTAGGTTGCAAACAAATGGTTGATGGTGTTATGAATACGCAGTACGCGGTAATTTTTGATCTTTTACGCACGTACTGCGTATTTTGATTGGATCATTTCAGGTATTTGCCAACCAGCAAGTCGAGTTTTTCGCGTGTCTCGGCCGGGATAGCGGCTTGATTGGTGATGAGCGCATCGGAAAGGGCATTCCCACAATTGCAGGATGTGGCGTCGCCTAAACTTTTCACCAGCAACCGGAGCGATTCTTGGGCTGCGATGGTGTTTTTGATCAAGGTTTGGATGACCATATCGACAGTGACCGGTTCTGCGGAAATATGCCAGACGTCATAATCAGTGACATGCGCCATGGTGCTGTAGCAAATTTCTGCTTCGCGGGCCAGGAACGCTTCGGGCGAGGCGGTCATACCGATAATGGACATGCCCCAGGAGCGGAATACGTTGGATTCGGCTTTGGTGGAGAAGCGTGGCCCTTCAATGGTGATGAGCGTTCCGCCTTTATGGACGACCGCTCCTGCTCCTTTGACCGCCTCGAACATTTGTTGGCTTAAGTCCGGACAGAACGGATCTGCCACGCCGACATGTGCAACCATTCCTTCCCCGAAAAACGAGCGGCGGCGGCTCTTGGTATTGTCGTAGATTTGGTCTGGGATGACGATATCGCCGGGAGCATAATCATCGCGCAAGGAGCCGCAGGCGCTGATGCTGACAATCCGCGTTGCGCCCAGCTTTTTTAACGCGTAAATGTTGGCCCGATAATTGACCTCGGTTGGGGTGATGGAATGACCGATGCCATGCCTCGCCAGAAACGCAACTCGCTGGCCTTCCAGTAAGCCGGTAACGATGGGAGAACTTGGTTTACCAAAGGGTGTATCAACGATGTGCTCAGTGGTCTCGGTCAGCCCTTTCATGGCATACAGGCCTGAGCCACCAATAACAGCAACAGCGAGTGTTTGGGTCATGTCTATTCTCCTGCAGTGGAATGAATTTGTGCGTCAAACATGATAGTCAATGTCACCTGACCGCATTTTATTGTATCCCCGTTGAGTACCACGGTGGGCATTTGCAGCGGCTCATCGTTTAATTTCGTGCCATTGGTTGATAGCAAGTCATCTGACCACCATTGGCTGTGATGAAATGCCAGCCGGGCATGCCGCGCGGAGACGGTTGCGTGAGTCAGGATGCATTGACACTCGGAGTCACGCCCGATGATCACGTCATTTTCCGTGAAATGCAATAATCGGTCTTCTTCATCCGGCGAACTGACGAGAAGAGTCAGCGGCAAAACCTGACGCGCACTTAGCGCCAGCGCATCTTGTCGTAGCGAGCGCCAGAATAAATAAAGCGCCCATCCCAGAAACGCGTACAGTGCTATGGCTGACAGGATTCTCAAGCCAAGCAATATAAAGCCGCTCATGTTGGGTCGTCGTCTGATTCGTTAGCCAGATTTACCGTCTTGCGCTCGCTGGATACAGGCGAAAGGGGTGCCGTATCACCGGTCTGAATTGTCGGCGGAGGGTTATCCTGGCCGAATACGATCGGTAACCCCGCCAGGGAAACTACATCGCCTGGGTAGAGAACGGATTGCGCTGTGCGCTGGCCGTTGATAAAAGTCCCGCCCGTGGAATTCAGATCAAAGATAATAAAACGTCCCCGCACATACCGTATCTGGGAATGATAGCGCGAGACGCGCGGATCATCCACCACCAGGTGATTATCGAGGCGCCGCCCGATGTTGGTGACGGCCTGATCAAGCGGGAAAACTTTCGTACCACCAACAATTAAGAACGCAGCCCGCTTGGGAATTTCATCACTGCTGCTCTGGGTCAAGTTTTGGGTCTCCGCGATGGTTTCTTCGCTGCTGGCTCGGATGTCGATTTCGTCAAAGGGCATGGAAGGGTCTGCTGTAAGCTCAATGGAAGGTGCGTTGGTAAATTTTATACCAGATTCATCCGCCACCAGCTTGAAGACTTCAGTGAGTTCATCCATCAGGCGCGAGTCACTTTGCCATTGTGCCATTTTAGCAGGATGAACGACCAGCAAGTAATGATCCGGAATTATCCTTGGCGCATCTTCCGGATTTTGAGTCGGAAAATTGGCGCGTAATATTTCCGCTAATTGTTGCGTGATAAGTTCCTGAGTGCTCGGTACTGGCAGATACTTCACCAAGTGTACCTCGATCAGGTCTTGAATTCGTTTTTCGATGTCACTCAATTGGTTACTCATTTTTATCCCTGCGCATGATACTGAGATAATTATAGGTTTATGTGCGAGAAATAGCAATCCCGGGAAACCATCATCCGCCTGAATTTTTCCCGTAGACTTGATAAAAAGTCACTCTACTGATACAACCATCAAAATACGGATTTGAAACGAAGGAGACTTTGATGGCCTTACCCCTGGTTATTCTTACGCATCCCCTGCCGCCTGAATGGATTTCCACGCTACAAGGGCGAGTCAGACTGCTGGTTGGTCCAGCCGAGCCCCCGGGCTTTGCCCCGCATCTGTTGGAGCAGCTCGGAGGAGCGGAGGGCATCTTGTGCTTGCTTACCGATAAAGTGGATAGTGCCTTGCTGGAGGCCGCGCCGCGTTTGCGCGTGGTTAGCAACATGGCGGTCGGATTCGACAACATCGACATCGCTGCCTGCACCCTGCGGAAAATTCCGGTTGGCAACACTCCAGGCGTGCTCACTGACGCCACGGCCGATTTGACTTTGGCCTTGCTGCTATCTTCCGCGCGGACATTGTTCAAGGCCGCCATGGATGCCAAGGATGGTTTTTGGCGCACCTGGAGCCCGACAGGTTGGTTAGGCGCGGATTTACGCGGGGCAACCCTGGGGATAGTGGGCATGGGGAAAATTGGCAAGGCTGTCGCTGAGCGTGCCAAAGGGTTTGGGCTGAAACTCATTTATACAGATTCCAAACATCTGCCTGAAGTCGATGCCCAATATTCGGCGGAATTTCGTTCTCTGGACAATTTACTTCGTGAAAGCGATTTTGTCAGCTTGCATTGCCCGCTTAATGCGAAAACTCGCGGGCTGATCGATGAAACAGCTTTGAAAAAAATGAAACCTACCGCCACGCTGATCAATACTGCGCGCGGGCCGATCATCGTTAATGATGCCCTTGTCCGCGCGCTGCGTGAAGGCTGGATTGCCGGTGCGGCGCTGGATGTCACCGACCCTGAGCCGCTGCCGCCCGAGCATCCTCTTTATGATTTGCCGAATAGCTTTATCGTGCCGCATATCGGTTCGGCAACTCATGGGACTCGTCGTCGCATGGCTGAAATGGCCTGTGAAAACCTGTTGGCTGGGTTGGATGGCGAAAAACTTCCCAACCACGTCAACCCCGATATCTATCCTGCTTAAAAGTAAACCTTCGAAACGACTCGGTTTCGAAGGTTTACTTTTAAGTCTGCGAAATTATTTTTCCGCAACTTGGGCAGTTTTGTTCGTTTCTGAGAACCACAAAGCCGCAAGTCGGGCAGGTGCGCGGCTGGATGTTGCCCAGCGGCGCGCCGCAGGCAATGCAGTTGCCTTCGCCGACCGGGTTGGCAGTGCCGCAAAACAGACACTCCAGTCGTTGTAAACGTTCAGAAATCTGCGTGCTGGCATGATTTGCTTTTGCCGTCGCGCCGGCAACTTGCCAGATTTTTTCGTGGATTTGTAGATTTTCCACATCCTGTGCGATGTCATCCAGCCGTCCCAGCAGATTCCAGGGATTCATTAGCGTGGAAATGACGGTTTGTCCCATACTGGCTGCGACGCCGAACCAGGCCTGATCGCTAATGGAGACCATTACCCCGTCATCCACTTTTTGGATTTGCACCGTTACGGCGGTTTCGCCACCGCTGTTCGCGCCTGGGCGGGTGGCGATTTGCACGCGCATTTCGTTGTCATCGCCAAAAGTCTGCGTGCGCAAGTTGCCGCGGTTAAAATACGCCAATAAACCTTCGGCAATGTCAGCGGGACTCATAGTTCCGTGAAAGATTCGCTGTTCCATAGTTTCGATTATAATCACCTTTGCTAAATATGACAGGAATAGGTGTGTCGATGCGTTATTCGTTTAAACCAGTTCTGTGGATTATTTTCTTAATCGGGCTTCTTATTTTAATATTTAACGTTCCCGCAGCCCAAAAAGTTGCAGCCCAGCAGCCAACCGGTTCTGTTCCCACGGTGACCAGCACGCCGACCGGCCCTACGATCAAAGTAACCTATCCGGAACAGATCAATGTTCGCTCCGGGCCGAGTTCTTTTTTATATGCGCCGATTGGTGTACTGCTGACAGGTGAAACAGCCTCGGCGCTTGGTCGCTCTCCCGGAGGCGATTGGATCCAGATTCATTACGACGGCGTTCCCGGGAATGTCGGCTGGGTTTATGCGCCCCTGGTTGGACTTTCTGCTAACTCCGGGCTTCCGATCGTGGAGCCGCCTCCCACCCCCACGCCCGCTACCACGCCGACGATTGACCCGACCCTCGCGGCGGCTTTCATCCCGCAATTGACAGCTACTCGTTTACCGACCTTTACGCCACCCGGGCCGCTCGTAATCCCGACTTACGAAAATGCTGGTCCAAGGACTGGCGGTATCCCGCTTGGATTGGTAATCAGCCTCCTGGTTCTGGTCGGTGGCTTTGGGTCTTTGATATCGTTCTTGCGTGGGCGTTGAAATCACAGGTTTAACGAAAAAGAGACCAGGCTTTTGCCCGGTCTCTTTTATTATTCCCAAAAAATTAGTTGCAGCCGCAGCTGCCGCCACAGGCGCAGCTTGAGCCCTCGGATTGTTCGTTGCTGGCGCTTTTGGAACCGCAGGAACAGGATCCGGCAACGTTCGACGGATTATCAACTGTGAAACCTGCTCCGCGCGCAGGATCATTGACGAAATCAATGGTCGCGCCGCGCAGATAATTGATGGACTGATCGTCCACAACGATCTGCACTTCATGGGCCTGGAAGGTAAGGTCATTTTCGCGGATATTATTTTCAAGCGCCATCCCAAAACTGACGCCGCTGCAACCGCTCCCTGCAACATACACGCGCAGAGAATAGTCTTCGAGCTTGCGTTCGGCCAGGATGCCGCGCACAGCTTCAGCGGCTGCTGCGGAGATGTTTACAGTATCGATGTTCTCTTGTTTGGTGGTTTCGATTTCTTGCAGCATGGATTTTCTCCTTGAGGTTTTCTAAATTGGATAGATCATATCAAATATGTGTCCAATTGTCAATAAATAGAAAAGCCTCGCCAACAGGCGAGGCTTTGGTTGGAATAGAAACTCAGGCGGTGGGAAGACGATTTTTCAAAGTGCGATCGAGAATATCATCCTGTTGGTGATCGCCGGCTTTGGCTTTTTTGGATTTGGCCGCTTTTTCTGCTTTTGCGCGGTCGAGTGCAGCCTGCCAAGCCAATTCGAAAACAGTCGGTTCCGGCTCTGAAGGAGGTTCATTAGGCATTTCGAACTTTTCAGTGCGCGGCTTGCCTTTTCTGACAGCGCCAACGCGTTTGCGATCCGTGCGTTC